>NZ_CAJMYY010000025.1:0-144426 GCF_905220185.1 Paraburkholderia sp. J11-2 | reverse complement strand
TATTGCGGTACTGACCTCCAGCCAGGTTGCACAGCTCGGCACGGCCGACCTGAACGCGCTGAACACGGCTGAAGTGCAGGCGCTGGGCTCGGCAGGCATTGGCCAGCTGACGTCTTCGCAAGTGCAGTCGCTGACCTCGACGGCGCTCAACGCGCTGACGACGTCGCAGCTCGCGACGCTGTCGGTGAACCTGCTGACGAGCGCACAGGTTTCCGGTTTGAGCACGGGCCAGCTCGCGGCGCTGAGCTCGACGCAGGTGCGCGAGCTGAACTCGGCTGACATCAAGGCGCTGAACAGCTCGCAACTCGCGGCGGGTCTTGGCACGGCCGGCATTGCTTCGCTGAGCAGCACGCAGGTGCAGTCGCTGAGCACGGCAACGCTGAACGCGCTGAGCACGGCGCAGCTGGCAACGCTGGCAATCGCCTCGTTGACGACGGGTCAGGTGGCGGGTCTGAGCACGACGCAGCTCTCGAACCTCGGATCGTCGCAGCTCCAGAATCTGACGTCGGCGGAAGCGAAGGCACTCAGCTCGAGCCAGATCAGCTCGCTGTCGACGGCGGGTCTCGCGGGCCTCAGCAGCAGCGCGCTGCAGAGCCTGACGACGGGCCAGATCTCGGGCCTGACCAGCAGCCAGTTGGCCAGCGGCTTGACCACCAGCCAACTGAGCTCGCTGACCAGCACCCAGGTCAACGCGCTGACGTCGGCACAGGTGGCGGGCCTCAGCAGCGATCAGCTCCAGGCGCTGCACCTTCACTAAGCGCTGAAGCTAGCGCACGGTTACGTCTTCCCGCTCGGTCCGAAAGGGCCGCGTGGGGGACGTATCGGAGACACGACAGAGCGTTTTATCCACGAGGCCAGGCCTACCATCCCACGGTATGCTTGGCCTCTTTTATTGAGGGCTACTGCCATTTGAGGCGACTGTCCGACAACGTTTGCTCAATCCCATCTACTTATGATTTCCCAGACGAATCCGGTCGAAGCCGGATACACAGGCAAGCTCGTGTCGGCCTGGCGCGCAGGCCTCAGCCTGAACGAGGTCGTGGATTACTGTTCCTCGCTGGGCGCGGCCGGCCAGCATGAACTGGCCGCTGTGCTTTACCAGACCTGGCTCGCACGCAACAACACGCCGTTCAATCATTTTGTCCTGTTCAATCTCGGCGCGAGCTACAACGCCCTCGGGCTGACCGAGGAGGCGAAGAGCGCCTTTCTGCGCGTGGTCGAAATCGCGCCTTCGTTTGCGCAAGCGCACGTCAATCTCGCCATCATTTACGAGCGGATCGACCACATCGACTCCGCGATCGCCGAATGGACGTGGGTTGCCAATACCGTGTCGCCCACCGACGCCGAGAACGCGCCGTTGCGCATGCAGGCGTTCAACAATCTCGGCCGCATTCACGAGAACAAACGCAATTACGCGGAGGCGATGAACTGGCTCGTCAAAAGCCTGGAAATCGATCCGTCGCAGCCGGACGTGCTGCATCACCTCGTTTTCCTGCGCGCGCGGGCCTGCGAATGGCCGGTCTATGCGTCGTTGCCCGGCGTCGATCCCGCGCTGATGCGCCGCTCGACCTCCGCACTTGGCATGATTTCCCAATCCGACGACCTCGATGAGCAACTGGCCGCCGCTCGCCAGTTCGTCGCCGCCAAGCTCAATTGCGATGTGCCCGCGTTGGCGGAGAAGAAAAATTACGGACACAAGAAGATCCGTATTGGCTATCTGTCTTCAGATTTGTGCCTGCATCCGATCGCCATGCTGGCTGCCGAACTGTTCGAATTGCACGACCGCAAGCGCTTCGAGGTCTATGGCTTTTGCTGGACGAAAGAAGACGGTTCGGCGCTGCGCCAGCGCGTGATTCGCGGCATGGATCATTTCGAGCGGATCGACGGCCTCACCGATCAGGAGGCAGCCGAGCTGATCCGCAAGCACGAGATCGACATTCTGGTCGACCTGCACGGGCAGACACTCGGTGCGCGCCCGCAAATTCTCGCCGCGCGCCCGGCTCCGATCCAGGTGACCTATCTCGGACTCGTGGCCACGACGGGCTTCCCGTTCATCGACTATGTCGTTGCCGATCAGTTCGTCATCCCGAAGAAGTCCGCGAAGTACTACACCGAGACGCCGCTCTATATGCCCGACGTCTATCAGGTGAGCGACCGCCAGCGCGTGATTGCCGCCGCGCCGTCACGCAAGGACAGCGGATTGCCTGAGGACGCCGTCGTGTTCTGCTCGTTCAACAATAATTTCAAATACACGCCGGAGGTCTTCGACGTCTGGATGCGCATTCTCGGGCGCGTGCCCGGCAGCGTGCTCTGGCTGCTCGCCGACAACGTCTGGGCGCAAGCGAATCTGCGCAAGGAAGCGGAAAAACGCGGCATCGATCCGCAGCGTCTCGTGTTCGCGCCGCGTGTGACGCCCGAGCACTATCTCGCCCGCTACCTGGTCGCCGACCTGTTCCTCGACACGTTCCCGTTCAACGCGGGCACGACCGCCAACGACGCACTCTGGGCCGGGCTGCCGCTTCTGACCTGCTCGGGCCAGTCGTTCGCCTCGCGCATGGCCGGCGCGCTCCTGACCGCGGCCGGGCTGCCGGAGCTGATTACCCACAATTGGCAGGACTACGAGGAAAAGGCGGTCGCACTCGCGACCGACCCGGCGGAACTGCGCCGCCTGCGCGGCGAGCTCAAGCAGGTCAAAGAAAGCGGCGTGCTCTACGACACGCCCAAGTTCGTGCGCAATCTCGAGAAGCACTTCAAGCGTGTGGTGGGTGAACTCGCCGCCTAGGGCATGAAGCGCAGACGCGGTGCGCGTTGATCGGCGCCGCGTCGCTTGCCTCGCTCGAACGCCGGACTGGCCCCGGCGTTGCCCGGAAGAAAAAAAGCCCGCGCAAGGCGGGCTGAGGCGATTGAAACGTGAGCTACCGCTGAGATTGAGCTCACGCCACGCTAGCTCTGAACACGTACTGGAGCGCTTTCGAGTCCTCGACCGCAACATTCGCATCGGCGCCCGTTGCCGTTGCCATCGCGCGAATAACGGGCAAAAAGGCTTCGCGTTGTGGTTCGTTGAATACGCGGGCTTTGCCGGCGTCGACAACGAAGCCCGCGTTGCGGAACATTTCCAGCATCGTGACGCGCGAAAACCATCGGATATGCGTGCGGTCGAACAAGCCGGAATCCTGATACCGGAAATCGCCTATGCTCAAGCGCGCCTGCACGCTCCAGTGTTGCGCGTTGGGAATACACGCTACGACACAGCCGCCGCGACCCATCGATTCGCGCAGTTTTTTCAGCAGCGCCCAGGGATCGTAAAGATGTTCGAGCACATCGCCGAAGACCCAGCAGTCGGCCTCGAAGTCCGTGCGCAACTGCTCGACGGACACCCGTTCGATATCGACATCGACCACACGGTCACAGTGCTCACGTGCCATCTCGGCGTAGGCCGGAACGATTTCGATGCCGGTGTAGTGCGCCGCCGGATTCGACTTTTTGTATTCACGCGCAAGGGCCCCGGAGCTGCAACCCACCTCCACCACGCGCCGTGCGGCTGTTGGCATGAGTTGGAGCAGGTCCGGGTTGTGATTCTGATGCACAGGAGTTTGATCCACCGTCCTACTCCTTATATTTGCCCAAATAGAGGTCGTAACCTTCGCGCCAGGCGCGCGGTCCGAACGAGCCGACGCTTTCGTGAACCACGCTCAACGGCCACGTTCCCATGCGCAGACCCTTGAGTTCGGCCTGGCGGCAGAGGTCCATGTCGTAGAAGTGGAACTTGAACTGCTCGTCGAAGCACAGTCCACTGGTCTGCAGCGTTTCGCTATCCGCGATCAGCATCAGGCCGTCGAGGAGCTTGCATGCCTGTCTGGAGGGGCCGAAGTTCAATACGTTGTTGCTCGGAAAGCCCTTGCCGTGGCCGACGGTTCCACTCAGGTATTTCAGCTCGTCTCGACGCAGGTCCGGCGTAGCAAAGCACCATGCCGGCTGGCGAGGCAACCGGCGCAGGTTGCCGGCAAGACCCACTACGTCGAAATGGGCGAGCGATTCACGGATGCGCTCGCTCCAGAAGTAGTCGCTCAGCCAGACGTCGTCGTGAACGAATACGAGAATGGCCGGATGCTGCTTCGCGTAGTCGATTGCCGCGTTATAGATGCTGGAGAGGCCGCGCGTGTTGTTATCGAACAGCTGAAGCTGCATGCCGGGCTGGTTTTCATAAAGCTTCAGCGAACGCCCCAGCGCCGTTTCACTAAAAAATTCCTGACGGCTGCAACGCGTGCCGCAGACGAAACGAATGGGTTTCAGATCTGCGGGAATGCCGCCGGTGTCGATCAATAGCGCTTGTCGCAGGGCTGCCTGCGGGTCGGGAACCGGCGTGGCGCCCGGCAACGCGGGCCTATTCTCGGTCCGCGCCGGCACTTCGAAATGCTCCGGTTCGAGCCCATCGCACCACCGCTGCCACATGATGCGCAGCGCGCGCGACGTCGCATCGGCGATCGTGCTCGCGTCGATAAGCGGCGACTGCATGCAGTGCTGACGCAACTCGCGGCGCACCGTGGCGAGTGCGTCGACGTCGTCGGCCAGTGCGGCACACTTGCGCACGAAGTCGTCCTTGTCGCGCGCGACGAATGCCTCGTCGAGCCCGAGGTGCGAGAGCCATCCCGTGCTGCCGCGGCTTGCCATCGAAACGCTGGGCAGCGTCATGGTCGGCACGCCCATCCACAGGGCCTGCATCGTGGTGGTCGAACCGGCGAACGGGAACGCGTCGAGACACACGTCGATCAGATTGTGCTGCTGCAAGTAGGTCGTCACGCCCTTGCGCTGAAGAAAGCCAATGCGATGCGGGGCCACCCCTTCGTCCGCGAACATTTTGACGAGCTTGGTCATCTGCTCCGGCGCCGTGATTGCGCCAATGAGCATGCGTGAATTCGGCACCTCGCGCAGCACGCGCGCCCAGAGCGCGATCACTTCCGGCCCGACTTTCACGAGCCGGCTGAAACTGCCGAACGTCAGATAGCCGTTTTTCAGGGCCGGCAACGGATTGACCTCCGGCGACTGCGGGTGAGGCTTGAATGGCGCGAGCGCCGGAAGGAACACGAGCTTTTCGGAGAACTGATCGGCGAACTGTTCGAGCGGCGTGACGAAACGGTCCGACATGTAATAGTCGATGGCCGTCAGGCCGGTCGTAGCCGGGTTGCCGATCCAGCTCACCTGAACCGGGGCCGGTTTGTGCGCGAAGGTCACGAGCCGGTTGCGCCCGGTATGGCCCGACAGGTCGATGAGGATATCGATGCCGTCGTCACGGATCTTCTGCGCGAGCGCGGTGGCATTCATGCTGAAGACTTCATGCCACGTTTGCGCGTGCGCCCGGATTTGCTTCGTGAAGCCGTCGGTGATCACATAATTCGAGTAAATGTGCAGCGACAGGCTGGTGTCGCGCGCCAGATGCTCCAGCACAGCGAGAAAGAAATAAGCGACGGGGTGATTAACCAGGTCTCCCGAAACGAAGCCGACCTTCAGTTGCCGTGATGGATTGCGGTCATTGGTATGTTTCGGCCAGCGCGCGCGCAGCGGGGCTTCCTGGTGCGCCGCGAACTCGCGGAATTCCGCGAATGCGCTTGCTGCATCGAGATCGATCTTGTGCATCAGGCAGAACAGCAGATTGCTGCGCGTTGCAGCCTGCATGGGTGCCAGTTCAAGTGCGCGGCGAAAGGTGGCCTCCGCTTCGTCATACAGTCCATGCAGCATCAGCGCGTTGCCGAGCGCGTCGACTTCGAGCGCGTCGGTTGGCGCCAGCTCGACCGCGCGGCGAGCATGGGCGAGACCTTCGGCGTGCTGGCCCATTGCCTGCAGGGTGCTGCCAAGCGTGCGATGCATCGCTGCGCTCTCAGGATGTTTTTCGAGACCCTTGCGGCAGCGTACTTCGGCTTTCCGATACTGGCGGGTGATCAGCAGCCCGTCGGTCAGCATCGTGAGCGCGGTGAGGTCATTGGGCAGCAAGTCGGCGGCACGCTCGGCGGCGCCCACGGACTCCGGGTACTGGCCCATGTTGCGCAGCGCGGATGCGAGCGTAAGCCAGCATTCGCCGTGCGACGGATATTGTTCCGTCAGGCGTTGGGCGAGCTTCAACGCGGCATCGATTTTTCCGCTGTTGACGAGCTGCACATATTGGCGCATTTCCTTTGGCGGGGCCCGGCGCGTATCGATTTGCACGGTGGCCGCCGCTTCCACCGTTTCCACCGTTTCAAGCGCTTCTTGCGCAGGCGTATCGCTTTGCGGCGAGGCTTCGGGCGAGGGCGCCGGCGCGGCCTCGCTCGCGGCATTGGGCTGGCTGATGCGAGCGCTCAACGTCTCGACTGCCTCAGCAGGCAGGCCGTATTCCCGATGCGCGATGGCGAGTGCGATCCGCGCCGCTTCCAGCTGATTGCTGCCGACGAGGGCGTTGATGTAGTAGACCCAGATTTGCCCGTTTGACGGCACCTGACCGAGCGCGGCTTCGAAATGCGCCACGGCTTCGGCTGGCTGGTCCGTTTGCATGCGCAGCACGCCAAGATGGTAATGGGCGTCGACATGATCGCTTACGCGCTCGAGGACGGCGGCGTAGAGTGCGGCGGCTGGCGCGTATTCCTTGTTGCGATGGTGCTCGATCGCGGTTTCCATCGCGCGTTCGATGTCGCCTCCTGGCTGCGATGCGGGCGCGAGCGCGGTGGTTTCGGTCGGAGTTGGGAAAGCAGTCATGACAAAGGCGAGCTTGCGCCGCAGGAAGCAATGGTAAGGAAATTATCGCGGCCGATGCCTTTCGTTAATGCGCCGAGTTGGCGTCAAAACGGACGCCAATTCGACTGCAAAGGGCGTTGGCCGTCGTGCAAAAAGAGGGCGCGCAAAGAAAAAGCCCGCACAAGGCGGGCCTGAATACCTAAATACGCCGCTAAGGACGCAATCGTTGGTTATTGTTCGTAAGTGCGCGGCGAGGTCTGGGTTTCAGAACTGCGCAACGCGCTGATACTGGTTCACATTACGCGTAGCCTGAATGGCCGTGCGGAATTCGGCGCTCAGCGTGGTCTGCGCCGACTGCGCCGCTTCGGCGATACGCGTGTCGATTGCATGCACCTGCTTGAGCACGTCGAGCGCGGCGCCCGTTTGCTTCGGGGCGAGCGACATGAGAAGCGGCGAGCGCTCGTTCGCAAGCTCGGCCGCCTTTTCCCACTCGCCGACAGCCGCTGCCTGCTCGATGTCTTTCGTGATCTGCCAGATGCGATCGATGGGCGCTGCGAATTCCATGTCGTCTCTCCTGCCCGGTGCCTTTAGCTCTTGTTGGTGGCCAGCGCGCCCGCGCTGTTCGTGCCGCCGAAGAGCTGCGTGAGGTACTGCTGGTTGTTGTTCATCGTTGCCATCAGCGTGTTGAGCGCGGTGAACTGCGCGGTGTACATGCTGGTGAGCTGCGCCTGGTAGTCGGCGAGATTCGACTGCTGCGTCGACAGGTTCGTCAGGTCAGACTGGATCGAGTTGGTACGCGTCGTGATGATGCCCGTGCTCGACGTATAGCTCGTGATGTTGTTGTTCAGCTGGGCGGCCACGCCGTTGGTCGAATTGAACAGCGCTGCGACCGTCGACTGATTGTCCGACAGTGCCGCGTTCAGCGTGTCGCTGTCGACCGAGAGCGAGCCGTCGGCATTGAGCGTCACGCCGATCGTCGCCAGGCTGGTCGTCGTGTTGCCGCTCTTCACGCCCGTTGCCACGATCGTCGCGAGCTGGTTCTGGATCATGTTCAGCGTCGAGTCGCCGAGCAGCACGCCTTGCGACGTCGAGGTCGAGCTGAACGACGTGAGTGTGGCCATCGTCGTCACGAGCGTGTTGTACAGCGTGACGAAATTGTTGATCGCATTCGACTCGGCGCTCGTGTCCTGCGCAACCGTCAGCGTTTGTGCGCCGCTGCCCGTGCTCGACGTGTCAATGGCAGCCGAGGTGAGGGTCAGCGTGACGCCGGACAGCGCGGTTTTCACGGTGTTCGTCGAACTGGTGGCGCCGGTGCCGTCGATCGTGAAATAGGCGTCCTGGGCGGCCGTGGACTGCGTCCAGGTGCCCGTGCTCGTGACGCCGCTCACCGTTGCGCCACTGCTGTCGGTGTACGAGAGCGTCGACTGGTTGGCGGTGAGGTCGCTCGAACTCGCGCTCGCGCTCGTGATCGCCGTCCCTGCCGTGGTCGTCACCGCGAGGCCGTTCAGCGCATCGCCGGTATTCGTATCGTTGATCGCGATGCTGATGCCGTTCGAAGCACCCGTCGAGGTCGAATGCAACACGAGGTGGGCGCCGTCTGCGCCATTGACGACCGTTGCCGTCACACCCGGATTGTTGCTGGCCGAGTTGATCGCCGAAGCAATGCCTGAAACGGTGCTGTTGGTGCTGTCGAGCGAGATCGTGGTGCTTGCGCCGTTGACCGTCAGCGTCATCGTCGACGCGCCCGATGCGAGCGCTGTCGTTGCGTTGTAGCCGGTCGAGGTGAGCACCTGTGCCTGCGCTATCTGCTTTACGTCCAGCGAATACGTGCCTGCTGCCGCGCCGGCGCCCGCGGTGGCCGTGATGCCGGTGCCGCTGGTCGTCGTGCTGAATGAATTGAGCGTCGTGCCGTCCGAGAGCGGAGAAAGGCCCGCCTGGAGTGCGGAAAGCGCCGCGGAAAGCGCGCCGTACGCGGAAATTTCAGTGTTGTCCTGCGACTGCTCGGCGCTGATCGTAGCCGTCTGTCCGGCAACCTTGGCGTTGACGAGCGCCGTGACGAGCGAGTTCACGTCCATCGACGAGTTGCCGGTCGAGCCGCTGACGATCGATTGGGCGGCTTCCTGCAAAGCGGCATTGCTCGCTGCAGTCGTAGCGGCGACGCTGCTTGCGATCGTGCTGGCTGTCGAACTGGATACGGTGGACATGAAGGGGCTCCGTGCGTCGGCGTTGCAGTGTGAATCAGTTCAAGTCTGGGAAACGCCAATCGGGAGACGATGCTCCCGATTGGCTTGCGTTGCGCTCGCGGGTATGGCGGCCGGGCGCGCAACGCTTGGGCTACAGAAGCTCGTATTACTGGAGGAGCTTCAGGATCTGCTGCGGTTGCGAGTTCGCTTGCGCCAGAACCGAGATACCTGCTTGCTGGAGCACTTGAGCCTTCGACAGGTTAGCCGTTTCTTGTGCGAAGTCAGCGTCCTGGATCGACGATTGTGCGCTCGACAGGTCGGTCGACTGAGCTTGCTGCGTCGTGCCGATTGCCGTGAAGCGGTTTTGTGCTGCGCCGAGCGTTGCTTGCAGGTTGTTCAGCGTGTTCAGCGCGTTGTCGATCGACTCCATGGCCATGCTTGCGCCGCTTGCCGTGCTGATGTTGACGTCTGCAACGTCCGTCGGCACGTTGTAGGAGTTGATCTGCGACGTCACTGCGGCTTCGGCCGTCGAGTTGCCTGCACCCGAGGTCGCTGCCACGTCCAGGCCTTCGAGGTTCGTGTCGGTGAGCGACAGTGCCGTGCCCGAGCCCAGGATCACGCCGTTGCCGTTGGCGTCGGCGGTAACCGAAGCGCCGGTTGCGCTGAACAGCGCGTTGACAGCCGTCGAATTCAGCGCCTGGTTGTTCTGGTCCGTGAACGTGAAGCCACCGCTGCCGTCCGAGACCACGTTGATCGAGGTGATCGCTGCGCCGGCGACGGAATTGCCGTTTGCGTCGACATCGGCCGTGCCGTCCGAGTTCAGGCTCAGGCCGGTGTACGAACCGAGCGTCTGGCCAGCTTGCGGCACACCGCTACCGATCGAGGCAGCCGACATGTTTTGCGTCAGGCTCAGGCTGATCGTTTGACCGACGTTCGCGCCGACCTGGAACGACACGTTACCGAGCGTGCCGTTCAGCACGTTCATGCCGTTGTACGTCGTTTGCGAAGCGATACGGTTGATTTCCGAAACTTGCTGCGAGACTTCCTGCTGCAGTGCTGCGCGGTCGTCGTCGGTCATCGAGCCGTTGGCGGCCTGCGTGGCCAGCTGGCGGATACGCTGCAGGCTGCTCGTCAGCGACGAGAGGCCGCTCGATGCCGTTTGAACCAGCGAAACGCCATCATTCGAGTTCGACACGCCCTGATTCAGACCGTTGATCTGGGTCTGCATGATGTTCGAGATCGCGAGGCCTGCGGCATCGTCAGCTGCGCTGTTGATGCGCTTACCCGACGACAGGCGCGTGATTGCTTGCGACAGCGCGCTGCCCGAGCCCGTCAGGTTTTGTTGCGCGACGAGCGAGTTGATGTTGCTGTTAATTCCGAGCATGGAAATTCTCCTAAGCGGGCTGGAAGCCCGTTACAAGCCACTATGGCCGCGGCGGAAGCAATCTCTCATTGCTGGCCGCCTCAGTGAAGGTTGTCGGCGTGGGTAAAAAAAACTTGAGGGGAAGCATCGACAATCGAGACCTCATTTGCGCGGCGCATACAAAATGCTGTTGTGCCGCTGCGCGCTTGCCACTCCGCCCCGCACCTACGACTGCGTAATGCCGTTTGCAAGCGTGTTTACGGCAGGTATTGCGCGTGGTTTAGCGCGAACGCCGCCGGCGGCGCGATCCTGGCCGTGCGCCCGTGCCGGCTGCAGCGCCTGGCGAGGCGGCGTATCCTCAACGCTTTCCCTTTCGCCCTTTTTCTGGAGGCCCCATGGAACTACGCAGGATCGGCACTTCTTCATTGCAGGTCGCCCCGCTCATGTTCGGCGGCAACGTCTTCGGCTGGACCGCTGATGAAGCCACCTCGTTCTCGATCCTCGACGCCTTCACCGACGCCGGCCTGAACTTCATCGATACCGCCGACGTGTACTCCGCGTGGGTGCCCGGCAACCAGGGCGGTGAATCGGAGACGATCATCGGCAAGTGGATGGCCAAGAGCGGCAAGCGCGACAAGGTGGTGATCGCGACGAAGGTCGCAAAAGATGCGCGCCGCCCGGGTCTTTCCGCCGCGAACATCACGGCCGCCGTGGAGGATTCGCTGCGCCGCCTTCAGACCGATTACATCGACGTGTACTTCTCGCACGAGGACGACCAGAAGGTCCCGTTCGAGGAAACGCTCGGCGCGTACCAGCGCCTCATCGAGGCCGGCAAGGTGCGCGTGATCGGCGCGTCGAACTATACGGGCGCACGCATCGAGGAAGCGCTCGCGGTGTCGAAGAAGTCGGGCCTGCCCGCGTACCAGATCATCCAGCCCGAATACAACCTGTACGACCGCACCCACTACGAGGCCGATCTCGAACCGGTGGCGATGGCGCAGAAGCTCGCGGTCGTACCCTATTACAGCCTTGCAAGTGGTTTTCTCTCGGGCAAGTATCGTTCGCGCGAGGATCTTGCGAAGAGCACGCGCGGCTCGCGCGTCGAGAAGTATCTCGATCACCGTGGCATCCGGATCCTCGCGGCGCTCGACTACGTGGCCGAACGCCACGGCAGCACACTCGCGGCCGTTGCGCTGGCGTGGCTGATCGCGCGCCCGAGCATTACTGCGCCGATCGCGAGCGCGACCTCGCTGGATCAGCTGGAGAGCCTGGCCGCCGCCGTGCGGCTGAAGCTCGATCCGGCGGACATCCAGGCGCTCAATGACGCGAGCGCCTGACCAGCAGGGCATTTATCCAGGTGTCCTGATTGACAGGACTTGCGCGGCGGCTGCGGCTCGCTGCGCAAGTGACTGACTAGAATCAAGAAACCCTGGTCGGGCGGATTGTTTCCTGATATCATTGAGAGTGAATTGAGATCTTTGCCTGTTTTGTTGCCGTGTTCGTTACTGTTGGCGGCCGCAAACCGGCGGTCAGGTGTGTTGCAGCAAGGTCGACCTGATCGCGTTCCGCTGTGAACCCCCTACTTCTCTTTTCCGGCCTCCGTGGCCGCCTTGCCTCTCGTTTAGCCCCAACGTGGCGAACGACCGGAGGGCCGGCGCGTGAGCGGCTTTGACGCTCACGCCTTTGAACCGTATTAAGCGATTTGAGTTAGGAAATACATGACGACGATTCTTCTGAAGGAAAACGAGCCGTTCGAAGTGGCGATTCGCCGCTTCCGCCGTGCAATCGAAAAGAACGGCCTGATCGCCGAGCTGCGTGAGCGTCAAGCTTACGAAAAGCCGACGGCCGTTCGCAAGCGCAAGAAGGCAGCTGCTGTTAAGCGCCTGCACAAGCGCCTGCGCAGCCAGATGCTGCCGAAGAAGCTCCACTAAGCTTTTTCGCTTTTCGGTGTTCCGCCAGACGGCGGCGCATGCTTCGCAAGAAGCTGCGCCGCCGTTTGTGTTTTGGCGTCTTTGGGCGTCGATTATGTGTCGATCGTGCGTGCCGGGTGGGGCTACGCGGCGTCCTTTAGGTGCCCGGGCGAGAGACCGAACTGCGCGGCAATCGAGCAAAGGCGCTCGCGCCATTCCCACACACCAAACACGTCGTGCACGTTCTGCAGGCAACTGAGCAGATTGATCGTGGCGGGATCGTAGATGTTGATATGGGCCCGCAGCAGCGCTTTTTTCAGCGCAGCGACGCCCACGTCCATATAGAGCGGCACTTCGCTCGTCTCGCGGCCAATGAAGCGCACGGGTATGCCTTCCATGGCGCTCATATAGTCGCGTGGCCGGATGAAGCTGCCGACCGGGCAGCCGCCGTAGCTGTGTGCGCTGCCGTAGCCGCCCCCGCAGCCACCGCCCCGGTAGGCGCCGCCGCCGCGTGGAAGAAGGGCCGCGCGCCCCTGGCCAAAGAGATGGACCACCGCGCGGTCGAAGATCTCCTGATGGGTCAGGAAGTGGACGTTTTTCATTTCAGCCCCCTGCGGCCCAGGTGCCGGGCACAGGTTAATTCCCTTCTAATGCGGCGCCGCCGGCCTTCCGGCCGACATCACTACCCGTTCCCCTGACGCGCCTGCATTCACTTCCCGTTATAACGGCATGCCAGCGGAAAACCGTGGGGCTGCGCACCATAGCGATGAGAAATTCCCCGAGCCGGTGTTGGACGCAAGCGTTCTGGTAGCTGGCAAAACCGTGCCAGACAATGGTTGGCAAAGCGCATCGGAGCCCGCGCGGCACTTTCCCGGCGTGCGCACTGCATGACGTGCTTGCGCCCGTGCTTCGTTGCGCTCAGGCGCGGCGCTTCTTCTTGCCAAGTGCTGCGCAAGCCTCGCGGCGCATGCAATCGCGCTCATGGTCGTTGACCATGCCGACGGCCTGCATGAACGCGTAACAGATCGTCGTGCCAACGAATTTGCAGCCGTACTTTTTGAGTGCCTTGCTAAGGGCGTCCGAGACTTCGGTGGAGGCCGGAGCGTCCCGATACGATGCCAGGTCGTTCTGGACAGGCGTGTCGTTCACGAACGACCAGACGAACTTCGCGAGCGATCCGTGTTCGGCCTGGATTTGCTGCACGGCACGGGCATTGGCGATGGCGGCCTCGATCTTGGCCCGGTTGCGCACGATCGAGGCGTCCTGCATGAGCGTTTCGACGTGCCTGGGCGTGAAGCGCGCAACTTTCTCGATGTCGAAGTTGGCGAAGGCGCGGCGATAGCCTTCGCGCTTGTTGAGGATCGTGGACCACGAGAGTCCGGCCTGCGCGCCCTCGAGCACGATCATTTCGAACAGATGCTGGTCGTCCCGCGACGGCACGCCCCACTCTTCGTCGTGGTATTGCACATACTGCGGCGACGCGCCGGCCGATACCCAGTTGCAGCGGTGTGTCACGGTAAGTTCTCCTTGCGAGACGTCGTTCAGGCCACGCAAGCATAGCGGAACGGTGTCGTGCCGCCACCCTGGCCGGATGGCCGATTGTGCGAACCGAGGGAAGCCGTTAGTCTCTGCGGCACGACGAAATTTTTGGCTTTCGAGCCGAGCACACAGGCGCGCGAGGCGCGGCGGACATCATGCAGAAATACACCTGGCTGATTGGCGTGGATGGCGGCGGCACGGGCACGCGCATCGCGCTTGGCGACACGAATGGCGTCGAACTCGCGCGTGCCGCCGCGGGGCCGTCGGGGCTCGGACTCGGTATCGAGCGTGCCTGGCAATCGATCGAGGAAGGGTGCCGCGCTGCATTCGCGCAGGCAGGGCTTGCGTTCGACTGGTCGCAATGCGTGCTCGGCTGCGGGCTCGCAGGCGTGAACAACCCCGACTGGCTGGCGCCGTTTCGCACGTCCGCGCCGCCGGTGGCCGGACTCGCTGTGGAAAGCGACGCGTACACGACGCTGCTGGGCGCGCACGGCGGCGCGCCGGGCGTCGTGGTCGCACTCGGCACGGGCAGCATTGCAGCGGTGCTCGATGAGGACGGCCAGTGCCGCATTGCGGGCGGTT
The DNA here is from genome assembly GCF_905220185.1 of Paraburkholderia sp. J11-2. Lineage (NCBI taxonomy): Bacteria > Pseudomonadati > Pseudomonadota > Betaproteobacteria > Burkholderiales > Burkholderiaceae > Paraburkholderia > Paraburkholderia sp. J11-2. The sequence continues at coordinate 130,144 of NZ_CAJMYY010000025.1, read as the reverse complement.
TCGGCTTTCCCTCGGGCGACGAAGCGAGCGGTGCGTGGTTCGGCCTGCGCGCGATCGTCTGGGCCCAGCAGGCGCTCGACGCGCGGGGGCCCATGGACGACTTCGCGCGGGCCCTGCTCGCACACGCGCGGGCGACCGATCGCGACAGCCTCATCGTGTGGCAGTGCGCAGCCAACCAGACTGCCTATGCGAGCCTCGCGCCGGTCGTTCTCGCGCATCGCGAACATCCGTTCGTCGCGAGGCTCCTCGCCGAAGCCGGCGTGGAGATCGCGAAGCTCATCACCGCGCTCGACCCGTCGGGCAGCCTGCCTGCGGCGCTCTCGGGCGGCCTCGGGCAGCCGCTGCGCGAGTGGGTGCCGCAAGCTGTGCGCGAGCGCCTGCGCGCCCCGCTCGCCGACTCAACGACCGGCGCGCTCCGGCTTGCGCAGCGCGAAGCCCAGCGGCTCGCACACGCCGCAGCAGGCAACTGAGCGGCGCGCGGCAAGGGGCGGGAACGTAGGTCAAGGGCGGCGCCTGGCCACAGATGCTACGATTGAACGTTTTCCGCTAGCCGCCTGCTCACCATGTACAAGGTCATTGCAACCGATCTCGACGGAACGCTGCTCAATAGCGACCATCAGGTCGATCCGTTCACGGTTGCCACGCTGGGCGCCCTCGAGGCGCAGGGGCTTCCGTTCGTGATCGCGACCGGCCGCCATTACTGCGACGTCGCCGGCATTCGCGACGTGCTCGGCATCCGGCCGTATCTCATCACCGCGAACGGCGCGCGCGTGCACGCGCCCGACGACACGCTCATTCACGCGAGCAATCTGAGCGCCCCCATGGTCGAGCGCCTCGTTGCCGCCGACACCGTGGGCGAGCACGGCCGCGTGATCGTGAGTATCTATACCGACGACGCCTGGCTCATCGACCGCGATGCACCTGAACTGCTCGCGTATCACCAGGACTCGGGGTTCGAGTACCGCGTGGCGGATCTGCGCGACTACGCGGGCGCGGGCATTGCCAAGGCGCTTTATATTGGCGATCCGGCGGATCTCGCACACGTGGCGCAGAATCTCGCGCGCGAATTCGGCGATGCGCTCTATGTCACCTATTCCCTGCCCGATTGCCTTGAAGTGATGGTGGCCGGTGTTTCGAAGGGCCGCGCGCTGCGCGTCGTGCTCGAGCGGCTCGGCATGGACGCCGCGGGCTGCGTTGCGTTCGGCGACAACATGAATGACATCGATTTGCTCGAAACGGCGGGTCATCCGTTCATGATGAACAACGCCAATCCCGATCTCATCAAGCGGCTGCCTTCGGTACCGCGCATCGGCAATAACTTCGAGGCCGGTGTCGCGCATCATCTGCGCAAGCTATTCGCGCTCAACGACGAACTCGCGTCGTAGCTCACACGGGCGTAAGCGTTAGATGCCGTAAAGGCGCGGCGCCAGTCGCGCCTTTACGGCCTTCGCGATTGAATCCAGTCAGTTATTGCGCGGCGGGCAGTTGCGCGCACGGGCAATCGTCGGCGCGAGCGTCCAGCCCTTCTCGTTCGTGCGAGAAGCGCGCGCGTGCGGCGCCCCCGCTCCAGTCGATGCGCACGACATAGATGCTGTCGAAGTCCGCACTCTCCCAGCGCGGTACGTCGCTCGCGCTGCCGCCATGCGTGGCGACGACGCGGCGCACGAGCGTCTCGATTTCCCGATGTTCCCAGGCAACGAGCACGGTGCGGCCGCGCCAGCGCGGATCGACGAGCGTTGTCTGCAGGGCGTCGATCTTCGAAAAGCCGTACGGCGTCTGGATCGGCATGCCGAACTGGATCGCGGTCGGCTCGATGGTCGCGAGCGGGCGCACGTAATAGTAGGAATGGCCGTTGTCTTCCTTCTGCTCGCCGGGGTCGGGCGCGTAGATGGCGTCGGGTTTGCCGTACTTGGCTGCGATCACCGCCGGCAGCGCGAGCGCGCGGTTCAGCCCTTTGCAGTTGAGCTGACCGAATCCCTCTGGCGGCTTTTCGCCATGCCTCACGAAGATGAGTGTCTCGACGTTGCGCGCGTCCTGCGGGTTGCGCGTGGCGGGTGTGCTGCTCGCATTCGTTTGCGTTGCCTCGGCGCCGTTCGGGGCCTCGCTTGCCTGAGGTAGCGGCGCGCAGGCGCATACCAGTGCGCTCAGCCCAGCGGCGAGCATCGGGGCGAGCCGGATTGGCCCGGGGCGTGAGCGCTTCATACTGGGCGTGATGCTCCAGGTGACAAGACAGTGGGAAAGTCGTCCGATTCTAGCAGCGCGGCCACGGCCGCCCTGGTCAGCCGCACAGCGGCGGCGCATTTGCAGCACCTGAGGCCGCAAGACAAACGGGCGCCGAAGCGCCCGCTTGCTGCTGCACGATCAAAGTGGCGCGATTCGGCGTGCTCCGAGCCGCGCAGGCGTGTAAGAACGCGTCAGGCCGTTTCGCGCACGGCGACGGCCACTACCGCTTCGCGCCGCCCTGCCACCGCCGGGTACACGATACCCGCGATCACCGCGCCGACGATCGGCGCGACCCAGAACAGCCACAACTGCGAGATGGCCTCGCCGCCCACGAAGAGCGCGGGACCGGTTGAGCGTGCCGGATTCACCGAGGTATTGGTGACGGGAATCGAGATCAGGTGAATGAGCGTGAGGCACAGGCCGATGGCGATCGGTGCGAAGCCTGCGGGCGCGCGCTTGTCGGTTGCGCCGAGAATGACGAAGAGGAAGAACGCCGTCATGACGACCTCGCACACGAACGCGGCACCCATGGCGTAGTGGCCCGGCGAGTGCTCGCCATAGCCGTTGGTCGCGAAGCCGCTCGCGACGAGGTCGAAGCCGGGCTTGCCCGTGGCGATGAGCGCGAGCACGAACGCGCCGATCACCGCGCCCACCACCTGTGCGGCGATATAGGGCACGAGGTCGCGCGCCGGGAAGCGGCCCGCCACGGTCAGGCCCACGCTCACGGCGGGATTCAGATGGCAGCCCGAAATATGGCCAATGGCGAAGGCCATGGTGAGGACGGTCAGGCCGAACGCGAGCGAGACACCCACGAAGCCGATGCCGAGCCCGTGAACCGGGCCGGCGAAGTTGGCCGCGAGCACGGCGCTGCCGCAGCCGCCCAGAACGAGCCAGAACGTGCCGATCAGTTCGGCAATGAGCCGCTTGGATAAGTGCATTGCGTGACACCTCGAAAAGTCGATTTTTGAAGGGGCCGCGTAAAGTACCGGCACCGGGAAATGCCAGATTCTAGGCAGTCGCTTTTTTCGGTGCTGTCAAGGATTGTCAATTTTGACGTAATTGATCGAATTATTGCGATTGATGTGTGCGCAATTGCGCCAGAAGTGGTCGATCGTTAAATTGGGAAATGGAGTGATAAAGCAGTATTAATAGCGATTGCGAATTCCGTTATTTACGTCTAATCTCCGATCGAGCCGGTTTCATGAGCAATGAAGGGGGAATAGAAATGTCGCAATACTCAGAACTCAAGGCGCAGATCGCAAAGCTTCAGACTCAGGCCGAAGAGGCGCGGCGCGCGGAGATCGCGGACGTCATCGCCACGATCAGGGAAAAGATCGCCGAGTACGGCCTTTCGGCCCAGGACCTCGGCTTTGCCGAGGCCGCGCGCCGCGGCCGTCCGCCGAAAAAGGCGCCGCTGCCCGCGCGTTATCAGGACCCCAAGTCCGGCGCGACATGGAGCGGGCGCGGCAAGCCGCCCAAGTGGATCGCAGGCAAGAACCGCGAACGCTACCTGATCGCGTGAGGCACGTGGCGGGCGAGGAACGACCGGGCCGCCATATCGCCACAACCGCAAATGCAATAAAAGAGCCGCATGATTCATGCGGCTCTTTTTTGTGCGTCATCCGTAATCGGCGTGTAATGACGTTATTTGACGACTCGCAAACGATTCACGCCCTGCATTTGTCTGGATTTATCACGAAACCTGGAATGCTTCGCACTCAGCCGGCGGCGACACGTCGCAGTACCGGGCGCTGTGCGGCTTCGATGAGCGACGTATAAGTGTCGACGTAATTGCCGGCCATGATGTGCGACGTGAAGCGGCGTTCGAACTGGTTGCGAATCGCTTCGCGCGAAAGCGAATCAATATTCTGAAGCGCTGCCACGGCGCCTTGCACGTCCTCGACGACATAGCCTGTCACGCCCGGGTCGATCACTTCCGGCACCGAACCGCGATTGAAGGCGATCACCGGCGTGCCGCACGCCATGGCTTCGATCATCACGAGGCCGAACGGCTCGGACCAGTCGATCGGGAACAGCAGCGCCTTCGCACCCGAAAGGAACTCGGGCTTCTGCTCTTCGTTGATCTCGCCGATGAATTCCACATGGGCCTGCGAGAGCAGCGGCTCGATCTCGGTCTTGAAGTACTCCTGGTCAACCTTGTCGACCTTGGCGGCGATCTTCAGCGGCAGGCCGGAGAGCGCGGCGATCTTGATTGCCGTGTCCACGCGCTTTTCCGGGCAGATCCGGCCGAGGAAGGCCAGGTATTCGGGCTTGCGGTCGGCCTGCGGCGTGAGCAGGTTCTTTGGCAGTCCGTGATAGATCGTGTTCTGCCACGCGGCCTGCGGCAACGGCTGGCGCTGCGAGTCCGAAATCGAGATCACGGGGGCGTTCGGGAACTGCTCGAAAACCGGCTGCAGCTCCGGCAGATCGAGGCGGCCATGGAGCGTCGTGACAAACGGCGTGTCCATGGTCGTGAAGAGCGGGAACGGCAGGTAGTCGAGGTGAAAGTGCAGCACGTCGAACTCGTGCGCGACGCGCCGCACGCGCTCGAGCAGCACCATGTGCGGCGCCAGCGCGTCGCGAATCGTCGAGTCGAGGCGCAGTGCGCGCGGCCACGCGGCCTCGAGGTTTGCCGAGGTGACCGAATCGCCGCTGGCGAACAGCGTCACGTCGTGGCCGAGGTCGACCAGCGCTTCGGTCAGATAGGACACGACGCGCTCGGTGCCGCCATAAAGCTTGGGCGGAACGGCTTCATAAAGTGGCGCAATTTGTGCGATTCGCATTGTTCGATCTCCTGGCAAAAAGCCGCGTGTGCAACGAACGCTGTGATGCGGCACTGCGGCGGTACTACGGTATCGGGTTATCCCTGAGTTCGATTATGGGCATTTCGCAGCCCGACACACGCGGTTTTGCAAACGCTTAAAGTTGTTACAGCGGGATACAGCCGGTGTAAGCGGCCATTGCAAAGCGTGACGTGGCCTGGCCGCGCACTGCGCAAGTCTCGTGCCCGAGGCGCTCGAACAAGGGTCGCAAGGCGTTGACCCCAAGGCCGGGCGTGCGCCATTAGCACGCGCGCGTGACGCATCCATGAAAAAGCCTATAATCAGCAGACAAATAAGCAGCTTATGCGCATGACATGACGCGCGCCGCCTCCCACCGCTGCTCCCGCCGCTTTGTCAGAATAATTCCTACACGTTAGCGAAGGTTTTTCTCGCAACGCGTCGCGGCATCCGTCCGATTTCCATTTGTTCCCGCCCCAGCCACAATGCGAACACGACCATAAACAGGCCGTTTGGATGCACTTGGGTTGCATCTGGGCGAGCAAACGTTTTCCGCAGGCGGTCTGACCAGCCGCCGCGATTTGATTCGGGGGAATCCATGAGCGCGACGACGCACAGCGACATGCTCAATGAGATCAAGGAAGTGAACCTGTCGTACCTGTTGCTCGCGCAACGTCTTTTGCGCGAGGACAAGCCGACGGGCATGTTCCGCATGGGCATTTCCGAGCAGTCCGCCGAGGTGCTCGCCAATCTCTCTTTCGCACAGACCGTACGCCTTGCCGCTTCGAACCAGCTGCTTTGCCGCTTCCGGTTCGACGACCACGCCATCCTGAGCGCGCTTGCCGACAAGGGCAAAACCGCGCTGACCCATTCGGCGATCGTCATGGCGGGCCAGGACGTCGAGCAGATCGGCTGAACCGCTTCACCCCGCGCCGCAGCGCGCGGCCGCGCATTGCACCCTTGCTGCCGCGCAAACGGCGGCAGGGGCCACGCGCATTCCTTTGCGGCTTCCAACGGGTGTCTATGGCGACAAAGAGTGTGGTGCAGGAGGTAAAGGAGATCGCGCTTGCGATCGAGCTGATCGAGCTGGGCGCGCGCCTGCAATTGCTCGAAGCGGAGACCTCGCTCTCGCGCGACCGTCTCATCCGGCTCTACAAGGAAGTGAAGGGCGAGTCGCCGCCCAAGGGCATGCTGCCGTTTTCGACCGACTGGTTCATGACCTGGCAGCCCAACGTTCATTCCTCGCTGTTCTACAACACGTTCGTGTTCATGAACCGCCACGCGCGCTGCGAGCCGATTCACGCCATCGTGAAGAGCTACCGGCTCTATCTCGAGCACCTGCGCCTGCACGACGAAACGCCCGCGCTGAGCCTCACCCGCGCCTGGACGCTCGTGCGCTACTTCGCCTCGGGCCTCTTGCAGATGACGCCGTGCAGCCGTTGCGGCGGCCGCTACGTGGCCCACGCGCACGACCCGCAGCGCGGCTTCGTGTGCGGGCTGTGCCAGCCGCCTTCGCGGGCCGGACGCACGCGGCGCAACGCGCTTGCCTCGCAGATCGCGGCCTGAGGCGAATCGACGCGGCTCGATGCACGCTTGATGCCGCTTGATGGTGCCAGATGCTGTCCGTGCAGGCCGAGACTCCGGATAAACCCGGCCCGTCTCCGTTTGGGCGCCGCAAGGCGACTCCAAACGGCGATTGCCGAAACCGCGAACGTATCGTCGCTGGCGGCCGCGGCCAGACACCGGCGCCCACGACACCCCCTTCCCACGCGGCTTCGCGAACCGGCCCCACATTCATCCGTCATGCGCAGGCAAGGCAGACGGCAGACGCCCGGCCGGCTTGCGATCCGCGCCCATTCAATCCCAAAGTTTTTCGCGCCGTTGCCGTAAACCCAGCTAAGGGCGCGGGCCGACGGCGGTTCGCGGCGCATTTCTAGTGAGGACCCGGCAGTGCTGATTATCGTTGGAACCCTCTTGACGATCCTTTGCGTCTTCGGCGGCTACGCACTCGAGGGCGGCCATCTCGGCGCGCTCATGCAGCCGATGGAATTGCTCATGATCGGCGGTGCTGGCGTCGGCGCGTTCATCCTCGGCAACGGCATCAAGACCATCAAGGCCACCTTGCGCGTGCTTCCCACGCTGTTCAAGGGCGCCAAATACAACAAGGACGTGTACATGGAGCTGCTCGCGCTGCTCTATGTCCTGCTCGCGAAGGCGCGAAAGGAAGGCACGCTCACGCTCGAAGCGGATATCGACGATCCGCAGAAAAGCCCGATCTTCACGCAGTATCCGAAGATCCTGGCCGACCACCACATCGTCGAATTCCTCACCGACTACCTGCGTCTCATGGTGGGCGGCAACATGAACGCCTTCGAGATCGAAAGCCTCATGGACGAGGAAATCGAAACGCACCACGCCGAAGGCGAGGCGCCCGCCCATGCGCTCGCGAAGGTGGGCGACGCGATGCCGGCGTTCGGTATCGTCGCGGCGGTGATGGGCGTGGTTCACACCATGGCGTCCGCCGACAAGCCGCCCGCGGTGCTCGGCGAGATGATCGCGCAGGCGCTGGTGGGCACGTTCCTCGGCATTCTGCTTTCGTATGGCCTGATCGGCCCGCTCTCGAGCCTCGCGGAGCAGCGCGTGACCGAGTCGACCAAGATGTTCCAGTGCATCAAGGTGACGATCCTCGCGAGCCTGAATGGCTACGCGCCGGCCATTGCCGTGGAGTTCGGCCGCAAGGTGCTGTTCTCGACCGAGCGTCCGTCGTTCCAGGAGCTCGAAGAGCACGTGCGCCGCGTGAAGGCGAAGTAAGGAACGGCCCATGAGCAACAACAAGGACCGCGCAATCGTTGTCAAGCGCGCCGCGCCGAAGAAGGCCGGCCATCATGGCGGTGCGTGGAAGCTCGCCTACGCGGACTTCATGACCGCAATGATGGCGTTCTTCCTGCTGATGTGGCTGCTGTCGTCGGCAACGACCGTGCAGTTGCGCGGCATTGCCGACTACTTCAACCAGCCGCTGAAGATCACGCTCTGGGGCGGCGACCGCAGCGCCGAAGACTCGAGCATCCTGAAGGGCGGCGGTCGCGATATCTCGTCGCAGGACCAGGGCGTCACGCGCCGCAGCGACGGCGCCACCGAGCGCTCGGAGCGCAACCAGTCGAAGCACAACGACGACGACGCCACTAAGCAGCTCGAAGGCTCGCTCGAGCGCAAGGAACAGGTGCGCCTGCACGACCTGCAGGTGAAGCTGATGGCGGCGATCGAAGCGAACCCGGTGCTGCGCCAGTTCAAGCAGCAGATCCGCATCGACTCCACGCTGCAGGGCCTGCGCATCGAGATCGTCGACTCGCAGAAGCGCCCGATGTTCGCGACGGCGCGCGACGTGGTCGAGCCGTACATGCGCGACATCCTGCAGGCGATCGGCAAGACGCTCAACGACGTGCCCAACCGCATCGTCGTGCAGGGCCACACCGACGCCGTGCCTTACGCGGGCGGCGACAAGGGCTATAGCAACTGGGAGCTTTCCGCGGACCGCGCGAATGCGTCGCGCCGCGAGCTGATCGCAGGCGGCATGGACGAATCGAAGGTGTTGCGCGTGCTCGGTCTCGCTTCGACGCAGAACCTGAACAAGGCCGATCCGCTCGACCCCGAGAACCGCCGTATCAGCATCATCGTGTTGAACAGGAAGTCCGAAGACGCGCTCATGCACGACGACTCGACCGCCACCACGCTCTCCGACGACGCAGCGGGTTCGGGCAAGAGCCTGCCCGCGCTCACGCCGGACGCCGTGCCGGTCAGGGCGGCGCCGGCCCCGGTGGCGATCGCGCCGAAGGTGGCCACGTCGGTCGTACCGTCGGTGGCGCCCGCGGTGAGCGTGGCGCCGGCGATGGCAACAACGGCAGCGCCGGCAGCGCAATGACAACGAGGAACGGATGATCAGGAACATTCTGGCGATCGACGATTCGGTGTCCATGCGGGAGATCCTGCGTGCGGCGCTCGGCTCGGCAGGCTACGAAGTGACGGTGGCGAGCGACGGCGAAGAAGGGCTCGAGCATGCGCTCGCCCAGCGCTTCGACCTCGTGCTCACCGACCTTTACATGCCGCGCATGGGCGGACTCGACCTGATCAAGCAGCTAAGGGCGAATCCTTCGTACTTCGAAACGCCCATCCTCGTGCTGACCACGGAATCGGACGAAGGCTTCAAGGCAGCCGTGCGCGACGCAGGTGCGACCGGCTGGATCGAAAAACCGGTGGACCCCGAGTTGCTCGTCGATCTGGCGAGCGCACTCGGCGAGGCCCACCCTTGAGGTGCCGCGCGGCGACCGACCAGGCACCCCCCAGGCAATTAACGCGGTGAAAGAGCAATGACTCTCGACATCACTCAGTTCTATCAGACGTTTTTCGACGAGGCGGACGAGCTGCTCGCGCAGATGGAGCAGCTCCTCCTGAACCTGAACGTCGGTCGCCCGGATCCCGAGGATCTGGCGGCGATCTTCCGCGCAGCGCACTCGATCAAGGGCGGCGCGGCGACGTTCGGCTTCACGGCCTTGACCGAGACGACCCACATTCTCGAATCGCTGCTCGACCGCGCGCGCAACAACGAGCTCGTGCTGCGCAAGGACATGATCGACACGTTCCTCGAAACGAAGGACGTGCTTTCCGACCAGCTCGGCGCGTACCGCGCGAGCGCCGAGCCCGATGCGCAAGCGGCTGCCGCCGTGCGCGCGAAGCTCGAGCGCCTTTATGCGGAAAGCCGCGGCGTACCCGCAGCCGCGCCTGAACCGGCGCCGGCACCGGCCCCCGCGCCCGCGCCGGCCCCGCAGGCGAGCACCGGCGATTCGGAAGAAGATCTCGAAGCCGCGTTCGAAATGCACAGCACGCTGTCGGCTGGCGGCTCTGGCGCGCCCGAACACGTCGTGAGCGAGGCGATCGACGCGGCAGCCTCAGCGCCGGCGGCGAGCGGCGATGCCGGCGCCGAAGGCCCGCACCTGCGCGTCACGCTGCGCGCGGTCGACGCGAAGGACCAGGAGCTGCTCGTCGAAGAGCTCGGCAACCTCGGCCGCATCATCGGCCAGGTGAAGACCGGCGACGACCTCACGCTGTGGCTCGAAACCGATGTGACGTCCGACGACATCATCGCGGTGTGCTGCTTCGTGATCGACGAGAAACAGATTTCGATCGGCCGTGGCGCCGCGCCGCAGGGCGACGCCCAACCGGCAGCGGCAGCTGCTCCCGCCGCAGCGCCGGCGGCCGCATTGACGCCTGCAGCGCCCCCTGCACCGGCAGCGCCGGCGGCGGCGAGCGCCGTGGTGCCCGCCGCGCCGCCTGCGCCGCACCCGGAACTCGAAGCGCCTCGCCCTCCGGCGAGCGCGCCCGCGCAAGCCGAAGGCGAGCGCAAGGCGCGTCCGGCCGCCGCGGCGGCTTCGGCCGAAGGCAGCTCGATTCGCGTGGGTGTCGAAAAGGTCGATCAGCTGATCAACCTCGTGGGCGAACTCGTCATTACGCAGGCCATGCTGGCGGAAACCACCAGCACGTTCGACCCGGCGCTGCACGACCGTCTCTATAACGGCATGGCGCAGCTCGAGCGCAACGCGCGCGACCTGCAGGAAGCGGTGATGTCGATCCGCATGATGCCGATGGATTACGTCTTCAGCCGCTTCCCGCGCCTCGTGCGCGATCTCGCGGCGAAGCTCGGAAAGGAAGTCGAGCTTGTCACCTTCGGTCAAGCGACCGAACTCGACAAGAGCCTGATCGAGCGCATCATCGACCCGCTCACCCACCTCGTGCGCAACTCGCTCGACCACGGCATCGAAACCGTGGAAGCGCGCCGCGCCGCGGGCAAGGACGCCACGGGCCAGCTCGTGCTGTCCGCTGCGCACCACGGCGGCAACATCGTGATCGAAGTGAGCGACGACGGCGCAGGCCTGCGCCGCGACAAGATTCTCGCCAAGGCGATCAAGCAGGGCATGCAGGTCAGCGACACCATGAGCGACGACGAGGTCTGGAACCTCATCTTCCTGCCGGGTTTCTCGACCGCCGAGCAGGTGACCGACGTTTCGGGCCGCGGCGTGGGCATGGACGTGGTCAAGCGAAACATCCAGGCGATGGGCGGCCACGTGGAGATCACCTCGCACGCGGGCAAGGGCAGCACCACGCGCATCGTGCTGCCGCTCACGCTCGCGATTCTCGACGGCATGTCGGTGAAGGTGGGCAGCGAGATCTTCATCCTGCCGCTGAACTTCGTGATGGAGTCGCTGCAGCCGCGCCACGAAGACATCTACACGGTCACCAACGGCGACCGCGTGGTGCGCGTGCGCGGCGAGTATCTCCCGCTCGTGGCGCTGCACCAGGCGTTCAACGTGGAAGGCGCGCGCACGGACCCGACGCAGGGCATCGTCACGATCATGGAAACCGAAGGCCGTCGCTTCGCCATGCTGATCGACGAGCTGGTCGGCCAGCAGCAGGTCGTGGTGAAGAACCTCGAAACGAACTACCGCAAGGTGCACGGCATTTCGGCGGCGACCATTCTCGGCGACGGCAGCGTCGCGCTGATCGTCGACGTGGCCGCGCTCAATCGCGAGACGCGCGCCACACACGGTGTGAGCGCCAGCGCTAATTCGGGTGCGTTCGCCGAATTCGCGTAATCGTGATGAAGTCCGGACGCACTCAACCAATCATCTCCCAACCGTTCAGGGGCTAACGTGGCAGAAGTCCAATCGATTCAAGGCAACGGCGCGCACGGCGCCCTTGCCGGCGCGCAACGCCGCGACGCGCTGCAGGCCGATGCAGGCGGTCAGGAATTCCTCGTCTTCACGCTCGGCGCGGAAGAGTACGGCATCGACATCCTGAAGGTGCAGGAAATCCGCGGCTACGACAGCGTGACGCGCATCGCGAACGCGCCCGACTTCATCAAGGGCGTGATCAACCTGCGCGGCATCATCGTGCCGATCGTCGACATGCGCATCAAGTTCCATCTGGGCCGCGTCGAGTACGACCACCAGACGGTCGTCATCATCCTGAACGTCGCGCATCGCGTAGTCGGCATGGTGGTGGACGGCGTGTCGGACGTGCTCACGCTGCAGATGGAGCAGATCATGCCGGCGCCCGAATTCGGCGCGACGCTCACGACCGAGTACCTCACGGGCCTCGGCACCGTGGAAGGCCGCATGCTGATCCTGATGGACATCGAAAAGCTGATGACGAGCCGGGAAATGGCTCTGATCGAGGCGTTGGTTTAACGCGCCGAGAGGTAAAACCGGGGGGCCGCGAGGCCAGCGTGAGAGAGAGCGGATAAGCCGCCGCCAAAGAGCGGCAAGCCGCCTTCGTTTTCGCGCGCGCTTCGTGCGTGGCCTTGTGTGTTAGCGCGCCTTGCCGGCCGCAGCCCGGCTGCATAGCCCGCCCCGATTTGCACAGGACAGGAGCAAACGAGATGCTGCAAAGATGGTCGATCCGCACGACGCTCACGGGCGTCGGGGTCATTCTGGTTGCGCTGACCGTGCTGGTCGGCGGACTCGGGCTCGTCGCGCTTGGGCGTGCGAGCGACGCGCTCGGCACGATGGCGCGCGGCGATCTCGTCGCTATGCATGCGCTCAACGACGCCTCGTCGTATCTGCTGCGCACGCGTGTCTCACTCGAACGCGGCAGTGCGCTCGCGGCGGCGGGCCAGGCCGATGACGCGAAGAAGGCGTTCGATCGCGCCGATCAACTGCTCGCGAAATCCAACGAGGCATGGCAGGTCTTCCAGGGCGTGCCGAAGAGCGGTCTCGACGCCGCGATGCTCGATGCGCTCGCAGCCAAACGCGCGGCGCTGATGCAAGACGGCGTTCAGCCCGAATTCGCGGCTCTGCGCGCAAACGATCAAGTGGCTTACCACGCCGTGGCCGATACGAAGATCAGCCCGATGTTCGTCGACTACGACAACGTTGCCGCGCCGCTCGCGCAAGCGATGCAGGACGGCGCGCAGGCACGCCAGGCCACGGCGAACGAGCGTATCGACATGATGCGCATCGCCATCGGCGCGGTGATCGCCATTGCGCTCGTGCTCGTGGTGGCGATCCGCTTCGCCATGCGCGGCCTTATCGTGCAGCCGCTCGAAGACGCGGTGACGTGCTTCGAGCGCATCGCCCAGGGCGATCTTTCGCAGACGGTCACCGTCTACAGCGACAACGAGATCGGGCGACTCTTCGGCGCCATCAAGCGCATGCAGGAAAGCCTCGTCACGCTCGTGAGCGCGGTGCATACGGGCGCAAGCTCGATCGACGTGGGCGCGCGTGAAATCGCCATGGGCAACACCGACCTGTCGCAGCGCACCGAGCAGCAGGCCGCTTCGCTGCAGGAAACGGCGTCGAGCATGGAGCAGCTCACCGGCACCGTGCGCCAGAACGCCGAGAACGCGCGACAGGCGAGCCAGCTGGCCGTCAACGCGTCCGACATCGCGACGCGCGGCGGCGAGGTGGTGGGCGAGGTGGTGAACACGATGCAGGGCATCGCCGTGAGTTCGGCGAAGGTCGTGGACATCATCAGCGTGATCGAAGGCATCGCGTTCCAGACCAACATTCTCGCGCTCAACGCGGCCGTGGAAGCGGCGCGCGCGGGCGAGCAGGGCCGCGGCTTCGCGGTGGTGGCCGGCGAAGTGCGCAGCCTCGCGCAGCGCAGCGCGAGCGCCGCGAAGGAAATCAAGGAACTCATCAACGACTCGGCCGAGAAGGTGCAAAGCGGCTCGCAGCTGGTGGGCCGCGCCGGTACGACGATGGAAGAAATTCTTCAGGCCGTGCGTCGCGTGACCGACATCATGGGTGAGATCAGCGCGGCGTCCGAGGAGCAGTCGGGCGGCATCGAGCAGGTCAATCGGGCCGTTACGCAGATGGACACCGTCACGCAGCAGAACGCCGCGCTGGTGGAGCAGGCGGCAGCGGCGGCGGCGTCGCTCGAAGAGCAGACGCGTCAGCTGCAAAACGTGCTCGGCACATGGACGACGGGTGGCGCGCAAGCGCGCAGCGTGGGCGCAAGCCCGGCGCGTGCGACGCCGGCCGCGCCGGGCGCCGCGAAACGCACGACGCCCTCTCCGGCAACGGCTGTTGCGAAGCCCGCGGTGGCGGCGCCGACGGCATCGGCGGACACGGCAAAGGCAGCCGCAAAGCCCGCGGCGCAACCGGCAGCGAAGGCCGCGGCGAAATCCGCAGCAACGCCTGCAGCGAAACCGGCTGCGCCTGCGCGCGCCGAGACGCACGTGAGCACGGCGGCATCGGCTTCGGACGATTCGGACTGGGAAACGTTCTGATCGAACGCGGTATGGAAAAGTAGTGAAGTAACTGAACACGACGAGCAACTGCAATGCACATGAGCGCTACACAACGGCAAGACCTGCCGCGCCGGACCCACGGGTCCACGCGCGTTGCGCAGGCCGCCCATGCGCCGCACGCATTGCAACCGGGCAGGCGCGGCGCGCAGCAGTCCTGCGCCGCGGTATCCCATGCAGTGGGCGGCGCGCAATGCGAAGGAGCATCAGCATGAAAGCGCTGCGAAATTCACGCCACGACGGTGATCCGGGCGGTTCGGGCACTCAGGGCGTCGAGAGCAACCGCGATTTCGATTTCACCTCGGCGGACTTCGAGCGCATTCGCGCGCTCATTCACCGCCGCGCGGGCATCTCGCTCTCGGACCATAAGCGCGACATGGCGTACAGCCGCCTCGCGCGGCGCCTGCGCACGCTCGGCATCGACAGTTTTCGCGAGTACCTCGACCAGCTCGAAGCGCGCAACGACGCGCACGAGTGGGAAGCGTTCACGAACGCGCTCACCACGAACCTCACGGCGTTCTTTCGCGAGGCGCATCACTTCCCGATCCTCGCGGATTTCGTGAAGCGCCGCGGGGCACCGGGTGCGCAGCCGGTTTCGGTTTGGTGTTCGGCGGCTTCGACGGGCGAAGAGCCGTACTCGATCGCAATGACGCTCGTCGAAGCGCTGGGAGACCGCGCCGCGCGCGAGGCGCGCGTGCTGGCCACCGACCTCGACACCCAGGTGCTCGCCAAGGCCGACGCGGGCGTCTACTCGTTCGACCAGGTGAAGCATCTGTCGCCCGAGCGCCTCAAGCGCTTCTTCTTCAAGGGCACGGGCTCGCACGCGGGGCTTGTGAAGGTGCGCCCGGAGCTGCGCGCGATGATCAAGTTCGAGCAGCTCAATCTCACCGACGCGGACTACGGCTTGCGCACGACGTTCGACGCGATCTTCTGCCGCAACGTGATGATCTATTTCGACAAGCCGACCCAGGCGCAGGTCCTCACGCGCTTCGAGCCGCTCATGAAGCCGGACGGCCTGCTGTTCGCGGGCCACTCGGAGAACTTCACCTACGTCACGCAGGCGTTTCGTCTGCGCGGCCAGACGGTGTACGAACTCACGCGCGGCGCCCATGCCGCGCCGCGCCGCGCGAACGACGCGATCGGAGTGCCCGCATGAGCGCCCGCCTCCCGATCGCATCGAATCGCTATTTCGACACGCATTTCCAGCGCCCGGGCGTGAAGCTGCTGCCCAACGAGTTCTTTACGACGGGCGACGACATGGTGCTCGTCACCGTGCTCGGCTCGTGCGTGGCGGCCTGCATCCAGGACCGCTCGGCCGGTATTGGCGGCATGAACCACTTCATGCTGCCCGACGACGGCGCGGACTCCGCCCACGCGCTCACCGGCGCCTCCGACGCGATGCGCTACGGCGCCTACGCGATGGAAGTGCTCATCAACGAGCTGATCAAGGCGGGCGGCCGGCGCGAGCGCTTCGAGGCCAAGGTGTTCGGCGGCGCGGCGGTGCTCGCGGGCATGACGACGATGAACATTGGCGACCGCAACGCCGCGTTCGTGCGCCGCTATCTCGCGACCGAGAACATTCGCATCGTGGCCGAGGACCTGCAGGGCTCGCATCCGCGCAAGGTGGCGTTTTTGCCGCGCACGGGCCAGGTGATGGTGAAGAAGCTGCGCCTTTCGCAGGACACGAGCGTGGCGGAGCGCGAACAGCAGCTCGCCGCGCAAACCGCCGAGGCGCGCGCCGAACGGCTCGCGCGTGCGCGTGCACGCGTCGAACTGTTCGGAGTCGGCAGCGCCGGGCGCGCGGGCCCGGGCGCCGCGGCGTCCCAGATTTCCCAATCCCAGCCGCAGGGCGCGCGTCCTCGAATCGAGCTGTTCGGCTCGAGCGGGTCGTCCGCGCTGCGTGCATCCGGTCAAGACAACGCCAGGACAGTAGAGGAGGCGTGAACGCTGTGCAAAAAATCAAGGTTCTCTGCGTCGACGATTCGGCGCTGATCCGCAGTTTGATGACGGAGATCATCAACAGTCAGCCCGACATGACGGTCGTCGCCACCGCGCCGGATCCGCTCGTCGCGCGCGAGCTGATCAAGCAGCACAACCCCGACGTGCTCACGCTCGACGTGGAAATGCCGCGTATGGACGGCCTCGACTTCCTCGAGAAGCTCATGCGCCTGCGGCCCATGCCGGTCGTGATGGTGTCGTCGCTGACCGAGCGCGGCAACGAAATCACGCTGCGCGCGCTCGAACTGGGCGCGGTCGACTTCGTGACGAAACCGAAGGTCGGCATTCGCGACGGCATGCTCGACTACGCGGAAAAGCTCGCCGACAAGGTGCGCGCCGCCGCCCGCGCCCGCGTGCGCGCGCACCATGCGCCCGCCGCTGCCGCAGCGGGTGGCGCCGCGCCCGCTCACGCCGCCGCGCAGGCAGCGAGCCCGGCGCCGATGATCAACAACCGGCTCGTCTCGACCGAAAAGCTCGTGATCGTCGGTGCGTCGACGGGCGGCACCGAAGCGATCCGCGAAGTGCTGCAGCCGCTGCCGCCCGACGCGCCCGCGGTGCTGATCGCGCAGCACATGCCGCCGGGGTTCACGAAGTCGTTCGCACAGCGCCTGAACGGGCTGTGCCGCATCACCGTCAAGGAAGCGGAGCACGGCGAACGTGTGCTGCCCGGCCATGCCTACATCGCGCCGGGCCATGCCCACCTCTTGCTCGCACGCAGCGGAGCGAACTACATCGCGCATCTGTCCGACGACCCGCCGGTGAACCGGCACCGTCCGTCGGTCGATGTGCTGTTTCGCTCGGCGGCGCTGCATGCGGGCAAGAACGCCATCGGCGTGATTCTGACGGGCATGGGCCGCGACGGTGCGGCCGGGCTGCTCGAAATGCGTCAGGCCGGGGCGTACACGCTCGCGCAGGACGAGGCGAGCTGCATCGTGTTCGGCATGCCGCGCGAAGCCATTGCAATGGGCGGCGCCGACGAAATCGCCTCGCTTGCAGATATGAGCCGGCGCGTGATGACCCGCCTCGCCTCGATGGGCGACCGGGTCCAGCGCGTCTGATGAACAACCAATATCGAGAGATCGTGTTGGCCGCAAACGCTTGCACGATCGCTCGCGATTAATTTATCTGGATAGGCAGTGCGCTTCTCTGGATAATTGCCCGGGTTTTCGCCTGGAGGAATGGAACGTGATGGATAAGGGAATGAAGATTCTGGTGGTGGACGACTTTCCGACGATGCGCCGGATTGTCCGCAACCTGCTGAAGGAACTGGGCTACTCGAACGTCGACGAAGCCGAAGATGGCGCAGCGGGCCTCGCACGCCTGCGCGGCGGCAACTACGAGTTCGTGATCTCCGACTGGAACATGCCGAACCTCGACGGTCTCGCCATGCTCAAGGAGATCCGCGCCGACGCGAACCTGACGCATCTGCCGGTGCTGATGGTGACGGCGGAGTCGAAGAAGGAAAACATCATCGCAGCGGCGCAAGCAGGCGCGAGCGGCTACGTGGTGAAGCCGTTCACGGCCGCCACGCTCGACGAGAAGCTCAACAAGATTCTCGAGAAGCTGGCCAAGACGGGGAGCTGACGTGAACGAGCCCATCAGTGCGCAACCCGATGAGTGGCCGGAAGGCGAGGGCGCCGAGCCGCTCCCGCAGCCTCCCGAGTTCGACTTCGCGCCGCCCGCCGCGGGCGAGGCGAGCGAGCTGGCGACGGACCGCATCCTCGCGCGCATCGGCCACCTGACTCGCAGCCTGCGCGACTCGATGCGCGAACTCGGTCTCGACAAGCACGTGGAGCGCGCCGCCGAGGCGGTGCCCGACGCGCGCGACCGGCTGCGTTATGTTGCGAACATGACCGAGCAGGCCGCCGAGCGCGTGCTGACCGCAATCGATATCGCCAAGCCGCTGCAGGAAACGCTCGAGCACGACGCGAAGGAGCTGACGAGCCGCTGGGCGACGTGGTACGACGCGCCGATCGGCCGCGAGGAAGTGCGCCAGCTGATGGACGACACGCGCGCCTTTGTGGACGGCGTGCCGCAAGCCACCGCGGCGACCAACCAGCAGCTGCTCGAGATCATGCTCGCTCAGGACTTCCAGGACCTGACGGGTCAGGTGATCAAGAAGATCATGGACGTGGTCTATCTGATCGAGCAGCAGTTGCTCACCGTGCTGGTCGAGAACATCGCGCCGGAGCGGCGCGAGCAGTTCGCGGCGACGGCGGCGGCGCTTGCCGAGACCCAGAGCAGCACGGGCAGCCCCGAAGGCCTGCTCAACGGCCCGCAGATCAATCCGGAAGGCAAGACCGACGTGGTGCAGGACCAGGCGCAGGTCGACGATCTGCTCGCTAGCCTCGGCTTCTGACCTGGCGCGGTTGGCCGACCGGCAGCTAGCCGTTCGGTTAGCTGCCGCACGGCGTCCAAGGCGGGCATACTAGTGCTCATGCCTTCGTGCCCGGCCGCGACGAGCGTCGCGGTGGTGGAACGAAGCTGAGCCAGCCGTTGCCCGTCCTGCTGCCCCTCGCCGCGACGTTCCCGCGCGGCCCGACAGCGCATGGTGCAACGCGCCATCGCCGGAGGGAGGGGACGCCTTGTATCCATACACATCGTTCTGTGGCAAGGCGGCGCGTCGGTTCGCACGCCGCGCCGCAACCCGCTGCGCGCCAGGTGTGGCGCTTCCCGCTTCACTGCTTTGCGCACTGCTCGCGGCGCCCCCGGCGCAAGCCGCGCTCGGCGGCGCACCCATGCCCACACCGGCGGGCGCGAGCGTGAGCACCCTGAGCGCCGCCTCGGCGGCCGCCGCGACCGGCAACGCGTCCGCCGTTGCGCGCGCAGCGGTGCAAGCGGCGACTTCCGGCGCCTCCGCGACCTCCACCTACACCGTCCAGCAGACCACGCTCGCCAACGGCACCGTCGTGCGCGAGTACCTCACGCCGGCCGGCACGGTATTCGGCGTTGCCTGGGACGGTCCGCAGATGCCCAATCTCGCCACGCTGCTAGGCAGCTACTTTCCCCAATACACGGCCGGGGTGAAGGCGAGCCACGCCGCCGGTCTCGTGCGCGGGCCGGGCGTGGTCGAAAACTCGAACGTCATCGTGCATTCGGGCGGCCACATGGGCGCCTTCTCCGGGCAGGCATGGCTGCCGCAGGCGCTGCCTGCAGGCGTCAGCGGCTCCGATATCCAGTGACGAGCGGAGGCCGAACGTGCTGACTTCAGTGCTGACTTCACGCGATTCGCGCAGCGTGTGGCTGCGCCCTTTCCAGTTCCTTTCGACCGTCGCGCTCGTGGCTTTCGTTTCGCTTGTCGCCGCCTGCGGAGGCGGGGGCGGCAGCAATAGCAGCAGTTCGAGCGGCAGTAGTGGCGGCAGCGGCAGTGGAGGCTCCGCGGTGCCCAGTCCCACGCAGCAGCCCACTGCGTCCACCGCCGCGAACACGGTGGCCGTCACCGTGAACAGCGGACTGACCGGCACGCTGCCCAACATCCCCACCGTTAGCGTGACGATTTGCAAGGCCGGCACGAGCACCTGCGAGACCGTCGACAACGTTCAGGTGGATACGGCGTCGTTCGGCCTGCGTCTGCTCGCGTCGGCGCTGCCGAACGTGCTGAACTCGCTGCCCACCACCACGGTCAGCGGCGGCACGCTCGCCGAGTGCACGGCCTTTGCGGACGGCTTTACGTGGGGCACCGTGCGTTCCGCCGACGTCAAGCTCGCCCAGGAGACGGCGTCCAACATTCCGATCCAGGTGATCGGCGACCTGGCCTCGAACACGGTGCCGCAGGCCTGCGCGGGCATCGGCAACGCGCAGAACACGGTGCAGGAACTGGGCGCGAACGGCATTCTCGGTATCGGCGTGGCGCCTTATGACACCTTCGGCAACTACTACGCTTGTCCAAACAACACGAACTGCGTCGCGGCCACGGTCGCGCAAACGCAGCTCGTGGCCAATCCCGTGCCCAAGTTCGGCACGGACGGCAACGGCGTGATTCTGGAGATGGCGCCCGTGTCTGACAGCGGAGCGCCCAGCGCGACGGGCACGCTCGTGTTCGGCATCGGCACGCAGTCGAACAACGCGATGACCGCCTCGCAAAGCTTCGTCACGGACTCATCGGGCAGGCTCAGCTCGACCTTCAACGGGCGCACGCTTCAGACCTTCCTCGACTCGGGTTCGAACGCGATCTTCTTCGCCGACAGCAGCCTGCCGCAGTGCGGCGGCAATCTCGGCACGTTCTACTGCCCCTCGTCCACGCAGTCCTTCAGCGCGGCGCTCGTTTCCAATAACGGCGCGACGTCCGGCACCGCGGCCTTCAATGTCGCGAATGCCAACAGCCTGCTCGGCAGCGGCGCGAACTATGCGGCCAATAACCTGGCCGGGCAGTTCGGGTCGTCGGCAGCCCTCGACCTCGGGTTGTCGTTTTTCTACGGCCGCTATGTCTACTACGGCATGGACATGACCGCTTCCGGCGGCAAGGCGCCGTTTGTGGCGTACTGAAGCGGTGCACTGAAGCGGCGCACTGAGGTGGCGCACTGAGCGCGCCTGGCGGCGCGCGAGCGCGTTGCGCGTCGCGCGCTGCCGTTCGCCGATGATGGCGCCCCGTTTCCATCGGCCGAAATACCCTGATTTACCCGGCTTACTCCGTCAATCGCCGCTTGCCTTGCGCGGCAATAATCGCTGTCACTGAAAAAGGGCGCGCGCGAGCCGCGCAGCCGCGACGAGCGGCGCGCGCCCACGACCGGAGCATGCGTGGCTGAGGACAGCGACCTCGATAAAACCGAATCCGCCACTCCCAAGCGCCTCGAAAAGGCGCGGGAGGAGGGGCAGGTTCCGCGTTCCCGGGAGCTATCCACGTTCGCGTTGCTCTCGGCGGGCTTCTTTGGCGCGTGGATGCTTTCGGGAACGATCGGCTCCCATCTGCAAGCCATGTTGCGCTCGGCGTTCACGTTCAACCATGCCGACGCGTTCGAAACGCGGCGCATGCTCATTGGCGCGGGGCTGTCTGCGCGCGAGGGGTTCCTCGCGGTCATCCCGGTGCTCGCGCTAACGGGCGTGGCGGCGCTCGTCGCGCCCATGGCGCTCGGCGGCTGGCTGATCTCGACGAAGCTGCTCGAACCGAAATTCGAGCGTCTGAACCCGATCACAGGCATTAGCCGCCTCTTTTCCGTCAACGGGCTGATCCAGCTTGGCATGTCGACCGTGAAGACGGCCGTGGTCGGGGTGATCGGCGGCTCTGCGCTGTGGAACCATCGCGACGAAATCCTCGGCCTCGCGATGCAGCCTGCGCCGCGCGCTTTCGTCGACGGCATGCATCTGATCGCGGTGTGCTGCGGCATGACGGTCGCGGGCATGTTCTTTGTCGCGGCAATCGATGCGCCCTACCAGGTCTGGTCGTACTACCGCCGGCTGCGTATGACCAAGGAAGAGGTCAAGCGCGAGCACCGCGAGAACGAAGGCGATCCGCACGTGAAGGGTCGCATTCGCCAGCAGCAGCGCGCCGCCGCTCGCCGCCGCATGATGACCCAGGTGCCCAAGGCCGACGTGGTCGTGACCAACCCGACGCACTTCGCCGTCGCGCTCAAGTACGCCGATGGCGAGATGCGCGCGCCAAAGGTCGTCGCGAAGGGCGTGAACCTCGTGGCCGCGCGCATCCGCGAGATCGCCACCGAGAACAACGTGCCGCTGCTCGAAGCGCCGCCGCTTGCCCGCGCGCTCTACTACAACGTCGACCTCAATCGCGAAATCCCGGGGCCGCTCTATGGCGCGGTTGCGCAGGTGCTCGCGTGGGTCTATCAGCTCAAGCGCTTTCGCGAACATGGCGGCGACGTGCCGATGGAGCCGACCGACCTCGACGTGCCGCCCGATATGGACAAGGGCGCAGTGAGCGACGCCGACGAAGCGAGCGAAGCCGACGAAGCCCTCACGCCAGATGAGCGCACGGCCGCCGAGGCCGCGAATCGCACCAACGCAAATACCGCATCGAACAACGCCGGACGCGCCGACACGAACCCGGCGCGCGACGGCACTGAAGGAGCAACAGAATGAACGCCCGCACCGGTTTTCTCGCGCGGCGCCCGGAGATGCTGCAAGGCACGAATCTGCGCGCGCTGGCGGGACCGATCCTGATCTGCATGATCCTCGGCATGATGATCCTGCCGTTGCCGCCGTTCCTGCTGGATCTGCTGTTCACCTTCAACATCGCGCTCTCGGTGATGGTGCTGCTCGTCAGCATGTACACCATGAAGCCGCTCGACTTCGCGGCCTTCCCGAGCGTGCTGCTGTTCTCCACGCTGCTGCGGCTTTCGCTGAACGTGGCCTCCACGCGTATCGTGCTGCTCGAAGGCCACACCGGCCCGGGGGCAGCTGGCCAGGTGATCGAATCGTTCGGCCACTTCCTCGTGGGCGGCAACTTCGCCGTGGGTATCGTGGTGTTCGTGATCCTCATGGTCATCAACTTCATGGTGATCACGAAGGGCGCGGGCCGTATCGCCGAAGTCTCTGCGCGCTTCACGCTCGACGCGATGCCCGGCAAGCAGATGGCGATCGACGCCGACCTGAATGCGGGTCTCATCAACGAAGATGCGGCGAGAAAGCGCCGTACCGAGATCGCCCAGGAGGCGGAGTTCTACGGGTCGATGGACGGCGCGAGCAAATTCGTGCGCGGCGACGCCATTGCCGGCCTGCTCATCATGGTCATCAACATCGCCGGCGGCCTGATCGTGGGCGTGGTGCAGCACGGCATGCCGTTCAGCTCGGCGGCCGAGACCTACACGCTGCTCACCATCGGTGACGGCCTTGTCGCGCAGATCCCGTCGCTCATCATTTCGACGGCGGCCGGTGTGATCGTTTCCCGCGTGGGCACCAACGAGGACATCGGCACGCAGCTGACCGGCCAGCTCTTTACGAATCCGCGCGTGCTTTTGATCACGGGCTCGATCATCTGCATGATGGGTCTGATTCCGGGCATGCCGCACTTTGCGTTTCTGCTGCTCGGCGGTGGCGCGATCCAGCTTGGCCGCACGATGAAGAAGAACGCCGAGGCGAAGAAGGCGAGCGCCGTGGTCGCGGATACCGCGCCCGCTGCGCTCGCGCCGGCCGAGAACACCGAGGCGACCTGGGACGACGTGGCGCTTATCGACACGCTCGGCCTCGAAGTGGGCTACCGCATCATTCCGCTCGTCGACAAGAACACCGACGGCGAGCTGCTCAAGCGCATCAAGAGCATTCGCAAGAAGTTCGCGCAGGAAATCGGCTTTTTGCCGCCTGTCATCCATATTCGCGACAACCTGGAACTGCGCCCGAACGCCTACCGCATTGCGTTGAAGGGCGTGGAAGTCGGCACGGGCGAGGCCTATCCGGGCCAGTGGCTCGCGATCAACCCGGGCCAGGTGAGCGCGGTGCTGCCGGGCACGCCGACCACGGACCCGGCGTTCGGCCTGCCCGCTGTGTGGATCGATTCGAACGTGCGCGAGCAGGCGCAGGTGTTCGGTTACACGGTGGTCGATTCGAGCACGGTGGTGGCGACGCACCTGAATCACCTCGTCGTCATGCACGCGGCCGAGTTGCTCGGCCGCCGCGAGGTCCAGGCGCTGCTCGAGCGCGTGCAGAAGGACACGCCTTCGCTCGTGGACGATCTCGTGCCGAAGGTGCTGCCGGTCACGACGCTGCAGAAGGTGCTGCAGAACCTGCTGGAAGAAGGCGTGCCGATTCGCGACATGCGCACGATCATGGAATCGCTTGCGGAGCACACGCCTCGCATTACCGACGCGCACGATCTGACAGCGGCGGTGCGCATTTCGCTTGGCCGCGCGATCACGCAACAATGGTTCCCCGGCAACGCCGACATGCAGGTCATGGGTCTCGATGCGAACCTCGAGCGCGTGCTTTCGCAAACGCTCACCTCGGGCCCGAACCCCGGCCTCGAACCGGGTCTCGCGCATACGCTGCTCACGCAGACGGAGCAGGCGATGGCGCGTCAGCAAGCGCTGGGCCTCTCGCCCGTGATGCTCGTGCAGCACGCGTTGCGCCCCATGCTCTCGCGCTTCCTGCGCCGCAGCTTGCCGCAACTGAAGGTGCTGTCGTATGCCGAAGTGCCGGATACGCGCAACGTGAAGGTGGTGAATGTGATCGGGGCGCATTGATCGCGCCGGGCGCGTTGCCCACCGGATCGAGGAAAAGCCCGCTTTGGCGGGCTTTTTCGTGAGTCGAGCCGCGTGCGGGCGTGGCGTAAAGCCAGCCTGGAGGCCTCCACACGCCACTTCTCCCTCTCGCGCACCGCTCGCGCCGATTCCGCGAATTACCCGCATTTCTCCGCCCTGATCCATCGATCATGGGGGCCCCACCTTCGAAATAATTCCAACATCGGAAAAGGCTTTGCGAGCGACGCACGGCCGGCAGCAATCCAGCGCCATTCCAGCAACAGACGACCGGCGGCGGCATCAGCCGCTTACCTCATCAGGGGCTCAGCTTGAACATTCGCAAATTCATCGGTGGCACCAGCCGCGACGCGTTACGGCTCGTACGCGAAGCGTTGGGTGCGGACGCCGTCGTTCTGTCGAACCGCACGCTCGACGACGGCAGCGTTGAAATCGTCGCGCTCGCGGACCGCGATCTCGCGGCGATCGCGCCGGCCGATGCTGCCGCGGCCCAAGCGCTGGTTGGCTTGAGCGGCCAGGGTGGTCAAGGCGGCGCGTTCGCGCAGCCCTCCGCCATGACGCAAATGCCGCGCTCACCGCGCGCTGCGCCCGGCGCACCGGCTGCGCTCGCCGCCCCGATCGGCGCGGCGAACCCCTACGCGAGCGGCATGCCGGACGTGTTCTCATCGGTGTTCGGCGCGAGCCCGGAAGTGGGCGCCGAAAACGGCGGCGCGAATGCCGACGCCGATACGCCGGATGGCGATCACGCCGCCGACACCGCTGTCTCGCTCGGCCAGGCACCGGCGGCAGCGTCCGCCACAGGTGGGTCGCTTTCGCCTTCGTCGCGCGCCGCGGCAGGCCAGCAGGCCGCGCAATCGGCGATGCCGCCGACGCTGCATGCCGCGCTCCAGGCAACGCAATCGCAGCAAACGGTGCCGCACGCGCACTCGCCGCTGCAAATGGCGCTGCAGGCCGCGACCGAGTCGCTTGCCACGTCCGCCTTTGCGCCATCGTTTGCGTCCATGACGCCGGCCGCGAACGCCAACGCCCCGGCCGCCGCCCGTGAAGCCGCGGCGCGCCTCGAGCAGGCCGCCGCCGCGAGCGCGAGCGATGCGCCGCGCACGATGGCCGAGTCGAACCCCTGGCTCATCGATCACGCTCGCCGTATCGCGAACCAGCAGAACGCTCCGCGCGTGCCGGGCATGACGCCCGCGGCCGCAGCGGCACGCGGTCTTGGCAATGTCGCCGATCCGGTGCTGCCGCCCGACGTGGACGCCAGCACGCCCGACTGGGCGCTCGAGGCCGCGCACGTCGCCGCGCGCCGCGCAGCACAGCGCCTCGGCCACGGCCCGGAAGCCGCGGGTCCCGCGCCCGGCAGCCGCAACGCGCAGGGCGCCGACGCAGCCCAGACCGTGAGCGAAGCGATCCGCGCGCGCATCGAGCAAGTCGTCAACGAAACCGTGATGAACGAACTCGCCTCCATGCGCGGCATGATGGAAGAGCAGTTCGCGGGCCTCCTGTGGGGCGAACGCCAGCGCCGCAGCCCGGTGCAAGGCGCGCTCACCAAGCAGCTGTTCGCCGCGGGCTTTTCGGCGCAGCTCGTGAAGATGATGATCGACCGCCTGCCCGAAGTCGAAACCGAAGAAGCCGGCATGGAATGGCTCCAGTCGGTGCTCGAATCGAACCTGCCGGTGCTCGAAGACGAAGAGGCGCTCATGGAGCGCGGCGGCGTGTTCGCGCTGATGGGCCCGACCGGCGTGGGCAAGACCACGACCACGGCGAAGCTCGCCGCGCGCTGCGTGATGCGCTTCGGCGCGAGCAAGGTCGCGCTCCTTACCACCGACAGCTACCGTATCGGCGGCCACGAGCAACTGCGCATCTTCGGCAAGATCCTCGGCGTTTCGGTGCACGCGGTGCGCGACGGCGCGGACCTCCAGCTCGCCCTCACCGAGCTCAAGAACAAGCACATCGTGCTGATCGACACGATCGGCATGAGCCAGCGCGACCGCGCCGTGGCCGACCAGATCGCCATGCTGTGCGGCGCCGGCCGCCCGGTGCAGCGCCTGCTGCTGCTCTCGGCGACCAACCACGGCGACACGCTCAACGAAGTCGTGCAGGCCTACCAGAGCGGCCCGGAAAACGCGCCGCTCACGGGCTGCATCCTCACCAAGCTCGACGAGGCGACCAACCTCGGCAGCGCGCTCGACACGGTGCTGCGCTACAAGCTGCCGGTGCATTACGTCTCGACGGGCCAGAAGGTTCCCGAGAACCTTTACGTGGCGACGCGCCGCTTCCTGATCCGCAGCGCGTTCTGCATACCGCGAGAGAGCTCGCCGTTCGTGCCGCACGAAGACGATATCCCGGCGCTGCTGTCGGCACTCTCGACGCGTTCGAATTCGCAGGCTCCCGAGGTCAGGTTTGGATAAGTTCGTAATCGATCAGGCTGAAGGGCTGCGGCGGCTCCTCGCGCGCGAAGGCTCGCGCGTGGTCGCGGTGACAGGCGGCGCGGGTTCGCCCGGCCGCACGACCGCCGTGGTCAATCTCGCGGCGGCGCTCACCGCGCAGGGTAAGGACGTGCTCGTGATCGACGAGTGCCTCGGACCCCGCTCGGTCTGCTCGCTGGTGGGCAATGTGCGCGGCGCGGGCAACTTCGCCGCCGTGATGCGCGGCGAGCGCACGCTCGACGAAGCCGTGGGGCGTCACGCACTCGGCTTCGGCGTGCTGGCCGCCTCGCGCGACAACCGCGCGCAGTACACGTCCGCGCAACTGCAAAAAGTCATTTCGGGCCCCGCGGACATCGTATTGATCGACGCGCAGCTCGACGCCGAAGGCGCGCTCTCGCCGCTCGCCATGCACGCGCATGACGTGCTGATCGTCATGCGCATCGGCGCGCAGTCGATCACGGATGCGTATGCGTGCATGAAGCGGCTGCACTTCGCGCATGCGATCGCACAGTTTCGTGTGCTTGCGAATCATGTCGCGAATGCGAGCGACGCGCACACCGCAATCGAGAACCTCGCTGGGGTGGCGAGCCGCTACCTGAGCGTGTCGCTCGAAAGCGCCGGATGCGTCGCCGCCGATCAGCACATGGCGCAGGCGCTCAAGCTCGCGCGCTGCATCGTCGATGCGTTTCCCTCGACGAACGCCGCGCGCGACTTCCGGCACGTGGCCGCCGAACTGCCGCACTGGCCCATGCGACCCGCGGTTTCGGCGTGCTCGCCGGCCACGGCGCGCGCCAGCGCCGCGTTCGTCCCCACGGACGAAGCACACGAAGCGGCGGGCGACGCACCCGCCGACGACCTGGACGGCGTGCCGCGAGACGGCGTCCAGCTACACGCTACGCATGCAGCAAACGCCGCACACAGCGCGCTCGCCGCGAACGCCGACTCGTTCGTAGCCAGCGTGACGGGTGTGCATCCCGCACCCAACGCAACATCCGCGTCCGCACCGGCCCATGTGGGCTGGCGGACCGATACGCCCGCGCAGCGCACGTCGCCGCAGCACGTTTGACGTGCTCACGACGACGCCAATCAGGGACATGAGAAGTGGAGAGCACGATGTATAACGCTCAAGGAAAAATTTCGCAGGCCGACGTGCTTGCGAAGTACGCGCCGCTCGTCAGACGGCTCGGCTTGCAGCTCGTAGCCAAGATGCCGGCGAGCGTGGACCTCGACGACCTGATCCAGGCCGGCATGATCGGCCTGCTCGACGCGGCCAACCGCTACAAGGAAGATCAGGGCGCGCAGTTCGAGACCTACGCGAGCCAGCGCATTCGCGGCGCGATGCTCGACGAGCTGCGCAGCAACGACTGGCTGCCGCGCAGCCTGCGCCGCACCTCGCGCGAAGTGGAAAGCGCGGTGCACCAGGTGGAGCAGCGGCTCGGGCGCTCGGCGAGCGAAACGGAGATCGCCGAGCATCTGAGCATGCCGCTCGACGAATACCAGAGCATGCTGCAGGACCTGCATGGCAGCCAGCTCATCTACTACGAAGACTTCGACCGCTCCGCCGAGGACGAACCGTTCCTCGACCGCTATTGCGTCGATCACTCGGACCCGCTTTCGGCGCTGCTCGACGACAGCCTGCGCGGCGCGCTCGTCGAAGCGATCGAGCGGCTGCCCGAGCGCGAGAAGCTGCTCATGTCGCTCTATTACGAGCGCGGCATGAACCTGCGCGAAATCGGCGCGGTGATGGAGGTGAGCGAGTCGCGCGTGTGCCAGCTGCACAGCCAGGCGGTGGCGCGCTTGCGTACGCGGCTGCGCGAGATGGCGTGGGCCGGCCAGGAGAATTGAGGCGGTAGACGCCGCGCCTTGACTGGCGTGGGCGGGGTTGCGGTGAAAGAGCCGGAGTGCGGGAGCGCTCCGGCTTTTTTGTTTGGCGGGCAGTTCGAATCGCGTGGTGCCAATTTGGCACCACGCGTGATATAGTGACTCCACTCCGTCAGTGGAGAGCGACGCGAACGTGAACCTCGGGCCGCGCATCCGCCAAACGATGCAGGCGTGTGCCAGGCCCGAAAAAAGGATGAACAATGGCTATCAACAACGGTATGGAAAACTCCAGCCGCGGGCGAATCACTGCCCGGTTGAGCGCGGAGAAACAGGAAATCCTGCAGCTTGCTGCAGACCTTTCGGGCAGCACCCTCAACCAGTTTATTGTGCAGGCCGCGCTTCGGGCCGCGGAGCAGGTTATCGAGCAGGAAGAGGTCATTCGTTCCATTCGCCTGACGATGGACGAATCGAAGCGCTTCTTCGCTTTGCTGGACGAGCCGCCGAAGCCCAATGAAGCGTTGCAGCGCGCGATGGCTCGCTTCAGGAAGAACAAGAGTGCAAACGCAGATTCGTCAGCTGAGGGAGAGCGATGACCGCAGCAGCTTCGACTGCGGCGTCGACTCGATGAGCGAATGGATTCGCCACGTAGCGAGTCAGCACCAAAAGAAGAATCTATCTCGCACTTACGTTGCAGCGGTGTCGTCCGCGCCGCGCACGATTGCGGGCTACTACGCCCTTGCGGCGACAGCGGTAGAAACGCAGGGAATGCCGGCCGCACGGCTGCCGAGGAGCGTGTCCGCAGTCCTGCTCGCCCGGCTGGCGGTAGACCGGCGGCACCAGGGCCAGCGCCTTGGCGAATATCTGCTGATGCACGCACTGGATGTTGTTCTGACAACGGCGGAGTCGGTGGGCGTGCAGTGTGTTCTCGTCGATGCGCTCGATGAGAACGCAGCGGGCTTCTATCGGAAATACGGATTCGAGCCGTTCACCGATGCGCCGCGCAGACTCTTCCTGCCGGTCGCGACGATCAAGCAGGCATGAAAATCTGAAGGCGATCCGTTGCCCCAAACAAAAAAGCCGAAGCGGCAACGCTTCGGCTTTTGTCTTTGGCGAATCCCTGGTGAGCGCCGCTTACAGCCCGAACGCCGGCAGCCGCCCATCGGGGCCGTACAGCATCGCGCCGTTGCCCGTTTCGCCGCGCAGGATCGCGAGCGCGCGGCGGTTATGTTCCATGCGCGTGCGGATCATCATGCCGATCGTGAGGTTCTTGCGGCGCGCGCGTTCGGTCGAACCCTTGAGCAACTCCCACTGGCTCGCGAGACGCGTGTCGCCGTCGCAGGCCATTTCGATGCCTTTGCGGCCGCCGGGGAGGCCGAGGCCTGCCAGCTGCGCGTCGCGCGCCTTTTCGAGGCCTGCGAGACGCTGCGTGAGCGTCGTCTTCTGCTCGACGATCTGCGGGAGCGCCTCCATGCCGTCGGCCGACACGAGCGCCTTTTCTTCATAGGCGAGCAGCGACGCGAACGCCTCAACCGTGGCGTGTTCGTCGATCAGTGTGGCCAACAGGGCATCTTTCATTGCAAGGCACCAAAAAAGCGAAGTGTGCGCGGCGCTCGTGCGTCGAACGTCAGTTAGCCGACGTCGGCTTAACGAGGTCGCGGGCGGTCTGAATCACGCCGTCGGCAATCTTGCCGGAGTCGATCTGCAGCGTGCCGTTGCGGATCGCGTCCTTGATCGACTGCACGTGTGCCGTGTCGATGTCGGCGGAGCCGCTCGCGGCGAGCGAGCGCATCGTCGACGACAGCGACGAGAGGTTCACGTTCGCGCCCGCAGCGCTCGTGCTGCTTGCCGCGCCGGAGGTGGCCGCGCTGTCGGTGCTGGCGGCGCTTACGCCGCTCGAATCGGCTTGCGAGCGCGCAAGGCCATCCTGCAGCGGGCGCGGATCATTGCGGGTGGAGGAGTCAACTTTCACGATGGGCTTTCCTGATCGATTTGACCTTGATAACGGCATAGGTCGCGCCGAACTTTAGCCGAAAATCCCACCGTTACATGCTGTTACGTGTGCTGGCGCACAAAGCCGGAAACCGCCGGATCGGGCCGCCGGTTGGGGCTGAAACCCCCTCGATCCGGCCCTTACCAGATCTTGCTGAGCCTAGATTTGCACCTGCACGGTGCCGGCGTCCTTGACCACGCCCGAGATGATCTGGCCGCCGCTCGTGCGCACGCGCACCTGCTGGCCGGGTTCGGCGTTGTTCAGCGCGCTGCCTTCGGCGGAGATCGTGAAGTTGCTGCCCACGGCGATCACCTTGACGGTTTGTCCGATCACGACCGAAGCCGCGCTGCGCAGCATGTCGGTGCGCAGCGGCAGGCCCGCGGCAATACGCGCGAGCGCGACGGCGCCCGTTGCCTGGTTGGGATCGGTGATGATGGTTTGCGGCAGGTTCGCGAGGTCGCCCGCGCGCGGCATGAAGTCCGCGGCCGAGAGGGCCTCGCCCGCGCCGATCTGGCGCGAGGCCACGTAGTAAGTCACGTCCACGGCAATGCGCGCGCTCACATAGAGCGTCCACGGCTTCGCGCCGATGCAGCGCACGCCCACGGTCGTGTGGCCATACGTGCGCGCGCCCGGCGGCATGAACGGTTCGAGCGAGGTGCAGGCCGCGAGGCCGCGCGGGAACACCGGCGCGACCGTAATGTTCACGTGGCCCGGCAGGCCCGCCGACTGCTGCTGCAGGAAGGTGAGCGCGACGGCGCGAATCGATTCGCCATCCTGCTGACCGGGCGGTACGGTCTGCACGCTCGTGGCGACGGCGCTGGTATTCGGATTGGGCAGCGCGCCGGCGCTTGCATTGGCAACCGGCTTCGCGCCGGCATCTACGACTACGGCGGCGACACGGTTAGCGGTGCCTGGCAAGCTCACGCGCTGGAGCGTGCCTGCGTTGTTCGGGTTGGCCGGCGGCACGCGCACGGGCTGAGCGCTCGCACCCGGCGAGGGAATCGTGACGATGCGCGGCGCGTTGCCTTGGGGCACGCGTTCGCCGGGACCCGGAATCGTGATCATGCCGTTCGAGTCGACGCCCGCGCGCGCGTCCTCGGGTACGCCGCGCGAATTCAGATCGGCGTAACTGGCCGCGCGCAGCGGCGCGGCGTCACTGGCGGGTGCATTGGTGGCGGCATTCGTGGCGGCATTCGTGGCGGTATTGCCGGCCGTAGCCGCCGCAGGCTTCTTCGCGTTGCTGGCGAGCAGCGCGTTCATCTGCGCGGCGTCGGCGCCCGCGCGGTCGCCGTTGCCCGCAATAAAGATCTGGCCGCCCGCGCCCTCGGGCTGCGGTGCGGTTTGCGCCGCCGTTTGCGCCGCAGTTTGCGCATGAGCGAGCGCGCCACCCAGGGCGCAGCCAAGCACGCACGTCCAGGACACGCTCCACGACAGCGCGCGCACACGCCGCTTCAGGCCCGCGTCGGGCCTGCGCAAAGAGGCAGTTTGCGGCATCGTCGTTCTCCATCGAATGCATTGACACGCCTCGCATTCTAGGCGGCCGCCCCCGCGCGCTTGCGTCGAATAGAGGGGCGCTTTACCGGCTATTCGTCCGATTGGTTCTTGCCACCCCCGCCTAATATTCCACTCCATGCGCAAAGGCCTTCGGGTCACGCGCCTAACGTTTGCGCCGGTTTCTTCGCCGATGGCGAGCCTGCCGCGCTCACGCCGAATCCTTTTTCGCTTCACGGAGAACGCCCGATGCTGGACAAACTCGATGCCGAATTCGCCTTTGGGCGCGAAGCGCTCGATGTGCGCGCCACGCGGCAGGCATTGATCTCTTCGAACATCGCGAACGCCGACACGCCGGGCTACCAGGCGCGCGACGTGGACTTCTCGGCTTCGCTTGCGGGCGCGCTGCGCCAGCAAGGCGCCGGCGGCACGGCGGGCATGGCGGCCACCTCGGGCGGCAACGTCCAGCCGCTCGCCATGGCGCAGCCCGCGGGCGTGACGAGCGGCATGCAGATGGCGTCCACGGAGTCGGGCCACATGGCCGGCGACGCGAAGCTGATCCCGACCGGCGGCCCGGCCGACACCTACAAGAGCCAGCTCATGTTCCGCACGCCGGTGCAGCCCGCGCTCGACGGCAACACGGTCGATCTCGACACCGAACGCGTGCAGTTCGCCGACAACGCGC
The DNA here is from genome assembly GCF_905220185.1 of Paraburkholderia sp. J11-2. Classification (NCBI taxonomy): domain Bacteria; kingdom Pseudomonadati; phylum Pseudomonadota; class Betaproteobacteria; order Burkholderiales; family Burkholderiaceae; genus Paraburkholderia; species Paraburkholderia sp. J11-2. The sequence continues at coordinate 97,291 of NZ_CAJMYY010000025.1, read as the reverse complement.
TGCACTTCGAGTCGGGCATGACGGTGGTCTCGCAGCAGATCAAGACGATGTTGTCCGCGATCACCTCGGGCTCGAGCTGATCGGCGCGCGAGCGAAGCGGCAATGCGTACGCAACAACGAAGCCATGAACGACCAACGCGCGCGCGACGCGCACCTGATGTGAGGTCAACGAAACCATGCCATCCCTGATGAACATTTTCAGCGTTGCGGGCTCCGCCATGACGGCGGAATCGCAGCGTCTGAACGTGACGGCGTCCAATCTCGCCAACGCCGACAGCACGACCGGCCCCGACGGCCAGCCGTACAAGGCGAAGCAGGTCGTGTTCGCGGTCAACCCGCTCGGCGGCGCGCGCACGGCCTCGGGCCAGCAGGTGGGCGGCGTCAGGGTGACCGGCGTGGTGGACGACCCCACGCCCATGAAGCAGACCTACGACCCCGACAGCCCTTCCGCCAACGCGGACGGCTACGTGACGATGCCCAACGTCGATCCGGTGCAGGAGATGGTGAACATGATCTCGGCGTCGCGCTCGTACCAGGCCAACGTCGAAACGCTGAACACCGCCAAGCAGTTGATGCTCAAGACGCTCACCATCGGTACGTAAAGCGGGTACGTAAAGCGGGTACCTAAAGCGGGTACTTGAAGCGGCGAACTGAAGCACAGCACGCACGACACAGTAATACAGAGACCAGCGGGCGCGAAACGAAGCCGCGCCCGCCACCACCACACGCCAAGCACGAAGCGCAATCGAGGGAGAACGCGTTGAGTTCCAGCAACACAACCATCGGCGGCAGCACCGCCACCGTGTCGCAGCAACTGCTCGACACCATGAACGGCACGAGCTCGTCGAGTTCGGCGTCGTCGAGCGGCACGAGCGCAAACGACCTGCAGACCACCTTCCTGCAGCTGCTCGTCGCGCAGTTGCAGAACCAGGATCCGACCGATCCGATGGACAGCTCGCAGATGACCTCGCAGCTCGCCCAGATCAACACGGTGTCGGGCATCCAGCAGCTCAACACGTCGCTGTCGTCGCTTTCCACGCAGCTTTCGGCGGGCCAGAACGCGCAGGCTGCGCTGCTCATTGGCTCGACCGTGCTCGCAGCGGGCAGCAGCGCCACGGTGTCGAGCGGCACGGCGCCGCAGCTTGGCGTGACGCTGCCTTCGGCGGTGTCGGACGTGAAGCTCACGATCACGAACTCGGCAGGCCAGGTCGTCAACACGCTCGACCTCGGCGCGCAGTCGGCCGGCACCGTGCCGGTCACCTGGAACGGCAAGGACACCTCGGGCAACACGGTCGCCGACGGCACCTACACGATCAGCGCCACGGCGACGACCAACGGCCAGTCCGCCACGGCCACCGCGCTCGTCGCGAGCCAGGTGCAGGGCGTGGTCCAGCAGTCGGACGGCACGGCGAGCCTCTCGCTCGCCAACGGCAAGACGGTCCCGCTTTCGAGCGTGGGCGCCATTCTCTGAACTCGATAATCAACGCGATAAGCGCGGAGTAGACAAACATGGGCTACCAGCAAGGATTGAGCGGCCTCGCCGCGTCGTCGAACGACCTCGACGTGATTGGCAACAACATCGCCAACGCGAACACGACCGGGTTCAAGGAAAGCACGGCGCAGTTCGCCGATGTCTACGCGAACACCATCGCCACTTCGGTCGGCAACCAGATCGGTCTGGGCGCCGCGCTCTCGACGGTGCAGCAGGACTTCTCGCAGGGCACGATCAACACGACGGGCCAGGCGCTCGACGTCGCGATCAACGGCAACGGCTTCTTCCAGATGTCGAACAACGGCACGATCACGTACTCGCGTAACGGCGTGTTCCAGCTCGACAAGAACGGCTATATCACCGACGCGCAGGGCAACGACCTGATGGGCTATGCCGCCAGTTCGACCGGCGTCATCAACACGGCGCAGACCGTGCCGCTCCAGGTGCCGACGACCAATATCGCGCCGGTCGCGACACAGAACGTCACGGCGCAACTGAACCTGAACGCGCAGGCGACTGCCCCGACGGACGCGACGTTCTCCCCGACCGACTCGAACAGCTACAACTACTCGACCTCGATCACGGGCTATGACTCGCTCGGCGGCGCGCAGACGATCAACCTGTACTTCGTGCAGAGCGCCACCGGCTCGGCCGAGGTGTACGCGGTCAACAACGGCACGACGACCGATCTCGGCCAGATGAGCTTCAACGCCTCGGGCGCGCTCTCGGGCACGACCGATCCGGCAGGGGTGGCGACGGCCGCGACCGGCCAGTTCCAGCTCACCATTAACCCGACCGACGGCGCCTCGTCCCAGACCGTCAATATCAACTTCACGGGCACGACCCAGTACGGCAGCGCCTCGGGTGTGAACAATCTCGCCCAGGACGGCTACGCGAGCGGCACGCTCTCGAACTTTTCGATCGGCGCGGACGGCACGATTACCGGCAACTACTCGAACGGCCAGACCATGTCGCTCGGCCAGATCGTGCTCGCCAACTTCAACAACCCGAACGGCCTCCTGAACCTGGGCGGCAACCAGTTCCAGGTGACGGCCGCCTCGGGCGTGGCGCAGGTCTCGACGCCGGGCAGCACGAACCACGGCACGCTCACGGGCGGCGCGCTCGAAGGGTCGAACGTCGACCTGACGAACCAGCTCGTCGACCTGATCACGGCACAGCGCAACTACCAGGCGAACGCGCAGACCATCAAGACGCAGCAGACCGTCGACCAGACGCTGCTGCAGATGTAACGCGCCTAACCACGTACCGGGCACATCATGGACCGACTGATCTATACCGCGATGACGGGCGCGAGCCAGGCGCTCGAGCAGCAGGCCGTCGTCGCGAACAACCTCGCGAACGTCTCGACCACGGGCTTTCGCGCGCAGCTCGCCAACTTTCGCGCCGTGCCGATGTCGTTCGGCGACGGCTCGACGGTGAACGACCAGACCACGCGCACCTTCGTGCTCTCGGCGACGCCCGGCTCGGACATGACGCCCGGTGCGATCTCGCACACCGGCAACCCGCTCGACATCGCCATCCAGGGCCAGGGCTTCATGGCCGTGCAAACCGCCGACGGTAACGAGGCCTACACGCGTGCGGGCAACCTGCACGTCGACGAGAACGGCCAGCTCGTCACCGCCGCCAACCAGCAGGTGATCGGCGGCGGCGGCCCGATCGCGGTGCCGCCGGGCTCGGCGATCACGATCGGCAAGGACGGCACGGTTTCGGCCATCGCGCCGGGCAGCCCCGCCAACGCGATCGCGATGATCGACCAGATCAAGTTCGTCAACCCGCCGGCCGGTGCGCTCACGCGCGGCGACGACGGCCTGTTCCACACGGCGGACGGCAACCCCGCCGACGCGGACCAGACCGTCCAGGTCGCGACCGAGTCGGTCGAGGGCAGCAACGTGAACCCGGTGGCGGCGATGGTCTCGATGATCACCAACGCGCGCCAGTTCCAGATGCAGACCAAGCTGCTCCAGAACGCCGACCAGAACGAGCAGAGCGCGAACCAGCTGCTCAACTTCAGCTAAGCCATTTCAAGTTAAATGAAGGCCGCCTCGCGCCGCACGACGCGCGCGAGGCCGGACCGGGAGAAAGACACCGTGAACCGATCGCTTTACATCGCCGCCACCGGCATGCAGGCCCAGCAGTCGCAGATGGACGTGATCTCGAACAACCTCGCGAACGTGAGCACCAATGGTTTCAAGGGCTCGCGCGCGGTGTTCGAGGACCTCATGTACCAGACGCTGCGCCAGCCGGGTGCGAACTCCACCCAGCAAACCGAACTGCCTTCGGGCAGCCAGGTGGGCACGGGCGTGCAGCAGGTGGCGACCGAGCGTCTCTACACGCAGGGCAACCTGCAGCAGACCGGCAACTCGAAGGACGTGGCGGTCAACGGCGCGGGCTTTTTCCAGGTGCAGATGCCCGACGGCACGACGGCCTATACGCGCGACGGCTCGTTCCAGACCAACTCGCAAGGCCAGCTCGTGACGGCGAGCGGCTACCAGGTGATCCCGGCGATCACGGTGCCAGCCAACGCCACCTCGCTCACCATCGGCAGCGACGGCGTGGTGACGGTCACGACGCCGGGCACGGCCAACAACACGACCATCGGCACGCTTCAGCTCGCCATGTTCATCAACCCGGCCGGTCTCCAGTCGAACGGGCAGAACCTGATGTCGGAAACGGCGTCGTCGGGCGCGCCCACGGTTTCCACGCCGGGCCAGAACGGTTCGGGCACGCTCAACCAGGGCTACGTGGAATCGTCGAACGTGAACGTGGTGCAAGAGCTCGTGAACATGATCGAGACGCAGCGCGCCTACGAAATCAACAGCAAGGCGGTCACCACTTCTGACCAGATGCTGCAAACCCTCAGCCAGATGCAGGTCTGAGGCTGAGTCCCTGGTCAATCAAGTCGGTGAAGAATATGTCGCAGTCCGTTCGAAACCATCCTCGCATCCGCGCACGGCGGCCGGGCCATGCCCGAGCGCTCGTGGCGGGTGTGGCGCTCGCGATGCTGGCGGGCTGCGCCTACATTCCCAACCGGCAACCCATCGTGCAGCAGCCGATGACGGCCGTGCCGCCCCCGCCGCCCACGAACAATTCGCCGGGCGCCATCTACAATCCGGGCTACGCGGGTCGGCCGCTTTTCGAGGACCAGCGTCCGCGCAATACCGGCGACATCCTCACGATCGTCATTTCCGAAAACATCAACGCGACCAAGTCATCGGGCGCGAACACCAAGCGCGGCACCAGCACGAGCGTAGCGGGCACCGCGAACTTCCTGCCGGGCTTCTTCAACCGCGCGAACCTGAATACGACGGGCGCGAACCAGTTCGACGCCACGGGCGGCGCGAACGCCTCGAACACGTTCACGGGCGTCATCACCGTGACCGTCACGAACGTGCTGCCCAACGGCAATCTCGTCGTGTCCGGCGAGAAGCAGATGCTCATCAACCAGGGCAATGAATACGTGCGCTTTTCCGGCGTCGTCAATCCGAACACCGTTGCCGGAGACAACTCCGTGCTCTCGACCGACGTCGCCGACGCGAAGATCGAATACTCCGCGAAAGGCGTGATCGACGAAGCCGAGACGATGGGCTGGCTGCAACGCTTCTTCCTGAACATCGCGCCATGGTAAAGATCCGCTTCCATCGTTCGCGCCGCTCGCGCATGAAGGACGTGCTCGCCGCCCTGGGCGTGGCGTTCGGTTTCGTCGTTGCGTGCGGCGCGCTCGTCGCCTATGCGACGCCCGCGCGCGCCGAGCGCGTGAAAGACCTCGCGACCTTCCAGGGCGTGCGCGACAACCCGCTCATCGGCTACGGCCTCGTGGTGGGTCTCGACGGCACCGGCGACCAGACGACCCAGGCGCCGTTCACCACGCAAACGCTCGCGAACATGCTCGCGAACCTCGGCATCTCGATCAACAACACGTCGAGCTCGTCGGGTTCCTCCTCGACGCTCAACAACATGCAGCTGAAGAACGTCGCCGCGGTGATGGTGACGGCCGTGCTGCCGCCGTTCGCGCGGCCGGGCGAGCAAATCGACATCACGGTGTCGTCGCTCGCCAATGCGAAGAGCATTCGCGGCGGCACGCTGCTGCTCACGCCGCTCAAAGGCGCGGACGGCCAGGTCTATGCGCTCGCGCAGGGCAACGTGGCCGTGGGCGGCGCGGGCGCCTCGGCCAACGGCAGCAAGGTGCAGGTGAACCAGCTCGCGGCGGGCCGCATCTCGGGCGGCGCGATCATCGAGCGCTCGGTGATCTCGCCGGTCTCGCAGCAGGGCGGCCTCCTCACGCTGACCGTCAACGACATGGATTACGACACGACGCAGCGCATCGTCTCGGCCGTCAACAACATGTTCGGCCCGGGCACGGCCTCGCCGCTCGACGGCCGCACGATCCAGGTGCACGGCCCGGCCGATCCGGCCTCGCAGGTGGGTTTCATCGCGCAGATCCAGGACCTCAACGTGAACCCGGCCACGCCGGCTGCGAAGGTGATCCTGAACGCGCGCACCGGCTCGATCGTCATGAACCAGATGGTCACGCTCGAGAGCTGCGCGGTCGCGCACGGCAATCTCTCGGTCGTCGTGAACACGCAAACGGCGGTGAGCCAGCCCGGCGCGTTCTCCAATGGCCAGACGGTGGCGACACGCCAGTCGCAGATCCAGTTGAAGCAGGACAACGGATCGCTCAAGCTCGTCACGGCGGGCGCAAATCTCGCCGAAGTCGTGAAGGCGCTCAACGCGCTCGGCGCGACGCCGGCGGACCTGATGTCGATCCTGCAGGCGATGAAGGCAGCAGGCGCACTGCGCGCCGACCTCGAGATCATCTAAGGGGTGTAACTTGGATAATACGAACAACATCGGCGGCGGCAGCCTCGACCTCACCAACCGCTTTGCACTCGACGTGCAGGGCTTCGACTCGATGCGCGCCGCGGCGAACGCTTCGCCCCAGCAGGGCGCGAAGATGGCCGCGAAGCAGTTCGACGCGGTCTTCACGCAGATGATGCTCAAGAGCATGCGCGACGCGACGCCCGACGACAGCCCGCTCGAATCGAACGACAGCAAGCAGTTCACCTCGATGCTCGACCAGCAGCTCGCGCAGCAGATGTCGAACAAGGGCATTGGCGTGGCGAATGCGATGCTCAAGCAACTCATGCGCAGCATGGGCGGCGCGGCCGGCGCCGATGGTGCAGGCGGGGCGGGCGGGGCGGGCGGCGCGGGCGGCATGGCGGGCGCGATCTCCGGGCTTTCGGGCAAGGACGCGAACGAGGGCAACCTCGCGATGCTCAATGCGCTCGGCCGCGCCTACGGCAACGCGGCGGCCAACGGCGCGCTCGCCAACGGTTCGGGCTACAGCGGCAACAGTGCGCTCACGCCGCCCGTCAAGGGCAACGGCGACGCCTCGGTGGACGCGTTCGTCGACAAGCTCGCCAACGCCGCGCAGCAGGCCAGCTCGACCACGGGCATCCCTGCGCGCTTCATTCTCGGCCAGGCCGCGCTCGAATCGGGCTGGGGCAAGCGCGAGATCAAGAACGCCGACGGCTCGACGAGCCACAACGTCTTCGGCATCAAGGCGAGCAAGGACTGGACCGGCAAGACCGTCTCGACGGTCACGACCGAGTACGTGAACGGCCAGCCGCATCGCGTGGTGGAGAAGTTCCGCGCCTACGACTCGTACGAAGACGCGATGACCGACTACGCGTCGCTGCTCAAGAGCAATCCGCGCTACGCGTCGGTGATCAACGGCTCGAAGAGCGCTGAGGGCTTCGCGCACGGCATGCAGCGCGCGGGTTACGCCACCGACCCGCACTACGCGAAAAAGCTGCTGACCATCATGCAGCGGATGGCCTGACGGCCGACTCGACGGCGGGCAACGCCGCTGGCGTCGCGGTTCGCGTCAGTTGGGCTGTCGCAAACGTTGCCTCGGCGCAGTTGCCGGAAGAAGCTGCACACGCGTGTTTCATGCAGGGATAAAGCCCACTTTTTTTAGGCCGAATCCCTAAATTTTTCGTAATGCCTGCCGCTAATGCAGGCGAGATGGAAAAGCAATCGGGCAGTCAGACCGCCCGAACGGCGCGCGCGGAAAGGGTCCGCAGGCGCGCTGGCACGTTCACGAATTTCCGGCAGGCCCATGAATACCGTTCAGTCGAATCCACAGGAAGCAGGCGGGGACGCGGAAGGCGCTCACGATTTTGGGCGCCGCAACCCGCTCGAGATCGGCGTCCAGCTACGCAATCTCGTCAATCGCGGCGACTTCCTGACGCTCCAGTATCGCGGCGGACAGCTCGTCACGCGCATTCTGGCCGTCAACGGACGCGAGCGCACTTTCGTGTTCGACTGGGGCGCGCTGCCCGAGCAGAACACGGGCGTGCTCGCCGCGCCCGAGTCCCACTTCCACGCTTCGCCCGACGGCGTGCGCGTGGAGTTCAAGACGGCCACGCCGCGGCGCACCGAGTTCGAAGGGCGCCCCGCGTTCGAAGCCGACTTCCCCGAAGTGCTGTTCTACGTGCAGCGGCGCGAGTATTTCCGCGTCGACACGCCCGTGCTCGAGCCGTGCATCTGCCGCGGCGAACTGCCGAGCGGCGGCCCGCGCTTCGCCTACGAGGTGCATGACCTCTCGCTTGGCGGCCTCGGGCTGCGCACGACCGACGCGCGTGTGGCGGATCTCTCCATGGGCCTCGTGCTGCCCGACGTCGAGCTCGACTTGCGCGCGCACGGCAAGCTGCGCGTGGATCTCGGGCTCGTCGTGCTGCGCTTCATCGACCTGCCCAACGGCGATCGCCGCTATCACATGGGCTTTCGCTTCGACGCGCTGCCCGGCTCCGCCGAGAACACGCTGCAGCGCTATATCACGCAGCTCGAGATGAAGCGCCGCGCGCTCGCTCGCGCCTGATCCGTACCGCCTCACCCGCACGATCCGCATCATCTGGCCGGCGCAATGCAGATTGCGCCGGTTCGCTGCGCCACGGGACAGGCGCGCATGTGCACACGCACGCGCGCTAACGTTTTCGGGCTCATCAGGCGCTCAATTTTTGAAGGGCGCTGCCGTTATACCGTGAGTACATCACGCGGTTTGCCAGGGGGGCGGGCCGTTTTCGAGGATCACGCATGTCCAACATTTTCTCGATCGGTCTGAGCGGCCTGCAGGCAGCGCAGATTGGCATCTCGACCACCGGCGAGAACATCAGCAACTCGACGACCGCGGGCTACACCGTCGAGACGCCGGTGTACCAGGAATCGGCGGGTCAGTACACGTCGAGCGGCTATATCGGCAGCGGCGTCACGACCGCGACCGTGCAGCGCGCCTACAGCCAGTACCTCACGACGGCGCTCAACAACGCGCAGTCGACCAGCAGCGCGTACTCGGCGTCGTACACCCTCGCCACGCAGCTTTCGAATCTCGTGGGCAGCCCGACCTCGGGTATCGCGACCGCGATCACGAACTTCTTCACGGGCCTGCAGAACGTTTCGAATTCGCCTTCGGACACCGCGGCGCGCCAGACCGTGCTTTCCGACGCGCAAACGCTCGCTACCCAGATCAACGCCGCGAGCTCGCAGTACGACTCCATGCGCCAGAGCGTGAACACGCAGCTCACGAGCGCCGTATCGCAAATCAACACCTACACGCAGCAGATCGCGAACCTCAACGCGCAGATCACGTCCGCGAGCGCAGGCGGCCAGCAGCCGAACCAGCTGCTCGATCAGCGCGATCAAGCCGTCGCGAATCTTTCGCAGCTGGTCGGCGTGCAGGTCGTTCAGAGCAACGGCAGCTACAGCGTGTTCCTTGGCAACGGCCAGCCGCTCGTGGTGAGCAGCAATAGCTACAACCTCACGACGCAGCCTTCGAGCACGAATCCGCAGGAACTCACGGTGGCGTGGCAGGGCCTGAACGGCGCGAGCGCCGCCTCGCAAGGCACGCCGCAGGTGCTCACCTCGGCCGCGCTGCAAGGCGGCACCGTGGGCGGCCTGGTATCGTTCGTCTCGACCACACTCGATCCGGCGGAGTCGCAGCTCGGCGCGATCGTCACGAGCTTCGCCGCGCAGGTGAACTCGCAGAACGCACTCGGCCTCACGCTCTCGGGCGGCGCGGGCGGCAATCTGTTCACGGTGGGCAACCCGCTCGTCACGGCCAGCTCGACGAACCCCGACACGCAGACCACGGTCAGCGCGACGCTCACGAACAGCACGTCGCCGCTCACCGACAACTACCAGCTGAGCTACGACGGCACGAACTGGAACCTCACCGACACGGCGACGAACACGCTGGTCGATAGCCAGCCGAACGGCACGGCGCCGATCACGATCGGCGGCTTCTCGATCACGCCTTCGGGCACGGTGAGCGCAGGCGACTCGTTCATGATCCAGCCGACGGCCGGCGCGCTCGCGAGTTTCTCCGTCGCCACCAGCGACCCCGCGTCGATCGCGGCGGCGACGCCGGTGGTCGTTTCGGCGGCCACGACGAATGCCGGCACGGCCAACGTCACGCAAGGCGCGGTGGGCACGGGCTATTCGACGACGAATCTGCCAGTCACGCTCTCGTACGATTCGACCACGGGCACGCTGACGGGCCTGCCAGACGGCACGACCGTGTCGATTACGGCAGGCGGCACGACGAGTTCCGTGACGATCGACAGCACCGCGACGCCGCCCGTGACCGGCGTGCCGTACGACCCGACCACGGGCGCGACGTACACCATCACGAATCTGACCGATTCGACCGGCGCCAACGGCACCGCGACCAACATCAGCTTCACGATGACGGGCACGCCCTCGAACAGCGATTCGTTCACGGTGGCGGGTAACGCGAGCGGCACGCAGGACGGCCGCAACGCGCTCGCGATCGCGAACCTCACGTCGAGCACGGCGTTCAGCGGATCGACCACGCTGACCACGGCGTACGCGAACTACGTCAACACGATCGGCAACGCCGCTAGCCAGCTGCAGGCGTCGAACACGTCGCAGCAGTCGCTCGTGACGCAGCTCACGTCGCAGCAGCAGTCGGTGCAGGGCGTGAACCTCGACGAGGAAGCCGCAAACCTGCTGCAGTACCAACAGCTCTATCAGGCCAACAGCAAGGTGATCCAGACGGCGGCGTCGCTGTTCCAGACCCTGATCGGCATTTTCCAGTGAGGCGCTAATCCATGCGTATCGCGACTTCCCAGATTTTCGCCTCCAGCGTGTCGACGATGGAGAACCAGCAGTCCCAGCTCCTCCAGGTGCAGCAGCAGATTTCGACTGGCGTGGCCATTTCGAACCCGGCCGACAATCCGCTCGGCGCGGCGCAGGCCGTGACGCTTTCCGCCACGAGCGCGACGCTCACGCAGTACTCGGCGAACCAGACGACGGCGCTGACCGCGCTGCAGCTCGAGGACACGACGCTCACGAGCGTGACGAACACGATGCAGAGCATCCATTCGCTCATCATCGAGGCCCAGAACGGCTCGCTCACCGACCAGGCGCGCCAGGCGATCGCCCAGCAGATGCAGGGCGACCGCGACCAGCTGCTCACGCTCGCCAACACCACGGACGGCGCGGGCAACTACATCTTCTCCGGCTTCCAGAGCACCTCGCAGGTGTTCTCGAACAAGTCGGGCGGCGGCGTGACCTACAACGGCGACGCGGGCCAGCGTGTGATGCAGGTGGCCGGCACGCGCAACATCGCCGTGGGCGACACGGGCACGACGGTGTTCCAGAGCGTGCAAGCCGTGGGTTCGGCCAATATTGCCTCGGGCAGTTCGTCGAACACGGGTACGGGCGTGATCAGCGGCGTGACGGTGACGGATCCGACGCAGGCGACCAACAACGACAACTACTCCATCGCGTTCGCCACCGATCCGACGACCGGCGCGCTCACCTACACGGTGACCGACAACAGCGCGAGCCCGGCGACGACGACGGCGGCGGCCAACTACACGGAAGGCAGCGCCGTTTCGCTCGGCTCGGGCATGAGCGTGACGTTCTCGGGTACGCCCGCCGCGGGCGACTCGTTCTCGGTCACGCCCGCCACGTCGTCGCAGAACACGGACGTGTTCGCGAGCATCGACAGCATCATCGCCGCGCTGAACACGCCCACGAGCGGCTCCCAGGCTGCGGTCGCGAACCTCAACAACGCGCTGAACACCGGCCTCTCGCAGATCGGCAACTCGCTCTCGAACGTGATCACGGTGCAGGCTTCGGTGGGCGGCCGCGAGCAGGAAGTGAAGGCACTGCAAACGGTCACCTCGACCAACTCGCTGCAGATCACCTCGAACCTCTCCGACCTCACGAGCACCGACACGGTGGCCGCGATCAGCCAGTTCGAGCAGCTCTCGAACGCGCTCACGGCTTCGCAGAAGAGCTTTGCCGCCACGCAGAATCTCTCGCTGTTCCAGTACATCAATCCTTGAACGCGCGGCATTGAGCGGTCGAAAAAAAAGCGGACTTCGGTCCGCTTTTTTATTGCCTTGCCCGCGTTAGCGAATCGGCTTCAACCAGGCGGCTTCAACCCGGCAGCCACGCGGCCCATCTGGTCGATGCCGCTGTCGAACAGGCGCGCGAAGTAGGGAATCAGGTTGGGCATCATGAGCTGAACGAGCAGCATGCCCACGAGCATCGTGAGCGCGAAGCCGATCTGGAAGATACCGATCTGCGGCGCCGCGCGGTTGAGAATGCCGAGCGAAAGATTGGTGATGAGCAGCGCGACCACCACCGGCAGCGACAGCAGCAGGCCCGAAGTCAGTATCGTCGCGCCATAGTTGGCCATGAGGTTCCAGCCCGAGGCGCCCAGCACGCTCGCCGTGACCGGCAGCGTCTGAAACGTGGCGACGAGCGCCGCGAGCATCTGCAGATGGCCGTCGAACACGAGGAAAGTGAGCATCGCCATCATGTTCAGCCACGAGGAGAGCGCCGGCGTGCTGGTGTTGGCCTGCGGGTCGAAGAAGCTCGCGAAGCCCAGGCCCATGCCGAGGCTCATCATGTCGCCCGCCGCGGTCACGACCGCGAACACGAGCTGCATCGTGAAACCGAGCGCGATGCCGATCAGGAACTGGTTGACGAGGATCCACACGCCCTCGGCGGAAAACACCGTGACCTGCGGCATGGCGCCGAGCGTGGGCGCGACGATCAGCGTGACGAAGCCCGCGAGGCCGATCTTCACGCGCGTGGGTACCGAGCGGTTGCCCAACACGGGCGCGACCGCCACGAGCGCCAGAATGCGCGTGAACGGCCAGAGAAATGCCGTGAGCCAGGCGTTGAGCTGCGCGTAGGTGACGGTGAACATGGAGCGTGCCGGAAAGCCGCGCGGCGGCGGCGCTAGCCCGCCGCGACCGAGACGATGCTCGTGAACATGCGGTGCATGTAATCGATCATCGTCGAGAGCATCCACGGGCCGGCGATCACGAGCGTGACGCCAATGGCAATCAGCTTGGGGATGAACGAGAGCGTGGTTTCGTTGATCTGCGTGGCGGCCTGGAAGAGGCTCACCACGAGACCCACGGCGAGCGAGACGAGCAGCAGCGGGGCGGCTAGCAGGAGCGTGACGTACATTGCCTCGTGGGCAATCGTCATGACCATTTCGGGTGTCATCGTGGGCTCCTTAGCTGAAGCTCTGCGCGAGCGAGCCGATCAGCAGTTGCCAGCCATCCACCAGCACGAACAGCATGAGCTTGAAGGGCAGTGAAATCGTCGCGGGCGAGACCATCATCATACCCATCGACATCAGCACGCTCGCCACCACCAGGTCGATGATGAGAAACGGAATATAGATGGTGAAGCCGATCTGGAAGCCGGTTTTCAGCTCGCTCGTGATGAACGAGGGCACGAGCAGGGTGAGCGGTACATCTTCGGGGCCCTGCATGGGCGCCGCGTGCGAGATGCGCGCAAAGAGCGCGAGGTCGGACTCGCGGGTCTGCCGCAGCATGAACGTCTTGAACGGCGCCACACCGCGCGCCACGGCGTCGTCCATCGAAATCGTGCCGGCCGAGAACGGCTTGTAGCCGTCGTTGTAGGCCTTGTCGAGCACGGGCGACATCACGAACAGCGTGAGAAAGAGTGCGAGGCCCACGAGCACCTGGTTGGGCGGCGTGGTCGTCGTGCCGAGCGCCTGGCGCAGCAGCGAAAACACGATGATGATGCGCGTGAAGCTCGTCATCATCAGCACCATCGCCGGCAGGAACGACAGCATCGTGAGCAGCAGCATCGTCTGCACGCTCAGCGAGTAGGTCGTGCCGCCGTTCGGGCCCGGGCTCGTGTTGAAGGCGGGCAGACCTTGCGGACCGGCCACGCTTTGGGCGTGCGCGAGGTGCGGCAGCGCGAGGGCGACGGCGCCCGCACCGAGCATCAGCGCAAACGGGAGCGCCGTTCTGGCGATCTTGGCGAGGGTAGCCGCGCGTGCGTGGGCTTCGCCGCCCGCGTTCGGCGCATGAAGGGAACTGCCGTGCATTTACTGCGCTCCGCCGTCGTGACGCATGAAACGCGCGCTGATGCGTTTATTCGCTTCGCTCTTCAGCGCGTCACGAAAGCGCTGTGCGAAAGTGCCCGAGAGGGCGGGGGCGTTGGGAGCCGCCGCCGCGACGCCTGCGGGAAGCTCGCCCGCGGGTAGCGTATGAAGCAGGCGCACGTTGCCGGGCGCTGCGCCCAGCACGAGCCAGGTGTCGCCGATCTCGACCACGGCCACGCGCTCCTTGCCGCCGAGCGATGCGCCGCCCACGGTCTTCACGAGCGCGTTCTTCGGGCCGCCTTGCAGGCCGAGACGCCGTGCGAGCCAGGCGCAGCCGAACACCACGCCGATCACGAGCGCGAGACCCAGCACCGTCTGCACGACCGCGCCGAAACCGAGCGCGGGAACCGCGCTGCCGGCGATCACGGCGGAGGCGCCCGACGTACCCGCGGCACCGGCGGCCGCGCGCGTGGCTTCGTTGACCGCCTGAAGGTCGGCGGCCCGCGCGCTCATGACCGCGAAAACGGCGGCGCCGGCGAGCGAGAGGTGCACGGCGAGGCGCCACGAGAAGCGCAGCGCCTGCGCGCCGCGGGACTTGCCCGCGCGTCGTGCGTTGGCGCGAGAGACAACGCCCGTCGCGACGCCGGGAACAGCCTCGCGTTTCATCGGTTCAGCTTCCGGATCCGCTCGGACGGCGTGATGATGTCGGTGAGACGAATACCGAACTTGTCGTTCACGACCACCACTTCGCCCTGGGCGATGAGGCAGCCGTTCACGAGCACGTCCATCGGCTCGCCGGCCATGCCGTCCAGTTCCACGACCGAGCCCTGCGCGAGTTGCAGCAGGTTGCGGATGGCGATCTTGGTGCGGCCAAGCTCCACGGTCATCTGGACGGGAATGTCCAGAATCATGTCGATGTCGTTGGCCGTCTTGGTCGAATCGACCTTCGAGAGCGGCTGGAACACGGCCGCGGGCTGCGCGGCCGGTGCGTCGTTGCTGTTCTGCTCGGCAAGCGCGCTCGCCCAGTCGTCCAGCGACGACTCGCCGCCTGCATCCTGCGCCGCGGCCTCCGCAAAGCCCGGGTCGAGCACCGGCTCGTCTGCGCTCGTGGCGTTTACGTCACTCATATCCACCTTCCTTCATCGTGTCGGCTGCGCTGATCATCTTCTGGACCCGCAACGCGTATTGACCATTGAAAATTCCGTAGCCGCACTCCATCACGGGCACACCGTCCACCTTGGCGGTGATGTGTTCCGCGACGTTCATGGGCAGCACGTCGCCCTTCTTCATGTTCAGGATCTGCTCGAACGTCACGGGCACCTGCGCGAGGTCGGCCGTGAGCTCGACTTCGGCGGCCTGCACCTGCTGCGAGAGCACGCGCACCCAGCGGCGGTCCACGTCGAGCACTTCGCCTTGCAGCGGCGAGGCGAGCACGTCGCGGATCGGCTCGATCATCGAGTAGGGCATGCAGATGTGCAGCGTGCCGCCCGTCGGACCGAACTCGATCGAGAACTGCGTGACGATCACGATCTCGTTGGGCGTGGCAACGTTTGCGAACTGCGTATGCATTTCGGAGCGCACGTATTCGAACTGCAGCGGCCGCACGCTCTTCCACGCGGTCGTGTAGTGCTCGAACACGAGATTGAGCAGCTTGCCGATGATGCGTTGTTCGGTTTGCGTGAAGTCGCGGCCTTCCACGCGCGTGTGAAAGCGCCCGTCGCCGCCGAACAGGTTGTCCACGACGAAAAACACGAGGTTCGGGTCGAACACGAACAGCGACGTGCCGCGCAGCGGCTTTACGTGCACGAGGTTCAGGTTCGTCGGGATCGGCAGGTTGCGGGTGAACTCGCTGTACTTCTGCACGCGCACCGGACCCACCGAGATTTCGGCGGTGCGGCGCATGAAATTGAAGATGCCGACGCGCAACAGGCGCGCAAAGCGCTCGTTGATGATTTCGAGGCCGGGCATCCGGCCGCGGACGATACGTTCCTGCGTCGCGATGTTGTAGGGACGTACGCCCTGCTTCTCGGAGCCGTTCGAATCGGAATCGACTTCGCCGGTGACGCCTTTGAGGAGGGCATCGACCTCCTCCTGGGACATGAACTCGTCGTGACCCATCGTCATGATGACTGGCCCTCCATCACGGGAATCATTTCAGTCACGCTCACTGGACGACGAATTCGGTGAACAGCACGTCGTCGACGTGCATCGGCTTTTCGTTCGCGCCTGACGGCTGCGAGATCAGCACGGCGAGCTCGGTGGCGAGCGCGCGCTTGCCGTCGAGCGGCGCGAGGTCGGACGGATGCTTGTTCGAGAGCGCGAGCAACAGGCGGCTGCGGATCTCGGGCATGCGCGCGACGAGCGCGTCCTGGGTGGCCTGGCTGTCGAGCTTGAGCGTGAGCCCGATGCGCAGGTAGTGCGATTCGCCGTCGTCGGTCTGCAGGTTCACGGTCATCGGCTCGAGCGCGTAATAGACGGGCACGGCCGGGGGCGCTGCCGCCGGTGCGGCCGGCGCGCTCGCCGCGTGGCGCGACATGAAGAACCACGTCGCGCCGCCCGCCACTGCGGCGGCGAGGATCGCAATGAGCGCGATGAGGAGAATGCGCTTCATCGGTCCGGGTTTCGCGCCTTGGGGCGCGGCTTGCTGGGATGCGGTGGTGGTCGCCATGTCGAAGAGTCAGCCTGGGATGCTTGCAAGGGTCCGGGGCGCCGACCTGATGGTCAGTCCGGGCATGCTGCATTGTTCCGGCTTTTGCCTTTCAGCGATGGGAGGAATAGACGGGGGAATTCCGGCTATCTCGTGGTTTTGTTGCGCGCCGCGGCAAGCCGGGCGCGTCATGCGAGCGTGGGGCAGACGTAAAGCAGCCGCGTACGCGGCTGCATTGTCCGAAGGTGCCGGGCAGGTCCGGCCGGGGAGGTCGGGAGGTGGGGATGGCGCTTGAGGCGCGTCAGGCGAACGTGTCGATCAGGCCGACGGAGCGCTGCGTGACGCTCGCGGCGGTGCTGAGCGCGTCGTCCACGGTGTCCGCCGCGCTCAGCGTGCTGCCGGAACCCGAGCCCGAGCCCGAACCGGAACCGCTGGAGCGGCCCGAACCGCTGCCGTCCTGCTGCGCCTGCTGGTTCATCTGCCGCGAGAAGCCGTCGCTCACGCTCGCGCTGCCAAGGCCGATGCCGTTCTGCTCCATGGCCTCGCGCAGCTTCGGCAGAGCCGCCTCGACGGCCTCGCGCACCTGCTGGTGCTGCGAGACGAAAAGCGCGTGCGCGTGGCTTTCCGTGACCTGCAGAACAACCTGGAGCGGTCCGAGATCCTTTGGATTGAGCGTGAGTTCCGCCGACTGCTGGTGCGCGTTCGAGAGGAACACCACCTTCTGGCTGAGCGCGTCTTCCCAGTCGTTCGTGCCGACCTGCGGCGCGATCGAAGCGGAGGCGGCGGCCGCGGCCGCCGGATTCGCGCTGGCGCTGGCGGCCTGAGCCGCCTGGGCCTGGGCGGCCGACGCGGCGGCGACCGCTGCGGCCTGGGTGGCGGCGAGCGCATCGGTCGTGGCCGTGCTCGCCGTGACGTCGGTCTGCGTGGCGGCGCCTGCCTGCTGCTGCGCCGCAGCCGTGAGCGCGTCGGTTGCGGCCTTCGCGGCGTCGGTGGCGGTCGTCGTGACGCCCTTGGCCGCGTCGGCACTTGCGCCGCTGCTCGTTGCCGTGCCGAATGCCTTGCTTTGGGCGTTCGCGCTCAAATGCGAGGCGAAGCTGCTGGCGATGCCCGAGCCGGAGCCCGTGCTGGCCGTGGCTGCGCTGTTTGCCGCCGTGCCTGCCGTGTTCACCGCCCGCGTGGCGAGCGCGCCCGCGCCGCCGCGCAACTGCGCGAGCGCGGCTTGCAGCGCGTCGTGCACCGACGTAACGCCGGCACTAGTCGTGTTGCCGGTGTCCGTGCCGTCGCCCGCAGCGCCGGCGGCGGCTGTGGCGGCTGTGGCGGCTGCCGCAGCCGCCGCGGACGCGACGCCTGCGAGCGTGCTGTCGCTGTTCGCCTGGCTGCCTGACTGGCTGCTGTCGTCGTTCGCGTCAGTGCTCGTGCCGTTCTGGGCCTGCTGCGCCTGCAAGGCTTGCTGAGCCTGCGCCGCGGCGGCTTGGGCGCCTGCGTCCGCGGCCTGCTTTTGCTGGGAGCGCGCGGCGGCGCGGCGATCAGCGCTCGAGGTGGACTGCGAGCCCTGGCTCGAGTTCGAGCTCGACGTCTGCGAGGTGCTGCTGCTACTGCTGCTTTGCGACGAGGCATTGCTGCTCGACGCATTCGAGTTCGACTGCGCGGCGGCATTCGACTGCGCGCTTTGCGCCGCCTGGGCGTTCTGGCTGGCCTGCGCGCTTTGCGCGTTCATCTGCTGTTGCAGCGTCTGCGCGAAACCCTGGCTGGCGGCGTCGGCCTGGCTGATGGCGTTCGACGTCGTATTCGACGCGGCGTTCGATGCGGAATTGCCCGTCACTGCGTCGGCGGCGGCGCCGAACATCGAGGAGAGGGAAGAGAGGAGCGACATGCTGGCGGCCTCGAAAACGTATTACGGGTGTTGCGACGTTCGCGTGCGCAGCACGCGTGCGGCGTGCTCGTCGGCGTCGCGCTGTTCGCGGCGGGCGTCCTTGCGGGCCTGCACATCGTCGTGGCGGGTTTGCAGGACCTCGTACGAGCCGAGCTTCTGCTTGCTGCGCTGCCATTCGGGCTTGGCGGCCTCCACGCGCGCGGTGGCCTGCTCGAGCATGCGCCGCTGCTGTTCGATCGCCGCGTCGAGCGTGTCGATGAATGCCTGGAAGTTGCGCACGTTGCCCGCGGCCATGCCGCTGCGCGCCGATTCGGTGAAGCGTGCGTGATACTCGTCGCGGTAGGTGATGAGCGCTTCGAGCTGCTTTTCGACCTCGCCGCGCTCGCGCTGGACGCGGCCGAGCTTTTGCGTGGCGGCGTCGACGTCGTCCTGGGCGAGGCCGATCAAGGTTTGCAGCGCGGTCTGTTTCGTCATGTCCTGGCTCCGATCAGCTGGCCGAGCATCTCGACGCTCTGATCATAGTTCGCGGTTTCGCGAAAACCCTGCTGAAGAAAGGCCTCGATGCGCGGATACAGTGCGATTGCGCGGTCGAGCACGGCGTCGCGCCCGCTCACGTACGCACCCACGTTGATGAGGTCGCGGTTGCGCTGATAGCGCGAAAGCATCTGCTTGAGCGCGCGCGTCTGGTTCAGATGCTGGTCGTCGATCAGCGCGGTCATTGCGCGGCTGATCGAGGCCTCGATGTCGATGGCCGGATAGTGCCCCGCTTCGGCGAGCGCACGCGAGAGCACGATATGGCCGTCGAGAATCGCGCGCGCCGAGTCGGCGATCGGGTCCTGCTGATCGTCGCCTTCGGTGAGCACGGTGTAGAACGCCGTGATCGAGCCGCCGCCCTCAGGGCCGTTGCCAGTGCGCTCGACGAGCGCCGGCAGCTTCGCGAACACCGAAGGCGGATAGCCCTTGGTCGCGGGCGGCTCGCCGATGGCGAGCGCAATCTCGCGCTGCGCCATCGCATAGCGTGTGAGCGAGTCCATGAGCAGCAGCACGTGCTTGCCCTGGTCGCGGAAATATTCGGCGAGCGACGTGGTGTACGCGGCAGCCTGCATACGCAGCAGCGGCGACACATCGGCGGGCGCCGCCACGACGACCGAGCGTGCGAGGCCGTCCTCGCCGAGAATCTGCTCGATGAATTCCTTCACTTCGCGGCCCCGCTCGCCGATCAGGCCGATCACGATGACTTCCGCACTGGTCGCGCGCGCCATCGTGCCGAGCAGCACCGATTTACCCACCCCCGAGCCCGCGAACAGGCCCATGCGCTGGCCGCGCCCGACCGTGAGCAGCGAGTTGATCGCGCGCACGCCCACGTCGAGCACCTTGTGGATCGGCTCGCGGTTCAGCGGATTGATGACGGGCGCGGTGAGCGGCGCGTCGGCTTCGGTGTTCAGGGGACCCAGGCCGTCGAGCGGGCGGCCCGAGGCGTCGACCACGCGGCCGAGCATGCCCCAGCCCACCGGCAAGCGTTTCGCGCCCGCCTTCGGGTCGGCGATCGGCGCGGTTTCGAGCGGCCAGACGCGCGCGCCGGGCAGCAGGCCCGCGACTTCGGTCGTCGGCATCAGAAAGAGTTTGTCGCCGCCGAAGCCGACCACTTCCGCCTCGGCCATCGGCAGCGAGCTGCCCGGCGGCAGTTCGATCATCACCTCGGCGCCCACGGCGAGGCGCAGCCCCACCGCTTCGAGCACGAGGCCCGCCGCGCGCGTGAGACGCCCGCAGCCGCGCAGCGGCAGGGCGAGCGCGTTGCGCTCGCGAAAGCTGCGCAGCTGCGCGTTCCACGTCGTGAGGAACGGGTTGGCCGGGTCGTAGTTCGCCGGCGGCACGTAGGGCGCGGGCGGCGCCTTCGCCTCAACCGGCGTGCCGGTAGCGCCGTCATCCGTCAGCCCTGGTGGCGCTTCGAGGCTGTCCGCGGCCAGCGCGGCGTCGATCGCGTCGATGGCGCCCAGCTCCCGCGCCTTGCGCGTGCCCGGAATGTCGAGGTCGCCGACCAGCAACGCGCCAAGCTGCGCGGGGTCGCTCGCGAGCGGGCCGAACGACGCGAGCGCGAGTTCCTGCTCGAGCGGCGTGAGGCCGCCCGTGTGGATGGCCTGATGGCTCGGCGGTTGCGGGTGGTTCACCATGGCCGCGCCTTGCCGAGCGCGGCCGTCACGCGCTCCCAGCGCGTGCGGATGCTGGCGTCGGTTTCGCCCGTCGCGGCCTGTGCGCGGCAGCCGCCGCGCTCGATCGTGGGGTCGGTGCGCACGCTCCAGCCGCGCGTTTGAAGGTCGTCCAGCAGGTAGGCCTCGACGATCGGCAGATCGGCGGGGCTCACCACGAGTTGCGGGGAGCCGGAAAGCTGTGGCTCGGCCACGAGCACTTCGCGCGCGACCGCGACAAGCGCCGTCGGGTCGTGCTGAACGTGCTGGCGCACGACCTGCTGCGCAATGTCGAGCGCGAGTTCGACGAGCGTCTCGGCCACACCGGCCTGTGCCGTTTCGAGCGCGTCGCTAAAGCGCCGCGCCAGCAGCGCGAGCTGCATGGCCTGCGCACGCGCTTCGGCCTGGCCTTGCTCGAAACCCTGCTGGCGACCTTGCTCGTGCCCGGCCTGATAGCCGAGCGCCTGACCCGCCACATGGCCCGATTTGAGCCCTTCCTGGTGCGCCGCGTCGCGCAGCGCGTGCAGCTGCGCTTCGAACGCGGCCGTTTCGTCGGGCGTGGGCGGCGGCGGCGGGGGAGGCGGCGGGTCGAACGAGGCCATCTCCCAGCGCTGGTACGCTGAGCGATGCCTGTTCGCGGAGCTGCTGTCAGACATAAGCGTCTTCTGCCTTGCCGCCTAGAACGATCTGGCCGCTCTCGGCGAGGTTGCGCACGATCTGCAGGATGCGGCGCTGCTGCGCCTCGACTTCCGACACGCGCACCGGACCGCGCGCGTCGAGGTCTTCGGCGAGCAGTTCGGCCGCGCGCTGCGACATGTTCGCGAGGAACTTCTGGCGCAGCGCGGGCGGCGCGCCCTTGAGCGAAATGATGAGCGACTCCGACTCGACTTCCTTGAGCAGCAGCTGGATCGCGCGGTCTTCGAGGTCGAGCAGGTTCTCGAACACGAACATCTGATCGATGATCTTCTGCGCGAGTTCCGCGTCGTACTGGCGGACGTTCTCGATCACCCCTTCTTCGTGCTGGCTCGTCATGAAGTTGAGGATTTCGGCCGCCGTGCGGATGCCGCCCATCGGGCTGCGCTTGAGGTTGTCGCTGCCCGAGAGCAGGTTCGTGAGCACGTCGTCGAGTTCGCGCAGCGCCTGCGGCTGGATGCCGTCGAGCGTCGCGATACGCAGCAGCACGTCGTTGCGCAGACGCTCAGTGAAGCACGAAGCGATTTCCGAGGCCTGGTCGCGGTCGAGGTGCACGAGGATCGTCGCGATGATCTGCGGGTGCTCGTTCTTGATGAGTTCGGCCACCGACCCCGAATCCATCCACTTGAGGCCTTCAATGCCGCTCGTGTCGCCGCCTTGCAGAATGCGGTCGATGATCGCGCCGGCCTTGTCCTCGCCCAGTGCCTTGTTGAGCACGTTGCGGATGTAGTCGTTCGAGTCGAGCGAGAAGCCGGTGTGCTGCTCGGCTTCCTTGACGAAGTCCTGCAGCACGACCTCGATCTCTTCGCGCTTGACGTTCTTGAGCGCCGCCATGGCGGCGCCGATTTTCTGCACTTCGCGCGGACCGAGGAACTTGAAGACCTCGGAGGCCTCCTGTTCGCCGATCGACATGAGCAGCAGCGCGCTCTTGGTTGCGCCTTCAGCGTTCATCGTTCACCCAGCTCTTCACGACGGTTGCTACGATCTTCGGATCCTGGCGCGCGATGTTGCGCGCGTATTCCAGGTTGCGTTCAAACTTGTTCTTCTCGTTTTCGAAGGCGAGCAGGGCGGCTTCGTTTTCCGCGTTGTCTTCGCCTTCCGCGCCGGCGCCGCCGATGCGCACGGCTTCGGGGAGCCCGTCGAGCAGCAGCGGCTCGCCGTCGGCCATGCCGGGCAGCGCGGGCGCAACCGGCTCGGGCGGCGGGAACGCGCGGCGCAGCGCCGGCTTCACCATCACGAAGTAGAGGAACAGAGCCACCGCGCCAATGCCGAGCCACGTCGCGATCTGCTTGGCGAGTGCGAGGATGTCCGGCTGACGCCACCACGGCAGGTTCGCGTTCGGGTCGACGTCGGTCTGGAACGCGGCGTTCACCACGTTCACCGAGTCACCGCGCTTGGCGTCGTAGCCCATGGCGTCCTTCACGAGCTGCTCGACCTGCGCGAGCTTCTGCGCGTCGAGCGGCTGCATGGTGGCGTGGCCCTTGGCGTCCACCTTCTGCTGATAGTTCACGATCACGGCGACCGACAGGCGCTTCACGTCGCCAGCCGCCTGCTGATAGTGGCGCACGGTCTTGTCGAGCTCGTAGTTCGTCGTGGTGTCGCGATGATCGGAAACCGGCACCGCGGCCGACGCGCCGTTCGCACCCGCCGGCGCGTTGACCGGCGCGGAGGCCGGCTGCGGCGGCTGGTTCGTGAGCGCGCCGGGCACGCCGCCCGCGCCGCTTTGCTGCATTTCCGTCGAGATGTTCTGCTGCTGGCTGCGGATGGCGGCGGCTTGCGGGTTGGCGTTCGGACCGTAGGCTTCGGAGGTCTGCTCGAGCTTCGAGAAGTCGAGGTCGGCGCTCACCTGCGAGCGCGCATTGCCGGCGCCGAAGAGGGGCGCGAGGATCGCGTCGATGCGCGACTGGGTGTCGTGTTCGACCTGGCGCACGTACTTGAGCTGCGAGGCGTCGAGGCCCACGCCCGTGGCGCTCTGGGTGAGGAGGTTGCCGTCCTGGTCGACCACCGTCACGTTGCGCACCGGCAGGTCCGGCACCGCCGAAGCGACCATGTGCGTGATCGCGGCGACCTGGCCGTCGTCGAGAATGCGGCCCGGATACAGGTTGACGAGCACCGAGGCCGAGGGCGCTTCGCGCTCGCGCACGAACACCGAAGGCTTCGGAATGGCCAGATGCACGCGGGCCGTCTTCACGCTCGCGATCGACTGAATCGTTTGCTCGAGCTCGCCTTCGAGCGCGCGCTGGTAGTTGATCTGCTCGGCGAACTGGCTGATGCCGAACTTCTGGTTGTCCATCAGCTCGAAGCCGACCGAGCCGTTCTTGGGCAGGCCCTGGGAGGCGAGGCGCAGGCGCATTTCGTTGACCTGCTCGGAAGGCACGAGAATCGCGCCGCCGACGTCCGAGAGCTTGTAGGGAACGTTTGCGGCCTGGAGCGCAGTAATAATCGCGCCGCCGTCGCGGTCCGACAGGTTGCTGTACAGCACCTTGTAGTCGGGCGCGCGCGACCACAGCACGAGGCCGGCGACCACGGCAACGAGCACCGCCACGGCGAAAATGAGCGGCGCGCGCGGGTTGCCGCGCACGTTGCGCAGCGACGAGAGCGAACCGAGGCGTTGCGCGAAACCGCCGCCGAGGTCTTCCGCGCCGCCCAGGCCTGCGCCCGCGCCAGCACCGGCCGCGGCGCCCGCGCCAGAGGTGGCGAGGCCCATGCGGGCGTCGGGGTTGATCAAAGAATTGGCAGTCGAATCCATGCGACGGGTATCTCCGGAGGCTTCCAGGTCTCGCCTTGCATGGCGGAGACTTTCACGAGACGCATTATCCGGGGCCGCTGGCAAGCCGATTGCGCGAATAGAGCCGGGTTTTCCCCCTAGTTTCGGGGCTGCCGAATCGCACCCGCTGCTATGCTCTCCTCCAGATTCGGCGTCCTGTCAGGGCGCCGTGCTGGCCGGGCCCGCTGAATTGCCGCGGGAATGCCGAAATTCCGGCCTTGGGGCTCGTCCCCGGAACACCCCGCATGTCCCCCGCATGTCCCCTTTTCGTGGAGCAAACATGACCGTGCCAGTATCCCCGCTCACGTCCGCCCT
Source organism: Paraburkholderia sp. J11-2 (assembly GCF_905220185.1). Classification (NCBI taxonomy): domain Bacteria; kingdom Pseudomonadati; phylum Pseudomonadota; class Betaproteobacteria; order Burkholderiales; family Burkholderiaceae; genus Paraburkholderia; species Paraburkholderia sp. J11-2. Next base: position 72,894 of record NZ_CAJMYY010000025.1, on the reverse strand, counting down.
GGCCCAGATGCAGTCGATGGCGACCCAGGCGGCCGGCGGCCCCACCGCAGCCGACGAAAAGTCCGCCGCGGCCACGGCCGGCGGGTTCGCGGCGGCGCTCAAGTCGTCGCTCGACCAGATCAGCGACGCCCAGCAGAAGGCCGTTGGCGAGTCGCAGGCGTTCGAACTCGGCGCGAACAACGTGTCGCTCAACGATGTGATGGTCGACATGCAGAAAGCCAACATCGGCTTCCAGTTCGGATTGCAGGTGCGCAACAAGCTCGTGGCCGCCTACACCGACATCATGCAGATCCAGGTGTGAAGGCCTTCGCCTCGTCAATGCGCTAAAGCTTCCTCCCCTACGTTCCGATAACCCGGCTAGAAGAGTCCGTCGCTCGTGCTTCGCGCAAGCGCCGGACGACCGCACTCAAGCCAAACGTATCAAGGAGAAGCGCCGATGTTTTCCCCTGCCCAATCTGGAGCTAACGCCTATGCACGCGTGGGCGTCGAAACGGGGGTCATGGGTGCGAGCCCGCACAAGCTGATCGTGCTCCTGTATCAGGGAGCGCGGCAAGCCATCGCGCAGGCACGTATGCATTTGCAGGCCGGCAACGTCGGCCCGCGTTGCGAGGCGATCGCCAAGGCGATCCGGATTGTCGAGAGCGGACTTCAGCTCGCGTTGAACGTCGAGGCGGGCGGCGAGATCGCTCAACGCCTGAATTCGCTGTACAGCTACATGACGCGGCGCCTGCTGGAAGCCAATATTAAACAGAGCGAGACCATGCTGGTCGAGGTCGACGGACTGCTGGCTACGCTCGAAGAAGCCTGGTTGGGGATAGCGCCGGAAGTGGCGAGGATGGCCGAACAGTCATCTGCGTCATCGCCCGGCTCATTGATGAGATGACTTCAAAAGCAGACTACTTCGCCCGCTACGAAGCGATAGCGGCCGTGTCGGAGCAGATGCTCCACGCGGCGCGCGATGCGCACTGGAACGATTTGATCGGCTTGCAGGAGGAGTACCGGGTCCTCGTCGATGCCTTGAAGGACGCCGAAGCCGCGGTACGGCTCACGGTTTCCGAGCGGGCGCGCAAGTACGAGCTGATCCGCCAGATCCTCGCCGACGACGCCGCCATTCGCGATCTCGCCAGCCCTTGCATGGCGCGGCTTTCGGCGCTCTTTTACGGCACCGCGCAGCCCGCGCGGGTCTTGCAGGAAATCTACGGCGCCCGTTAGCGCGGCGCGTGGCGCCTCGGGAGGCCACGGCGCGCAACGCCCCATGAACCGGCAGGTCAGCGCTGTGCGCAGATCCGGAACACCATGAACGGAATCGACACCGGAGCCGCCGCGCTCCTCGCGAGCCGCATCGCGGCGCTCACGCCGGTCGGCCCGCAGGGCGCCTCCGGCGCGGCGCAAACGGGCGTCTCCGCGCTCGCAACGGGCACTGCCGCGCTCGCCGACACCGCAACCAGCACAAACAGTACGCAGGACTCCACGCAGACCGTGCTTTCGGCGGTTGCGCTGGCGCTCGACGCCATCATCCGCTCGGGCGGCGAAGCGACGCCCGCCGTGGTGGGCAGCGCCCCCCTCTGGGCCAACCCCGAAGCCGATGCGGCGCCCGGCGGCGCCGGCGCTATGCCGCTGCCAGGACTCGCCGGCCAGGAGGCACAGGCGGCGCAAGCCGCGCTGCTCGCGGATGTGGCGCTCGCGGCCCAGGGGCTGGCCGGCGGCGCACTGACCGGGGCGGCCGACGCCGGGACGGCGGCCTCCACGCAGACGGCGTCCTCGCAAGATCCGCAAGCCGGGCAAACCACCCAGACCGCACAAACTGCGCAAACCGCAGCCGCCGCACAAGCCGGCCCGGTCGCCGCGCTCGCCGCGTCGCTCGCGCAAACGGTGAGCTCGAGCGGACTCTTCTACGAAGCCCACCTCGCGCAATGGCTGCGCGGCCAGCTCTCGCCCGCCGAACTCGCCGACGAGCCGCAGAACCGTCTGCTCGGCGCCCACGCGCAACTGCCGCTCGACTGGAGCCACGACGCAGACGACATCGACGACGTGCAATGGACCGAAACGTTCGCGGACGCGCCGGGAGGCGCACGCGGGGACGCGGGCAATGCTGCGAACGCGGGAAGCCAGATCAATGCCGCACTGGCGCGGGCATTCCCCGGGCTGGCGGAGCCGCACGGCGAGACGGCCTCGGCCACGGCACAGACCCAGGCACGCGCGGCGCTCGCCGACACCTTGCTGCCCGCCATGCACGAGGCCGCGGCGCAGGCCGCCGGCCCGTCGGTCCATCCGGCTGTGATTCCGCTCGTTCGCCAGCAGCTCGATCTGCTCGCGACCGGCGAGTTTCGCTGGAATGGCGAGGCCTGGCCGGGCGTGCGGGTGGACTGGAGCATCCAGCAAGACGATTACGATGCCCGCGACTCGCACTCGGGCGCAGCCGGTGTCGACGCCGACGACATTCCATGGCGCACGCGCCTCACGCTTGCGCTGCCGAAGCTCGGCACCGTCGACGCGGAACTCACGCTCACGGGCTCGACGCTCGCCGTGCGGGTGCAGGCGAGCGCGGGCGGCGCCGCGCGCCTGACTGCGGAGAGCGAGTGGCTGCGCGGGCGGCTCGAAGCGCTCGGGCTCACGCTTGCCGGGCTATCGATTCGCGAGATCGGCAGCGGCGCGGCGGCAAATCCGGCCGAGGCGGCGAGAGCCGCGAGCGCTGCGAACGCCTACGCCGCGCAAAACACATCCGCCGCGGCCAGCGCGCAGGCGGGCGCCGCAGCGGATGCGTCCGCCGCGCGAACGAGCGCCGACACTAGCGATCACCCGAACCACGACCAGAACTGGGAGCTGTGATGAGCCGCACGCACCGCAGGAGCGCCGCCGCGCTCGCCTACGACGCTCCCGAAGGCGACGGCGCGCCGCGCGTGGTCGCGAAGGGCTACGGCCTCGTCGCGGAGATGATCGTGCAGCGCGCGAAGGAAGCGGGCCTCTATGTGCACGAAGCGCCGGAGATGGTCTCGCTGCTCATGCGCGTGGACCTCGACGCGAAGATCCCGCCGCAGCTGTACCAGGCGGTGGCCGAATTGCTAGCCTGGCTGCACCGCCTCGAAGCGGAAAACGACGCGAAAGCCAAAGTGGCCGCGCAAGCGCAAACTGGCACGTCGGCAGCAGCAGCCGGCAGCCCCCTGCACGACATCAGCGACGTTCGCCGGGTCGGCGGCCCGCGCGGCGGGCCGCCCGCGCTGCCGTTCAACCCTTCAACATCATCTTGATCAGCAAGGCGAAGCGCTTGCCGTAGGGCGGCGCGATGAGCCCGCGCGCGTTCAGCCGCGCCTGGGTGAAGACGGGCTTCATCTTCGAGAACGTGACGAAGCCCTCGTAGCCGTGATACGCGCCCATGCCGCTCGCGCCAACGCCGCCGAACGGCAGTCCTTCGGCGGCGATGTGCATGAGCGTCTCGTTCACCGACATCCCGCCCGCGACCGTTTCGCGCGTCACGCGTTCGAGCGTGCGCGCGTCGTCGGCATACAGGTAGAGCGAGAGCGGGCGAGGGCGCGCGTTCACGTAGCGCAACGCCTCGTCGAGCGTGTCGTAGGGCACGAGCGGCAGGAGCGGCCCGAAGATTTCCTCCTGCATGAGCGCCGTGTGCGCGCCGGCGTTCGTCACGATGACGGGCGCGAAGCGCCGCGTGGCGGCGTCGTGCGTGCCGAGCGCGTGCAGTTGCGCGCCGCTCGCCTGCGCTTCGTCGGCGAGACGTTGCAGGCGCTCGAAGTGGCGCGCCGAGATGATCGACGTGTAATCGCGGTTGTTCGCGAAGTCCGGATAGAGCTGGGCGAAGCGCGTGCGCGCGCGGGCGATGAACGCCTCCTCCTGGCCGCGCGGCAGCAGCACGTAGTCGGGCGCGATGCAGGTTTGCCCCGCGTTCAGCGTCTTGCCGAGCAGCAGGCTGTCCACGGCGTAGTTCAGGCGCGCCTCAACGCCTATGATCACGGGCGACTTGCCGCCCAGTTCGAGCGTGACCGGCGTGAGGTTCGCGGCTGCGGCGCGCATGACCTCGTGCCCCACGCGCGTCGAACCGGTGAAGAGCAGATGGTCGAACGGCAGGGCGCTGAAGGCGGCGCCAACCGTTGCGTCGCCGTTCACGACCGCCACGTGGTCGCGCGCGAACGTCTTGCCGATCAGTGCCTCGAAGAGCGCGGACGTGCGCGGCGTAAGCTCCGACATCTTGATCATCGCGCGGTTGCCTGCCGCGAGCGCGCACACGAGCGGGCTCGCGGCGAGCAGCAGCGGGTAGTTCCACGGCACGACGATGCCCGCCACGCCAAGCGGCTGCGGCACCACCTTCGCGCGGCCCGGCAGCAGCCATTTGCCCACCGGCCGGCGCCGCGGCTTCATCCACCGCGCGCCGTGCCTGAGCGCCGCATCGATCTCCTGTTTGAGCACGACGAATTCCGCGAGCGCGACTTCCGCCTTCGAGCGCTGGCCGAAGTCGGCGTTCATCGCGTCGGCGAGCGCGTCGCGGTGCGAGAACAGCACATCGCGCAGCGCCTTCAGATGGCGCGCGCGTGCTTCCCAGGACGGGAACGGGTCGCGCAGGAAGGCTTCGCGCTGCGCGGCGAGCAGCGTGTCGAGCGCGGCGCGCGGATCTTCGGGCGCGCCGTACGCGTGGCGGGCGAAGTCTTCGGGCAGGTCCTGCTTCATGGTCGGTCCTCGTGGGGTTCGCGCACGCTGTGCCGCGTGCGCGAACAGGAAAATCGGGTCATGCAGTCGGGTCACATGCGGAGTCAAACCGAACGCGACGGAAACGCCCGCTCAATGATCGCGGCGTGATCGAAGCGCGCGGGCAGCGTGCCGAATACGCGGTCGCAGTCGGCGTCGTGCTCGTCGAGGCGCGTGGCGATGAACGCCTGCGCCATTTCCGGCGGCCCGTCGCGCAGCAGCATGGCCTGCGCGATCAGCACGATTTGCTGCGCGATGCGCCGCGCGCTCGCCTCGCGCGTGCCGGGCGCCCCGTTGAGCAGCACCGAGAGGCGGTCGAGCGCGGCGTTAAGCACCGGGTGAGTCTGGGCGTCGCGGCGCCACGCGAGAAAGAGCGCCTGGGCCGCGTCGGCTTCGCGCTCCAGCGCGCGCAGCACGTCGAGGCACATCACGTTGCCCGAGCCTTCCCAGATCGAATTGACGGGCGCTTCACGGTAGAAGCGCGCCATCGGCCCTTCCTCGACGTAGCCGTTGCCGCCCCATACCTCCATGGCCTCGCCGGTGAACGCGAGCGCGCGCTTGCAAACCCAGAACTTCGCCGCCGGCGTGACGATGCGCCGCCAGGCGCGTGCTTCGAGCGACGTGTCGTCCGTGTCGCCGGGTTTCGCGTCGGCGCTGTCTTCGAACGCGCGCGCAAGGCGCATGAAGAGCGCCGTCGCCGCTTCCGATTCGAGCGCGAGATCGGCGAGCACGTTTTGCATGAGCGGCTGCTCGGCGAGCACGCGGCCGAACGCGCTGCGGTGGCGCGCGTGGTGAATCGCCTGCACGAGCGCCGCACGCATGAGCGCCGCGCTGCCGATCACGCAGTCGAGCCGCGTGTAGTTCGCCATCTCGATGATGGTCGGCACGCCGCGGCCTTCGTCGCCGATCATGACGCCGTATGCGTCGAAGAATTCCACTTCGCTGCTCGCATTCGAGCGGTTGCCGAGCTTGTTCTTCAGGCGCTGCACATTCACCGCGTTTTTCGTGCCGTCGGGCCGGTAGCGCGGCACGAAGAAGCAGGAAAGGCCGGGGGCGCCTGAGCCGTCGTGCTCCGTGGTGCGCGCGAGCACGAGATGCGCGTCGCACTGCGGCGCCGAGAAAAACCACTTGTGGCCGGTGAGCAGATACGCCGCGCCGCGTCCCGTTTCGACGCCAGCCGGCCGCGCCTCGGTGCGGTTGCTGCGCACGTCCGAGCCGCCTTGCTTCTCCGTCATGCCCATGCCGATCATCATCGAGCGCTTTTGCGCGAGCGGCAGGTCGCGCGCGTCGTGCTCGCGGGTGTAGAGCGGCGCGCGCAGCGTGTCGAACAGCGCCGGCTCGCGCTGCAGCACGGCAATGCTCGCGAACGTCATGGTGAGCGGGCACAGCGACCCTGATTCGAGCTGCGCATGCAGGAAGTAGCCTGCGCAGCGCGCGGCCATCGCGCCGGGCTGCGGGTTCGAGTACGGCAGCGCGTGCAGCCCTTGCTCGCGCAGCAGCGCCAGCAGTTCGTGCCAGGCGGGGTGGAATTCGATCGCGTCGATCCGTTCGCCACGCGGGCTGTGCGTGTGCAGTTCGGGCTCGTGGCGGTTGGCGAGGTCGGCGAGCGCGAGCGTTTCGGCTTTGCCGAGCGTTTCGCCATGGCGCGTGAGCGTTTCGCGGTGCCAGTCCGCGCCCGCGCGCACGAGGGCCTCGCCGAGCGCGGCGTCGGTGGTGAAGAGGTTGTAGTCGGCGAGCGGCGGCGCCTGATTCGTGACTTCGTGGGTCGTGCCGGGGCGATGCGTGGCTTCCGTCGGGTTCATCTGCCTGTCTCCGATGCAAGGCTGCTGCTGCGGGCGCGGCGTGCTTCACGCGCGGCCGTTCGTGTTGTGTTCGCTGTCGTCGTGACGGGGAGGCGTGCGCAGCGGCCGCTCCATGTGAAGCGTCCGTGAGGTGAGTGATTCTTGTGCGCTCCAGCGCTCCCTGTGCTGCTTATGCTGTCCGGACGCTTTCGGGTTCCAGCGCTGGCGGCTGAACCGCCTTCCATCATAGGCGGCGATTAGCCGTCAGGTTTAGAGGGGATGCTCTGACATAAAAGCTGACCTCGGAATCAGACGCTTCCTACAATGCGCCATTGAATCCGAAAACGAACGAGCGTGCAAATAGCACGCCACCTTACTCCGGACGCGGATGCTTTGCATGGGGCCGCAGTAAGCGCTAAAGCGCTGCGGCCGACCGCTTTGCATGGGGCCGCAGTAAGCGCTAAAGCGCTAACTGCGGCCGACAGAGGGAGACGATGGAATACGACTACATCATCGTAGGCGGCGGCTCGGGCGGCGCGTCGCTGGCGGGGCGCCTGGCCGATCGTTGTCCGCAGGCGAGCATCGCGCTCGTCGAAGCCGGGCCACACACGGCGCGCAATCCGTTCGTCAACATGCCGCTTGGCGTTGCCGCGCTCGTGCCGTTTCGCACGAAAAACAACTACGCCTATGAAACCGTGCCGCAGCCGGGGCTCGCCGGGCGGCGCGGTTACCAGCCACGCGGCCGCGGCTTCGGCGGCTCGAGCGCCATCAACGCGATGATCTACACGCGTGGCCATCCGCTCGACTACGACGAATGGGCGCAGCTCGGCTGCACCGACTGGGCGTGGCGCGACGTGCTGCCGTACTTTTTGCGCGCCGAGGACAACGAGCGCGGCGCGAGCGCCTGGCATGGCGCGGGCGGGCCGCTACGCGTGACCGACTTGCGCGAGCGCAATCCGGTGGCCGTGCGCTTCGTCGAGGCCGCGCGCGAGGCGGGCTTCCGGCTGAACGACGACTTCAATGGCGAGGAGCAGGAGGGCGTTGGCTTCTATCAGGTGACGCAGCGCGGCGGCGAACGCTGCACGGTGGCGCGCGCATATTTGTATGCGCGCGAGCGGCCGAATCTGCACCTGATCGCCAACGCGACGGTCCTGCGCGTGACCTTCGACGGCGCGCGCGCAAGCGGCGTGGAGCTTGCGCGCGGCGGCGCGACCGAGACACTCCAGGCGCGCGCCGAGGTGATCCTGGCGGCGGGTGCGTTCAACTCGCCGCAAGTGCTCATGTGCTCGGGCATCGGCCCCGCCGACGATCTGCGCGCACTCGGCATTGCAGTGCGCCACGACGCGCCCGAAGTCGGCCGCAATCTGATCGACCATATCGATTTCACCTTCAACAAGCGCGTGCATTCGAGCGAGACCGTGGGCTACTCGCTGCGCGGCGCGGCGCGCATGACCGCGGGCTTCGTGCGTTATCTGCGCGGGCGGCGCGGCATGCTCACGACCAATGTGGCGGAGGCGGGCGGCTTTCTGAAGAGCCGGCCCGAACTCGACCGGCCCGACCTGCAGTTGCACTTTTGCACGGCGCTCGTCGACGATCACAGCCGCCGTTTGCATTGGGGCCACGGCTATTCGCTGCACGTGTGCGTGCTGCGCCCGGCGAGCCGCGGCACGGTCACGCTCGCGAGCGCCGACGCGCGCGTGGCGCCGGTGATCGATCCGCGCTTTCTCTCCGATACGCGCGACCTCGACGCGCTCGTGCAGGGCGCGCGTCTTGCGCGGCGCATACTCGACGCGCCCGCGCTCGCGCAGTTGGGTGGCCGCGAACTCTACACACATGGCGAGCAGAGCGACTCGCAACTGCGCGACACGATCGCCCGCCACGCCGATACGATCTATCACCCCGTTGCGACCTGCCGCATGGGCGGCGACGCGCGCTCCGTCGTCGATCCGCAATTGCGCGTGCGCGGCGTGGAGGGTCTGCGCATTGCCGACGCCTCGGTCATGCCGACACTCATCGGCGGCAACACGAATGCGCCGAGCGTGATGATCGGCGAGCGTGCGGCCGACTTCATCGCGCAAGCGAGATACGCGCGCGATACGGTACCTCAGCGCATCGACGCCTGACGCCCGATTTCGCTTTTTCCTACTTCATTGCATGGGCTCATCGCAGGCTGGCCAGCGAGGCGCATCGTCGTCCCGTTGCAACCGCAACATCGCGCAATGTCGCGACTAGTCCAGATTTTCGGGGCTTTTCGTCAAACAATGTGCGGTTTGCCGTTCGCGTGCTTTTTCGAGATTTCGCACTCCCTATAATCGCGCTCGCATTTGGGCGTGTCAGGTGGCGCGTCCGCGAACTGGAGGGTCCGCCTCGATGAGCATCAATGTTTTTCAACTGCTGGAAACCGTGCTGAGCGACAACGTCGTCAAGACGATGGGAACGCGCTACGGGCTCACGCCCGACTTCACGCGCAAGGTCGCGGGCGCCGCCGCACCGGCCATCATGGCCGCCATCATGCATCGCGGCGCCACGCCCGAAGGCGCGCGTAGCCTCTTTTCCACGATCATGTCGTCCGACGCGAATCCGCTGATCGGCAAGCAGCTGCCCGAGTTGCTCGCGAGCACGGCGGGCCTGGGCCAGCTCGAAGCCACCGGCCGCGAACTGGTCCAGAAGGCGACCGGCGCGAATGTCGGCGCGCTCGCCGACGCGGTCGCCGCGCAAACCGGTGCGCCGCAGTCCACGGCCTTCTCGCTCGCCGGCGTGGTTGGCGCGGCCGTCATGGGCATTCTCAAGCAACACTTCACCGCTTCCCAGGGCTTCGTCGGACAACTGCCGACGCTGCTGGGCCATCAGCTCCCGTCAGTCAACGCGAGCCTGACCGACCATCTGGCGAGCGCTGTCGGACTTGGCAGCGCCGCTGCGTTCGCGGGCTCGATCATGAGCCGCCTGAAGGATGTCTCCGCGCATCTCGATCATCCGCAGCCCGTGGTGCGTCCGGTGCCGGCCTCGGTGCCGCCGCAGACCGTGGCCCAGTCCACGCCGCCCATCGCCGAAGAGAAGCGCCGCCATCACTGGCTCTGGTGGCTGCTCGCCGCGCTCGCGCTGATCGTCGCGTTCTTTGCGCTGCGTTCGTGCCAGCGCGATGAAGCGGCGACGCAGGACGCCGCGCAGCCCGCATCGGCCAGCACGATGGCGCCGGGTGCGGTCGCCGCATCGGATGCGGCGTCGCAGGCGGATAGCGCTTCGGCGCCTGCCGCCGGCTCGGACGCGGCCGCTTCTGCCACGGTCGCTTCCGGCCCAATCGCGGCCGCAAGCGATGCCGCTGCGGCGCCGACCCAGGACGCGCATCTGTCGTTCACGGTCGACAAGTCCGGCGTGCCGACGATCACGGCGACGGTGGGCACCGAAGCCGAGAAGACGCAACTCATCGACGCTCTCACGAAGCAGTTCGGCGCAGGCAAGTTCACGGCCAACGTGAACGTCGACGCCGCGACGAAGCCCGCCGAGTGGCTCGCGCACCTCGACGGCCTGCTGCCGCTCATGGCGCTGCCCGGCGCGGAAGTGAAGATCGACGGCACGCACGTCGAGCTGAGCGGCGCGGCCGCCGACGCGAAGGCCGGCTGGCTCGACAAGCTCAAGGCGTTGTTCGGCTCGGGCTTCGATATCGGCGTGTTCAACGTGCAGAAGGCCGTGGCCGATGCGACGCAGTCCTTCCGCGACGCCGTGAAGGGCCTGTTTGGCACGGACAGCTCGTGCGCAGGCGCCGACGTGGCGAAGGTGCTCAACCTGCAGGTCGTGAACTTCAAGACGGGCAGCTCGATCGTGCCGGCTTCCGCAGCCGACGATCTGCGCCAGTCGGCGCGCGCGCTGATCGCGTGCTCGAAGCGCGGCCAGCCGGTCGCGCTCGAAGTGGCGGGCTACTCGGACAACCTGGGCGACAAGGCCGCGAATCTCGCACTTTCGAAGCAGCGCGCGCTCGCGGTGCGTACCTACCTCGCGTCGCAGGGCGTGTCGCTCAGCAAGCTGACGGCACAGGGCTATGGCGACGCGAATCCGGTGGCTAGCAACGACACCGAAAGCGGCCGCTTCCACAACCGCCGCATCGAGTTCGTCGCGAAGTAATCCGAAGTACGGATTACGCGACGTGCGAGAAGCCGTCCGGCGCAAGCCGGGCGGCTTTTTTCATTGCACACCGCTTCAGCCGGGCTTGCCCGGCTGCTTCTCCATTCCAGGCGGATGCACGAAGTCATCGAGAAACGTGAACGGCTTGCCGTACTCCGCGCGCGCAACGTCTAGCCAGGCGCGCGCCGCGTGCGAGAGATAACCGCTGCGCTTCCAGCCGATCGCCATGTCCCAGGTGATTTGCGGCTCGCTCACGGGCAGGCAGGTGAAGCGCTCGGCGTCGAGCCGGCGCACGTAGGGCGCGGGCAGTAGCGCAATGCCCACGCCTGCGAGCACGAGCGCCGCCATCAGGTCCCAGTGGCCGCTGCGCCCCACCACCTGCGGCACGAAGCCGGCCGTGCGGCACGCGTTCAGCACGACGTCGTTGAGCGCGAGGCTTTCGCCGTAGAACACAAACGGTTCGCCGGCCAGTTCCGCGAGCGGCACGGCCAGCTTGTTGTCCCAGCGCGAGCCGCGCCGTGCGACGAGCCACAGCAGCTCGTGCGAGATCGGCAGGACGTCGATGAGCGCGGGATCGACGGGCAGCAGCACGCCGCCCAGCTCCAGTTCGCCCGAGATCAGCGCGGCTTCGATGGCGCGCGAGCCCTGCTCGAACAGCTTCAGCTCGATCTTCGGATAGCGCTGGCGAAATGTGGCGATGGCGGGCGTGAAGAGCGAGCCGCCCATCGGCGGAATGCCGATGGTGAGTTCGCCGCGCCCGAGCGTGCCGAGATCGGCGAGTTCGGCCTGTAGCTGCGCCTGGGCGGCGAGCACGTCCTGGCCACGCTGGTAGACGATGCGCCCGGCGTCGGTGAGCACCATCTGGCGCGCGTCGCGCAGCAGGAGCTGCGTGCCGGTTTCGTCTTCGAGCGCCTTCACCATCTTGCTGATGGTCGGCTGCGTGACGTGCAGTTTTTCGGCCGCGGCGGTGAAGCTCTGTTGCCGCACCACCTCGATGAAATAGCGAAGCGCGCGCAGTTCCACGATCGGGACTCCACAAATGTGCAGGAAGCACGCCCAGCGGGGTGCTGAGTTGGTGCATTCCAATATGGAATGTAGCGGATGATTCTAAGTCATTATGTTTATGCTGCGCTGCAGCCTATACTGACTTCCATTCCAGTGTCACTTAGGGTTTGCCATGACGACCTCGAACACGACCGCGAAAGTTTCCGAAAGCGCCGCGCGCAACGTGGGCGGCGTGGCGAGCCTCGGCCGCCGTATCGGCCGCATTGCTGTGCAGTCGGCGCTGCTCGCGGGCGTCTGGTATGCCGCCGACTTGCTCACGCGTGTCACGCACCTGCCGGTGCCGGGCGGCGTGGTCGGCCTCGTGCTGCTGCTGGCGCTGCTCTTTTGCGGCGGCGTCACGCCGCGCTGGGTGAAGGCCGGCGCCGACTGGCTGCTCTCCGACATGCTGCTGTTCTTCATCCCGGCCGCCGTGGCGGCCGTGAAATACGGCGGCCTGTTTCGCGCCGACGGCTGGCGCCTCGCGCTCGTCGTGGTTGGCGGCACGCTGATGGTGATGGTGGCCGTGGCGTTCGCGGTCGAACAGGCCGCAAAGCTCGAGCGGCGTCTCGCGCTGCGCCGCGTGCGCGATTCGCGCCATCTGGCGCGGGCTTGAGGCTGCAGGGTCCTGAATAGAGAGAGGGTGATTCCGTCATGAACACGTTGTATGCGTCCCTGTTCGCCGACGACGCAGCGCGGCTCATCGCCGCCGGCTGTTTCATCCTCACCGTTGCGCTCTATTTCGTCTCGAAGGCGCTCTATGCGCGCTTTCGCTCGCCGTGGCTCACGCCGCTCGTCGCGGTGCCCGCGGTGCTCGCCGTGTTCGTGCTCGTGCTCCATATTCCGTACCCCGTCTACTTCCAGGACACGCGCTGGCTCATGTGGCTGCTCGGCCCGGCCACGGTGGCCTTCGCGGTGCCGATCTACGAATACCGCGATCTGCTCAAGCGTCACTGGATTTCGCTCACGGTGGGCGTGACGGTCGGCATCATCGTGGCGGTGGGCGGCTCGCTCGCGCTGGCCAAGCTCCTGCATCTCTCGCCCGATCTGCAGCGCAGCCTGATGACGCGCTCGATCTCCACGCCGTTCGCGCTCGCGGTGTCGGACAAGATCCACGCGCCGCGCGACCTCACCGCGCTCTTCGTGATCGCCACGGGCGTGTGCGGCATGCTGTTCGGCGAACTGGTGCTCGGCCTCGTGCCGCTGCGCACGCGGCTCGCGCGCGGCGCGCTCTTTGGCGCGGCGGCGCACGGCGTCGGCACGGCGAAGGCGCGCGAGCTGGGCAGCGAAGAGGGCGTGGTGGCGAGCCTCACGATGATGATCGCGGGCGTGGTGATGGTGCTGCTCGCGCCGGCGCTGGGTTTCCTGCCTGTTTAATTCGCGGCGCGATTGTTCAGCGCGGGCTCGCCCGTTGCGCGGGCGGACTTTATCAGGATGGACCTTTGCCGGACGCGGGTAGGATTCGCGGTCTCGTCGTGTAGGCCACTCTCGGATGTGGCTTACGCTCGTTGTCGGTCACCCTCATCCTGTTCCATGCAACCGATCACCATCATCGTCGCGTGCTACAACGGCGCCGCCACGCTTGCCCGCGCGCTCGACAGCTGTCTCGCGCAACCTGAAGCCGAGCGTATTCTCGTCGTCGACGACGGCTCGACCGACGCCTCCGCCAACATCGCGCGCATCTACGCGATGCGCGAACCCCGCGTGCGGCTCGTGCAGATGCCCGACCCGGGCGGTGCGGCACGCGCACGCAACTGGGGCGCGCTGCAGGCGGCCACGCCATACCTCGCGTTCCTCGACACAGGCGACGAGTATTTGCCTCATGCGCTCGCCGCCGCGCACTCGCATCTGGAGCAGCATCCGCACGAAGCAGCGATTCGGCTTGACGTCGACTATGCGGGCTTTCCGGACCGGCTCGCCGCGCACCCCGATTTCGCCAGGCACGCCGAAGCGATCAGCAATACGGCGCCGAGCAGTCTCGTGATCCGCCGTGGCGCGTTTCTCGCGCTGGGCGGCTTTCCCATGGACGAAACCTTTCGCCGCCACGGCGGCGAAGATGGTGCGCTCGCGTGGGCGCTGAGCGAGGCCTTCGGGCAGCGCCGCCTGATCGACGCGAAGCGGGTGCGTCTGCACTATCGCGCAGGTATGGCCGCGGAACGCTATTTGAGCCTTCAGCTGGGCTTGAGCGAGGTGCAGGCGGCCCTGCACGGCGAAACGCTGCGCGCATCGGAAGCCTTTCTCGCCACGGCAATGGCGAGCGTGCGGCAGACATGCGGACTCGCGTTGCGGGGCCAGGGCCATTGAGGCGCGCGCGGCGCCCGGTCGGTCGCGCCGCCGCCATCCAACTGGCCGTCTCAATTTGCTACAATCACGCCTCGTCTTCGAGGAGCGTTGCGACGGGTTTTCTCTAACCCGCCAGGCTCGAAGGCGCTCAATACGGTCGATTCGAGGGCACGATGCCGCGAAGTCACCGCACTGAAAACGGCGCTCACGTCTTTAATTTCTAGTCACTTTTAGAAAGGAGGGCGTGATGAACGCCGCAGTTCCGCAAGATCAAGCCAAAGATTTCATCGTCGCCGACATGTCGCTCGCCGCATGGGGCCGCAAGGAACTCAACATCGCCGAGACCGAAATGCCGGGCCTCGTGCAAACCCGCGAAGAATACAAGGCGCAGCAGCCGCTCAAGGGCGCGCGTATCGCCGGTTCGCTGCACATGACCATCCAGACGGGCGTGCTGATCGAAACGCTCACGGCGCTCGGCGCCGACGTGCGCTGGGCCTCGTGCAACATCTTCTCGACGCAGGACCACGCTGCCGCCGCCATCGCTGCAGGCGGCACGCCGGTGTTCGCGTTCAAGGGCGAATCGCTCGACGAATACTGGGAATTCTCGCACCGCATTTTCGAATGGCCGAACGGCGAATTCGCCAACATGATTCTCGACGACGGCGGCGACGCAACGCTCTTGTTGATCCTCGGCTCGAAGGCTGAAAAGGACCGCTCGGTCATCGCCAAGCCGACGAACGAAGAAGAAGTCGCGCTGTACAAGTCGATCGCCGCGCACCTCGACGTCGACCCGACGTGGTACTCGAAGCGCCTCGCGCACATCAAGGGCGTGACCGAAGAAACCACGACGGGCGTGCACCGCCTGTACCAGATGGAGAAGGAAGGCCGTCTGCCGTTCCCGGCCATCAACGTCAACGACTCGGTCACGAAGTCGAAGTTCGACAACCTGTACGGCTGCCGCGAGTCGCTCGTGGACGGCATCAAGCGCGCGACCGACGTGATGATCGCGGGCAAGATCGCCGTTGTGGCCGGTTACGGCGACGTGGGCAAGGGCTGCGCGCAATCGCTGCGTGGTCTCGGCGCGACCGTGTGGGTTACGGAAATCGATCCGATCTGCGCGCTGCAAGCCGCGATGGAAGGCTACCGCGTCGTGACGATGGAATACGCCGCCGACAAGGCCGACATCTTCGTGACGGCAACCGGCAACTACCATGTGATCAACCACGACCACATGAAGGCGATGCGCCACAACGCGATCGTCTGCAACATCGGCCACTTCGACTCGGAAATCGACGTCGCCTCGACGCGCCAGTACACGTGGGAAAACATCAAGCCGCAAGTCGACCACATCATTTTCCCTGACGGCAAGCGCGTGATCCTGCTGGCCGAAGGCCGCCTCGTGAACCTCGGCTGCGCCACGGGCCACCCGTCGTTCGTGATGTCGAACTCGTTCACGAACCAGACGCTCGCGCAGATCGAACTGTTCGTCGAAGGCAGCAAGTACGAGAACAAGGTGTACGTGCTGCCGAAGCACCTGGACGAAAAGGTCGCGCGCCTGCACCTCGCGCGCATCGGCGCGAACCTCTCCGTGCTGTCCGACGAGCAGGCTTCGTACATCGGCGTTGAGAAGAACGGTCCGTTCAAGCCGAACCACTATCGCTACTAAGGCGATACAACGCGATACAAAGTGGGCTGGGGTTTTAAGCCCGCTTTAAGCGGTCAAGCGGATGCTGACCCCAATCCCCGCGCGTGCTGCGCGCGAGGACCGCGGGCGGCATCCGCCGCCGGCACCTGGCGATACAAAAGCAACGACGCAAAAGGAGTCCTTATGACCGTGCTGCTGACCTGGCTGATCAACGCGCTCGCGCTCCTGATCATCACCTGGCTCGTTCCGTCGATCCATATTCGCAGTTTCGGCACCGCGCTCATCGTCGCGATCGTGCTCGGCCTCATCAACGCCGTGCTGCGCCCGCTGCTGATCGTGCTCACGCTGCCCGTGACCATCCTCACGCTCGGCCTGTTCATCCTCGTGGTGAATGCGCTGTGCTTCTGGCTGGCGGCGTCGCTCCTCAAGGGCTTCGAGGTGTCGGGCTTCTGGTCGGCATTTTTCGGCTCGATCCTGTACAGCATCGTCTCGTGGCTGCTTTCGGCGCTGATTTTCGGCAACCGCAGCCTCGGCTGATGCGGGCCCGGGCCGCTCACGTACGCGGCCTGGCCTCACTGGCCTCATCAACATGAAACCGATCGAACTCTCATTCGAATTCTTCCCGCCGAAGACGCCGGACGGCGTGGAAAAGCTGCGCGCCACGCGCGCCCAGCTCGCCACGCTCAAGCCGAAGTTCGTCTCGGTGACGTTCGGCGCGGGCGGCTCGACGCAACAGGGCACGCTCGACACCGTCGTCGATATCGCGAAGGAAGGCATTGAAGCGGCGCCGCACCTCTCGTGCATCGGCTCCTCGAAAGAAAGCCTGCGCGCGATTCTCGGCGAGTACCGCTCGCACGGCATCCGCCACATCGTCGCGCTGCGCGGCGACCTGCCCTCGGGCATGGGGGCGGTGGGCGAGTTGCGCTACGCGTCGGAGCTCGTTGCCTTCATCCGCGAGGAAACCGGCGACGCGTTCCACATCGAAGTGGCCGCGTATCCCGAATACCACCCGCAGGCGCGCTCGCCGCGCCACGACCTCGAAGCGTTCGCGCAAAAGGTGAAGGCGGGCGCCAATTCGGCGATCACGCAGTACTTCTTCAACGCGGACGCGTATTTCCGCTTTGTCGAGGACGCGAAGAAGCTGGGCGTGGATATTCCCATCGTGCCCGGCATCATGCCGATCACGAACTACTCGCAGCTCATGCGCTTTTCGGAGATGTGCGGCGCCGAAGTGCCGCGCTGGGTCGCGAAGCGTCTGGAAAGCTTCGGCGACGATCGCGAGTCGATTCGCGCGTTCGGGCTCGACGTGGTGACGGACCTGTGTCGCCGCCTCATGGAGGCGGGCGTGCCGGGTATCCACTTCTATACGCTCAACGCGGCGCAGGCCACGAAAACGATCTGCGAGCGGCTGGGGTTCTAAGGCGCTCACTGGCGACGAGCCAGGCTTCAACAAACCGCGCGGTTCCCGGACTCCCGGGCCGCGCGGTTTTTTTTTTGAGGGTAGGACGGTGCGGTTGACGTGCGTCAGGAACGCATGGCCGCCCTCGAGCGCGCGTCAAAGCGGCGCGCGATTATCGTTATCCGGCGCAATAAAAGAGGGGCAAAGGTACGCTGCACCGCACCATGCGGCAACAAGCGATCCTGTCAACCCGGCGTTTTCCACAGGCGACGGGACTTTTGGCTTGCTTGTGACTGCGGCACCTGCTCAAGTAAGATCGCGCTACGCTGGCGCAAGCCGGCACTGAACTGGAGGAAACATGAAAGAAAACAAACTGTTGCGTGCTGCCCGATTGACGTCTCTCGTGGCGCTCGCAGCGGCATCGATTGCTGGAGCCCCGCTCGCGCACGCCGCGCAAAGCATTCCGAACAAGACGCTCGTCTACTGCTCGGAAGGCAGCCCCGCTGGCTTCGATCCGGCGCAATACACGACCGGCACCGACTTCACCGCGAACACGTTCACCGTCTACAACCGTCTCGTCGAATTCGAACGCGGCGGCACGAAGGTCGAACCGGGCCTCGCAGAATCGTGGGACGTTTCCCCGGACGGCAAGACCTACACGTTCCATCTGCGTCACGGCGTGAAGTTCCAGACCACGTCGTTCTTCAAGCCCTCGCGCGAATTCAACGCCGACGACGTCGTGTTCACGTTCGACCGGATGCTCAACCCGAACAACGCGTTCCGCAAGGCGTACCCGGTCTCGTTCCCGTACTTCACGGACATGGGCCTCGACAAGCTGATCGCGAAGGTCGAGAAGGTCGACCCGTACACGGTCAAGTTCACGCTGAACGAGCCGAACGCGCCGTTCATCCAGAACATGGCGATGGAATTCGCCTCGATCCTTTCGGCGGAATACACGGATCAGCTGATGAAGGCCGGCAAGGCTGCCGACCTGAACCAGAATCCGGTCGGCACGGGTCCGTTCATCTTCAAGAGCTACACGAAGGACGCGACGATCCGTTTCGACGGCAATCCTGACTACTGGAAGCCGGGCGCCGTGAAGCTCTCCAAGCTGATCTTCTCGATCACGCCGGACGCGAGCGTGCGCGTGCAGAAGATCAAGCGCGACGAATGCCAGGTGATGAGCTATCCGCGTCCCGCCGACATCGCGCCGCTGAAGGCCGAGGCGAACATCGCGATGCCGTCGCAGCCGGGCTTCAACCTGGGCTACCTGTCGTACAACGTCACGCACAAGCCGCTCGACAACGCGGACGTGCGCCACGCGCTCGACATGGCGATCAACAAGAAGGCGATCATCGACTCGGTGTACCAGGGCGCGGGCCAGCTCGCAACCAACCCGATGCCGCCGACCCAATGGTCCTACGTCAAGAACCTGCCGGCCAACGCGTACGACCCGGAAAAGGCCAAGGCGCTGCTCGCCAAGGCTGGCCAGTCGAACGGTTTCGAGATCACGCTGTGGGCCATGCCCGTGCAGCGCGCCTACAACCCGAACGCGCGTCTGATGGCCGAAATGATCCAGGCCGACTGGGCCAAGATCGGCGTGAAGGCGAAGATCGTCACGTATGAGTGGGGCGAGTACATCAAGCGCGCGCACGCGGGCGAGGACGACTCGATGCTGATCGGCTGGACGGGCGACAACGGCGACCCCGACAACTGGCTCGGCACGCTGCTCGGCTGCGAGGCCGTGAACGGCAACAACTTCGGCAAGTGGTGCTACAAGCCGTTCGACGAACTGGTCCAGAAGGGCCGCCAGACGTCGGATGTTGCGCAGCGCACCAAGTTCTACCAGGACGCGCAGCACATTTTCGCGCAGCAACTGCCGTTCTCGCCGATCGCTCACTCGACCGTCTATCAGCCGGTCAGCAAGAAGGTGATCGACATGCGCATCGAACCGCTCGGCTACGCGCGCTTCGACGGCGTGGGCATGCAGTAATGTTTATCGGGTAGTTTTCGCCCAGCTTTCACCTGATCGGAAAGCGGGCGAAATATGGTCCGGCGACCGGGGTCACGAGCCCCTGTCGCCGGTTGCGTTTCATTTCAAGCTTTTGGGGGAACACCACATGTTCCGCTTCGTATTGCGCCGCATCGGCATGGTCATACCCACGTTCATCGGTATCACCATTCTGGCGTTCGCACTCATCCACCTGATTCCGGGCGACCCCATCGAAGTGATGATGGGCGAGCGCGGCGTCGATCCGCAAATGCACGCCGAGGCGATGCACCGCCTGGGGCTCGACGAGCCCCTGCCGATGCAGTATTTCCACTACGTCTGGCACGCCATCCACGGCAACCTCGGGACCTCGATCATCACCAATACGAGCGTGATGGGCGAGTTTCTCGCGCGCTTTCCCGCCACCGTCGAGCTGTCGATCTGCGCGCTCATTTTCGCGCTCGCAGTCGGCTTGCCCGCTGGCGTGTTCGCGGCACTGCGGCGCGGCACCGTCGTCGATCACGGCGTCATGGGCACCGCGCTCACCGGCTACTCCATGCCGATTTTCTGGTGGGGGCTCATCCTCATCATGGTGTTCTCGTCGAAGCTCGGCTGGACGCCTGTGTCGGGCCGCATCGCCGTGGAATTCGACATTCCGCACGTGACCGGCTTCATGCTGATCGACTCGCTCCTGCCCGGCACCGACGAAGGCGCGTTCAAGTCGGTCGTGAGCCACCTGATCCTGCCGGCCATCGTGCTCGGCACGATTCCGCTCGCCGTGGTCGCGCGCATGACGCGCTCGTCGATGCTCGAAGTGCTGCGCGAGGATTACATCCGCACCGCGCGCGCCAAGGGTCTTTCGCCCGTGCGCGTGATCGTCGTGCATGCGCTGCGCAACGCGCTCATCCCCGTGGTGACCGTGATCGGCCTGCAGGTCGGCACGCTGCTCGCGGGCGCGGTGCTTACCGAAACGTTGTTCTCCTGGCCGGGCATCGGCAAATGGCTGATCGACGCGATCAGCCGGCGCGACTACCCGGTGGTGCAAGGCGGCATTCTCATGATCGCGACGCTTGTGATCGTCGTGAACCTGTTCGTCGATCTGCTGTACGGCGTGCTCAACCCACGCATTCGACATACGAGGTAAGCGAGCCATGAAAATGCGAACCCCACAACACACCATTGAACACCAGGAGGCATGATGGCTGACATTCAGAACACCGTGCCTCGCGCCGTCACGCCGCCTTCGGGCCGCGCGCTCGTGCTGCGCGAATTCTGGGCGAACTTCTCGCGCAACAAGGGCGCGGTGGGCGCCGGCGTGATCGTGCTGCTGCTGATCTTCGTCGCGATCTTCGCGCCGCTCATCGCGCCGCACAGCCCCATCGAGCAATATCGCGATTTCGTGAAGATTCCGCCCGCCTGGCTCGACGGCGGCAACTGGAAGTTCATTCTCGGCACCGACGAAGCGGGCCGCGACATCCTCTCGCGTCTCATGTACGGCGCGCGGCTCTCGCTGTGGATCGGCTGCGTCTCGGTCGTGCTCGCGCTGATTCCGGGCATCGTGCTCGGTCTCGTGGCCGCGTTCTTCGAGAAGTGGGCCGATACGCCGATCATGCGTCTCATGGACGTGCTGCTGGCGCTGCCCTCGCTGCTGCTCGCGGTCGCGGTGGTCGCGATCATCGGCCCGGGGCTCACGAACACCATGCTCGCCATCGCGATCGTGGCGCTGCCCGGTTACGTGCGTCTCACGCGCGGTTCGGCATTGGGCGAACTGCACAAGGAGTACGTGACCGCTTCGCGCGTGGCCGGTGCCGGCACGATGCGCCTGATGTTCTCGCAGGTGCTGCCCAACTGTACGGCACCGCTCATCGTGCAGGCGACGCTCGGCTTTAGCTCGGCGATTCTCGACGCCGCCGCGCTCGGCTTCCTCGGCCTCGGCGTGCAGCCGCCGCGGGCGGAGTGGGGCGCGATGCTCGCCTCGGCGCGCGACTATATCGACAGCGCATGGTGGATCGTCACGATGCCTGGCCTTTCCATCCTGATCTCGGTGCTCGCGATCAACCTGCTCGGCGACGGGCTGCGCGACGCACTCGATCCCAAGCTAAAGCGGATGGCCTGACATGAACAACGAACTTCTCACCATCCGCAACCTGGCCGTGAACTTCAACGGCCTGCCCGCCGTGGACCGCGTGAATCTTTCCGTGGCGCCGGGCGAAGTGCTCGGCATCGTCGGCGAATCGGGCTCGGGCAAGAGCGTGACGATGATGGCGCTCATGGGCCTGATCGACGCGCCGGGCAAGGTCACGGCCGACTCGATCACGTTCAATGGCCGCGATCTTCTCAACGCAACGGGCAAGGAGCGACGCCGCATCGTGGGCAAGGACATCGCCATGGTGTTCCAGGACGCGCTCACGAGCCTGAACCCGAGCTACACCGTCGGCTATCAGATCAAGGAAGTGCTCAAGCTGCACGAAGGCCTGCGCGGCTCGGCGCTGCATGCGCGCGCGCTCGAACTGCTCGACCAGGTGGGCATTCCCGACGCGAAGAACCGCATCGACAACTTCCCGCACCAGATGTCGGGCGGCATGAACCAGCGCGTGATGATCGCGATGGCCGTGGCCTGCAACCCGAAGCTGCTGATCGCCGACGAGCCCACCACGGCGCTCGACGTGACGATCCAGGCGCAGATCATGGAGCTGCTCGTGCGCCTGCAGAAGGAGCGCGGCATGGCGCTCGTGCTGATCTCGCACGATCTGGCCGTGGTTTCGGAAGTCGCGCAGCGCGTGGCCGTGATGTACGCGGGCGAGATCATCGAAACGAACCGTGTGCCGGACATCTTTTCGCGTCCGCATCATCCGTACACGGAAGCGCTGCTCGCGGCGATTCCCGAGCACAACAAGGGGGCGATGCGGCTTGCCGCGCTGCCCGGCATGGTGCCCGGCCGCGACGACCGGCCAAGCGGGTGTCTGTTCGCGCCGCGCTGCAAATACGTGGTGGACGACTGCATGAAGGCACGGCCCGCGCTCAACGCGGTGACCGATGAGAGCGGCTACGCGCAAGTGCGCTGTATCAGGCCGCTGAACGCGGCGGTGACCCAATCCAACGGAGGCGCGCGATGAACGCAGTCCAGCAACACGCGGCTCATGAGGATGACAAGGTTCTCGTCGCGGAAGATCTCAAGAAGCACTACAGCGTCAAGCGCGGCATGTTCGGCACCGGTACGGTGAAGGCGCTCAACGGCGTGTCGTTCTCGCTCACGCGCGGACGCACACTCGCCGTGGTGGGGGAGTCGGGGTGCGGCAAATCGACGCTCGCGCGCCAGCTCACGATGATCGAGCCTCCCACCTCGGGCAAGCTCACGATCGACGGCGAAGACGTTGCGCACGCAAACGCAGCGAAGATCGCCGCGCTGCGCCGGCGCGTGCAAATGGTGTTCCAGAACCCGTTCGCCTCGCTCAACCCGCGCAAGACCGTGGAGCAGACGCTCGGCGAGCCGCTCGCCATCAACACGCGGCTCACGGCGACTGAGCGCGCGGACCGCATTGCGCACATGATGCGCATCGTCGGCCTGCGGCCCGAGCACGCCAAGCGCTATCCGCATATGTTCTCGGGCGGCCAGCGCCAGCGCGTGGCGATCGCGCGCGCGATGATTCTCGATCCGCAGATCGTCGTGGCCGACGAGCCGGTTTCCGCGCTCGACGTCTCGATCCAGGCGCAGATTCTCAATCTGTTCATGGACTTGCAGGAACAGTTCCGCACGAGCTACGTGTTCATTTCGCACAACCTGGCCGTGGTCGAGCACATTGCCGACGACGTGATGGTGATGTATCTGGGCGGCGTGGCGGAACTGGGCGACAAGGACACGGTGATCTCGCGGCCGCGCCATCCGTACACGCGCTCGCTGCTCTCGGCCACACCCGCGATTTTCGAAGCGGACCGCCGCGTGAAGATCAAGCTCGAGGGCGAATTGCCTTCGCCGCTGAACCCGCCCTCTGGTTGCACGTTCCACCAACGTTGTCCATACGCGATCGACAGGTGTCGTAAGGAAGTTCCTGTACTTCGCGAAGTGGACGGCCGTCAGGTATCCTGCCATCGTGCAGAGGAGGTGGGGGAAGAGGATGGGCGGCCTATGCCGGCCTGAAGCGACGGCGGCGCGTCGTTTTATCGTTGCGCGCCGCCAGTTGATGGGCGGCCGTCGCGCCGCCCTTTTCACTGATTTTCCCACCGTTTTCTCCGCCGCTTTTTCAATCGTTCCGGCCGCCGCTTTTGCCGTGGTTGCCGGGCTGTCTACGGCTGGTGGCGTGACATTCGGTGTGGCTTCGGGTTTGGCATTCGGTGTGGCATTGGCGGTAGCGCTGTGCGCGGCGCTCAAGACCGCGTCGAGCAGGGCGCTACGCGCGGTGGTCTCGCTCTCGCTCGCGCTCGGCGTGCTCGCGGGTGCGCCGGACACGGCATTCGCCGGTGGCGCCGTCGCCAATACGCCCGGTGTGCGGCCGGCCGTCCCCGTGCCGCCAGGTTCAGCGCGCGGCTCGAGCGGCGGCATTCCCGGCTTTCATGCCGCGCCCGCCGTGCCGAGCTACGCCTCCGGCACGACGGCTGGCGGCCCGGTGCGCACGCAGCCAGCGCGCATGCCGTTCTACGTCGCCACGCGCGGCAATCTCACGATCTATCTGCTCGGCACGCTCCATGTGGGCGACCCCGCCGACTATCCGCCTGGCCAGCCGTTTCGCCCGCCGATTCTCGCGGCGCTCGCCGCGTCGCCCATTCTCGCGCTCGAGCTTTCCCCCGACGATCTGCTCGTTTCCCAGGACGATGTCTCGAAATACGGGGTGTGCAAACGGCCCTGCTTGCCAGGCCTCTTGCCCGATCCGCTCTGGCAGAAGCTCGAGGCGCGCATGCGCGGCAATCCCGAGGCGCTTGCCGAAATCCGCAAGATGCGGCCGTGGCTCGCCTCGCTGCTCGTGGAAACCTACGATTCGCTGAGCGCCGGCCTGCAGACCGAATACGGCACCGAGGCGCAACTGCAGAACGTGTTCCTGCGCTGGAAGGGCCGCCGCATCGTCGGGCTGGAGACGCTTGCCGAGCAGATGCGCGCCTTCACGAACCTGAGCCTTGCGCAGCAGCGCGAGATGCTCGCTCAGGATCTCGCGCAAACGCCGGCGCAAAACGTGTCCGACGTGCAAACGCTCCTGCACCTGTGGCGCGTGGGCGACGCCGATGCGATCGCCGCCTGGGAGGCGGCGCGTACCGAAAAACTCTCGCACGACGCGCGGGTGGCGGCGTCGGTCGATAACCGCATCGTCTACGAGCGCAACCGGCGCTTCGTTTCGCGCATGCAGCAGTATGTGGCGCCCAACAAGCCTCTCTTCGTGGCCGTCGGCGCCTTGCACCTGGGCGGCCCGAAAGGCGTGCTCCAGTTGCTGCGCCAGCGTGGGTTCAACGTCGACCCGGGTTGAGCGCCGGCCTCGGCGCCGCTCGTCGCGTCTTTGCGTTCGATCAAAAGTGAGCGCATTTAGTCAACGTTCGATATCGGCCGCCAGAGCGCGCGCCTAGCATGCGGGTTTTGTGCTGCTGAGGTCGCTGCCATGTTCTCTTCGTCCGCCGCTCAGGCGAACGCGCCCTGCGTGAGCGTCGTCACGCCCACCTGGAACCGTGAAGCGTTTTTGCCGCTCGCGTACCGCTCGTTCGCGTCGCAGCGCGCGCCCGGGCTCGAATGGATCGTGATCGACGACAGTGACACGCCCAGCGCCTTCATGGCGAGCCTGAACGACGAGCGCGTGGTGTATCGCCACCTGCGCACGCGTTTGACGGTTGGCGAGAAGCGCAATCTCGCGGCCGAGCTAGCGCGCGGCGAGGTCATCGCGCATTTCGACGACGACGAGGTCTACGCGCCCGACTACCTGAGCACGATGCTCGGGCACATGCACTTGCACGACGTGCAGTTCGTGAAGCTCGGTGCGTTCTTCCTCTACAGCCGCGTGTATGGCCAGTTTGCGTACTGGGACCTGATGCGCAAGAGCGGCCTGCATTTTTGCTGGAGCGCTCAGCCCATGACGGTGCTCAATTTCCCGCGGGACAACCCGGCCTTCGCCGACAACCATCTGGGCTACGGCTTCAGCTACGTCTATACGAAGCAGTTGTGGGCGGCACAGCCGTTCGAGCCGCGTTCGTTCAACGAAGACGGACGCTTCATCACGGCCGCGCGTTCGCGCGGCGCGCGCATTGCGCTTGTCGCCGACGACGCGGGCCTGTGCCTGCACGTGCTCCATGCTCACAACACGGCGAAATGCTTTCCGCAGTATGTGCTGCCCGAGGTGCTCGTCGCGCGGCATTTTCCGCACTTTTGCGAAGCGCTCGACGCCGCTTCGCTGCGCGCGGCCTGAGCGCTAAACGCTGGCGCAAAAAAGCCGGCTTTCGCCGGCTTTTCGCCCCCAGGCGCCTTCGTTCCGTCAAAACCCGAATACATTCAGCAGCACGATATTGGCCGCGAGAATGCCAAGCGCCGTGGGCACCTGCACGCGTATCACCGCGTTCTTGTCGGGCAGTTCCAGCAGCGCCGCGGGCACCATGTTGAAGTTCGCGGCCATCGGCGTCATGAGCGTGCCGCAGTAGCCCGAGAACATGCCGATGGCGGCCATCATCGCAGGGTTGACGTGGAACATGCCCACCAGCACCGGCACGCCCACGCCGCCCGTCATCACCGGAAACGCGGCGAAGCCGTTGCCCATGATGATCGTGAAGAGCGCCATGCCCACGCAATAGACCACGACCGCGACGAAGCGCACGTCCATGTTGATGTACGACGTCGTCACGTGCGCGACGGCCTTGCCCACGCCCGCGTCCGAGAACACGAGACCGAGCATGCCGAGCATCTGCGGCAGGACGGCGGCCCACGAGAGCGCGTCGACGAGGCGGCGCGTTTCCTTCATCGACTGGCCAACGCTGTCACGCGTGATGATGCAGGCAATCGCGAGCGCGATCACGCAGCCGATGCCGAAACCGATCAACGTGACGTTCTTCGGGTCGATGAGCGGCTTGCCGCCGAATACGAGATGGCTGGCCGCGAGCGTGAGCACGACGGTGATCACGGGGATGGTGAGCGCGGGCACGAAGAGCTTGTTGCCCAGCCGTTTGGCGCTGGCGAGACGGGTTTCGAGCGCGAGCACCTTGGGTTTGGCGGCGGTCACGCCGCCGAGACCCGCGATCAGCGCCATGGCGATCACGAGCACGCCCACGATTTCGACGGGCAGCATGTCGCCGACGAGAAAAATGAGCGCGTAGAGCAGCCAGAAGCCGCCTGCCGTGAAGCGGCGCGGATGCTCGCGGTCCATCACGATCATGCCGCCCACGATGAGCAGCACGATGCCGAGCAGCCAGAAGAGCCAGTTGAGGGTGAGCGTCATGCTTGGTCTCCCTGGCGCTGGTCGGCTGCCGGCGCCGTTGCACCGGCCGGCTTCGCGCCGCCCAGCTCGCGCTCGAGCTTGCGGTCGAGCAGCCAGAGCCGCGTGCCGTGAATCAGAAACGCGCAGATCGCCGTGGGAATGCCCCAGAGCGCCACGTGGATCGGCTCGACCGAAACGCCCGCTTCCTTGAGCAGCGTGACCATCAGCACGATCGCCCCGAACGCGACAAAGATGTCCTCGCCGAAGAAGAGGCCCACGTTGTCGGTCGCGGCCGAGTACGCGCGCAGCTTGTAGCGCACGGCGTCGGAGAGCTTGCCGAAGCGGTTTTCCGTGGCGCCTTCGGCCATCGGCGCGATGAGCGGCCGCACCATTTGCGGATGACCGCCCAGACCCGTCAGGCCGACAGCGGCGGTGAGTTCGCGCACGAGCAGGTAGACGATGAGCAGCCGCCCGGCAGTCGCCGCCTTGATGCTGCCGATCCAGATCTGCGCGCGCTCGCGCAGGCCGTGGCGCTCCAGCAGACCGATCACGGCGAGCGGCAGCAGGATGATGAGCGGGATGTTGCGGGTCTTGATGAAGCCGGTGCCGATGGCGGCGAGAATCTTACCGGGAGGAAAGCCCCCGGCGAAACCGGTGACGACGGCCGCCGCGGCGACGATCAGCATCGGATTGAACCGTAACAAGAAGCCGGCGATGATGACGGCCACCCCGATCAGCGGCCATAAGTTGACGGTGCTCTGCATGTGGATCTCCAAACGTATTGGCTTGTCGTTGATTGCCGCGAGTAGCGGCGTTGACTGCGCGGCTCTGATGGCCGTTCGTACAACTACGAACCTGCTGGGTACAACTACGTCTGCAGCTTGCGCTGCCGGGGATTGCCTTGCGAAAACCTTGGGTATTGCCGTGCACGTAGCGCGCGGCGATTGCCGCGCGCATTGCCGCATTGAAGCTAGGGGCGTCAGACCTCGCTTGCGCCCGCCGCGCGCACGCCAATGCCCGCCTCGTCGAGCGCCGTGCGGATGCGCCGCGCGAACGCGAGCGCGTGCGGGCCGTCGCCGTGCAGGCAGATGGTCTGCGCGTTGAGCGGCACCCAGGCGCCGTTCACGGCCTGCACGCGCTGCTCACGGATCATCGCGAGCGTGCGCGTGAGCACGGTGTCTTCGTCGTCGAGCAGCGCGCCCGGCTCGCTGCGCGGCACGAGCGAGCCGTCCGCGCGGTAGCCGCGGTCGGCGAACACTTCCTCGATCGCCACGAGCCCCGCCTCGCGCGCCGCAGTCACGAGCCCGCTGCCCGCGAGCGCGAACACCGTCACCGACGGATCGAAATCATGCACGGCGGAGACGATCGCCTCGGCGATTTGCGGGTCGCGCGCGGCCTGGTTGTACAGCGCGCCGTGCGGCTTCACGTGAGCGATGCGGCCGCCTTCGGCCTGGGCGATCGCGGAAAGCGCGCCTAGCTGGTAGAGCACGCCCGCGTAGATCTCCTCGCGCGGCAGGTTCATCTCCTTGCGGCCGAAGTTCTCGGGGTCGTTGAAGCTCGGATGCGCGCCGATCGACACGCCTTTTTCCACGGCCCAGCGCACGCATTCGCGCATGGCATTGGCGCCGCCTGCGTGCCAGCCGCACGCGATGTTGGCCGAACTCACGAGGTCGAGCAGCGCCTCGTCGGAGCCGCAGCCTTCGCCGAGATCGGCGTTCAGATCGATGGTGGTCATGATGTGTTCCTCTTACTGCTCGTCTTACCGATGGTGCTTGAAAATCACGCGCTCGCGGCCGCGCTTGAAACTACATTCGCGCGGCGGCTCGCATAGCGCTCGTCGTGCATGGCGATCGCGGCGTCGATCTGCCGCAAATAAGCCCGTTCTTCTTCCAGTGCCGCGCGCGCGGCGACCGGCGTCGCTTCCACGAAACGCACGCCGCCGGTGAGCCGCACCTGGGCGAGCTTCCACCAGTCGGCGCGAATCACGGAGCCGATTTTCGGGTAGCCGCCCGTGGTCTGCGCGTCGGCCATCAGCACGATGGGCTGGCCGTTCGGCGGCACCTGAATCGTGCCGGGCAGCACCGCGTGCGAGAGCAGGTCCGCGCTGTTCGTGCGCGCGAGCGGTGTGCCCGTGAGCCGAAAGCCCATGCGGTTGCTGTTGGGGGTGAGCTGCCACTCGTCGGACCAGAACGCGCGTTGCGCTTCGCCCGTGAAGCTGTCGTACTCGGGGCCGCGCAGCACGCGCACAGGCACGGCCCACGCCATGCCGTCCGGATGGCGGCCGCGCCGGTGATGCGGCTCGTCGGCCAGCGCGAAGCTGCACCATACGGGCGCCTTGACGCCGAAGGCCGGCGCGCCCGGGTCCAGCGCGGCGCGCTCGCGGCCCGGCGCGAACGAGGCGCCGGTGGCGAGACGGTCGCCATCTTTGAGCGCGCGGCCCGCGAGGCCGCCGAAGCCCGCCGCCAGGTCGGTGCTGCGCGAGCCGAGCATGGGCAGCACGTCGATGCCGCCCGCCACGCAGACATAGGCGCGCATGCCGCGCTTCGCGCCGTTCAGCACCAGTTCCTCGCCCGCGGCCACGGGCAGGCTCCACCACGACCAGACCGGGCGGCCGCCGAGCGTGGCGCCGAAGTCGGTACCCGTAATGGCGACGCGCGTGGCGCGCGCGAAGCGCAGCGCGACGGGGCCGAAGGTGATTTCGATGCCGGCCGCGTCGGGCCGGTTGCCGACGAGACGGTTGCCCACTTCGAGCGCGAGCGTATCGAGCGCGCCGCCGCTGGCGACGCCCAGATGCCGGTAGCCGGGGCGGCCGAGATCCTGGACCGTGGTGAGCAGGCCCGCGCGCAAGACTTCGATCATGCGTGGAGCTCCGCAATGGTGAAACGCACGCGGTCGCCGGGCATGAGCAGCGTGGGCGGATTGTGCGCAGGGTCGAACAGCTTCGCGGCGGTGCGGCCGATCAGTTGCCAGCCGCCGGGCGACGCAGCCGGATAAATGCCCGTCTGCTCGCCGCCGATGCCTACCGACCCGGCGGGGACGGCCAGGCGCGGCTCGCGGCGGCGCGGCGTGTGCAGCTGGGGTTCGAGTCCGCCGAGATACGCGAAGCCGGGTTGAAAGCCGAGGAAAAACACCGTGTAGACGCCCGCGGCGTGGCGCGCGGCGACGTCGGCGGCAGCGAGCGAGCAGTGTTGCGCGACCGCTTCGAGATCAGGGCCATCGTCGCCGCCATAAACCACGGGTATCTCGACCTCGCGGCCGGCAACGCTCGCGTCTTCGGCGTCGCGCCAGGCTTCCCGGAGCGCGCCGGCGAGCGCCACGGCGTCGGCCGAGAGCGGATCGAAGGTGATCGTCAGATTGTTCATGCCGGGCACCACTTCGCGCACCGGCGCCCAGCCGCGCGCGAGCGCGGCGACGGCCCAGACGCGGCGCTGGACCTCGAGCGTGGCGGGCGGCGGCGCTTCGCAGACAAGCGCTTCGTCACCGAGAGGAAAAATGCGAGGGTCAGAATTCGGCATGTTGGATCGATCAGGGACGGGTTCGACCGGTCGAAAGTTTGCGCAGGCAGACACCCGGCGCCATTCCTTCCTAGCGTACATTGTCGATAAATTATCTACAATTTATCAATAAGCGTTTTCGCCAGGCGCACCGAAAACGCGCTGCAATTACACTCACGCCACGCCGCTTTGCCTCTTCGACCACCGACTACCGGGTTACCTGCCATGTCGCGCCAGCCGACCAAGATCGTTTCGTCCGAACATCTCGTCTCCGAGTCGAGCGCCGAGCTTTCCGAGTTCGAGTACGCGCTCATCATGGCGAGCAATGCGTTCAACCGCTGGATGGTGCGCTGCATGTCGGCGGCGGGCGTGAAGGACATGACGCCGATCGAAGTGTCGCTGCTCCATCACGTCGGCCATCGCGAGCGGCGCAAGAAGCTCGCGGATATCTGCTTCGTGCTCAACATCGAGGACACGCACGTGGCCACGTATGCGTTGAAGAAGCTCGTCTCCAGAGGGTATGTAAAAAGCGAAAAGACCGGCAAGGAAGTCTTCTTCTCGGTCACGCCGGAAGGGCAGGCGCTGTGCCTGCGCTATCGCGACGTGCGCGAAAGCTGCCTCATCGCCACGCTCAAGGAAAGCGGCCTCACGAACCAGCAGATTGGCGACGCCGCGCAGCTCATGCGCAATGCGTCGGGGCTCTACGACACGGCCGCGCGCGCGGCGGCTTCGCTTTGAGTCGCGCCTGAGTGACCAGGGCCGCGTTCAGCGCTCGCGCGAACGTTGGCAACGATGCGTGGCGGCTTCGGTCACCACGGCGTCGAGCGGCAGATCGTGCGCCTCGCGCGCGAGCACACCGTCATCAATGCGGCACGCTTCGTATGCAATGCCCACCGTGACGGGCAACGCCTCACCGGGCCACGCAGCCAGCGTGCGGTCGTAGTAGCCCCCGCCGTAGCCAAGGCGATAGCCGTCGCGATCGAAACCCACGCACGGCACGAGGAGGAGATCGGGCACGATCACTTCCTGCGACTGCGGCTCGGGTATGCCGTGATGGCCTTCGCGCATGGGGGCGTGCGGCGTCCAGGCGTGGAACACGAGCGGCGTGTGGCGCTCGGCAATGGCGGGCAGGGCGGCGCGGCGTGACGCATCGGCGGCGAGCCAGGCGGTGATCCAGGTGCGCGCATCGAACTCGCCGCGCAAGGGCCAATAGAACCCGATCGAACGCGGCGAAAACTGCGCGACGAGTGCATCGAGATGAGCCGTCAGCGCCGCCCCGATTGCCATGTCGGAAGCCGCCTCAATTCGCCGAGGAAGCAGCCTTGCACGCCAGTCCTTTTTGGATTCCGTGTGAGGGTTGCGTGCTATGCTTGGGTTCACCTCGCGCTCCAGAAATAACGATGTCCAAACGCCTTGTCCGAGTATATCGCGTGGTCGGTCTCGCACTGACTGCCGCGGCACTCGTAGCATGCAGCACGGCGGACGCCGTGCGCCCCGTCGCACTGCCCGTAGGCGCAGTCCTCTCGAACGACGATCAGACTTTCATCCAGCTTCGCGAAGCCGCGCGCAATAACGATCCCGCGCGCGCCGCGCAACTCGCTGCGATGATCCCCGATTACCCGGCGCCGTCGTATCTCGAATACTTCCAGCTCAAGCCGCAACTGTTCGATTCGCAAGGCCACGCGCGCGTGGACGCGCCCGATGCGCCGGTGCTGTCGTTCCTGCAGCGCTACGACGGCCAGGCGATCGCCGACCGTCTGCGCAACGACTATCTGCTCGTGCTGGGCGCGCGCCACGACTGGGCGAACTTCGACCAGCAATACCCGCGCTTCGTGCTCAACGACGACACGCAGGTGAAGTGCTACGCGCTCGAGTCGCGCGCGGCGCGCGGCGAGAACGTCGCCAACGATGCGCGCGCGCTGCTCACCGAGCCGCGCTATTACGGCGACGGCTGCGTCGATCTCATCACGGCGCTTGCGATCAAAGGCCAGTTCTCGAGCGACGACGTGTGGCAGCAGATCCGCCTCGCCTACGAGCAGAACCAGACCGCGGCCGGCGCAAAACTGCTCGACGGCCTGTCGCAGCGTCCCGACCCGACGGCGTTCAGCCAGGCGGTGAGCACACCGCCGCTCACGCTTGCGCAAGGCGTCACCGGCGATCCGCAATCGCATCAGCTCGCACTGCTCGCCGTCACGGTGATGGCGCGCAACGATCCGGCCATGGCCGCCGCGACCTACGCCGCCGTTGCGCCGCAGCTCACCTCGCCGGAACGCGCGATCGGCTGGGGCACGATCGGTTATCAGGGCGCGCAAAAGCGTTTGCCCGCCGCGATCGACTGGTATCGCCTCTCGGCCAACGCACCGCTTTCGTACCCGGCTTACGAATGGCGTACGCGCGCAGCGCTGCTGGGCGGCGACTGGACGATGGTGCGCTGGTCGATCGAGCAGATGCCGCCCGCGCTGCGCGCGCAACCGTCGTGGGTCTACTGGCACGCGCGCGCGCTCAAGCAGGCGGGCGAAACGGGGCGGGCGAACCAGGAGTTCGCGTCGATCTCGCAGGGCTATCACTTCTATGGCCAGCTCGCGACCGAAGAACTCGGCCAGAAGATCACGATTCCGCCCAAGACCACGGTGAGCGACGCCGAAATCGCCCAGGCCGCGCAAACGCCGGGCTTCGCGCTCGCACAGCGCTTCTACGCGCTGAATCTGCGGCTCGAAGGCAATCGCGAATGGAACTGGCCGCTGCGCGGCATGAGCGATCGCCAGCTGCTCGCCGTCGCCGAGTACGCAAAACGCATCCAGTTGCTCGACCGCACCGTCAACACGGCCGACCGCACGCAAACGGAACACGACTTCTCGCTGCGCTACATCGCGCCGTTCCGCGACGTCGTGGAGCGCGACGCGCAAACCAACGGCCTCGACGTCGAATGGGCCTACGGTCTCATCCGCCAGGAATCGCGTTTCATTCTCAACGCGAAGTCGGGCGTGGGCGCGAGCGGCCTCATGCAGATCATGCCGGCCACGGCGCAGATGGTGGCGAAGAAGATCGGCATTGGCCCGCTGTCGCGCGACCAGCTCAACGATCTCGACACCAATATCCTGCTCGGAACGAACTATTTGTCGATGATCTACAATCAGTTCGATGGCTCCGCCGTGCTCGCCACCGCGGGCTACAACGCCGGGCCGGGGCGCCCGCGCGCATGGCGCCAGACTTTGCAGGGCGGCGTCGAAGGCGCCATCTTCGCGGAAACCATTCCGTTCCAGGAAACCCGCGATTACGTGAAAAACGTGTTGTCGAACACGGTCTACTATGCGGCGCTGTTCGAGGGCCGTCCGCAATCGCTGAAGGCGCGTCTCGGCTATATCACGCCGTAAGCGCCGGGCCGTCAGGCCGCGCCACTTCCCGTCATACGGATCGCGCGCGGCATGACGGCACGCTGCGCGCCCCGCCTTCCGGCCGGCGCGCTGCGGGACGAACCGGACCTCGTACGCGGCGGCGCCGTCTGCCCGAGGAGGTCGAAGATGCGACATCAAGCCATTGCGGTCATCGGCGGTTCGGGATTCATCGGCAGCCATCTCGTCAACGCGCTCGTCGAGGCGGGCAAGGACGTGCGCGTCGCCACCCGCCGCCGCTACAACGCCCGCCATCTCACCCTGCTGCCCATCGACGTGGTCGAGACCGATGTGTCGGATCCGGTCGCGCTCGCGGCCTTCGTCGAAAACGCGGACGCGGTCATCAATCTCGTCGGCACGCTCAATGGCGGCCGCGGCGATCCCTACGGGCCGGGCTTCGCGAAGCTGCATGTGGACTTGCCCACGAAAATCGTCGCCGCCTGCGAAGGCAAGGGCGTGCATCGCCTCATCCACATCAGCGCGCTCGGCGCCGACGCGCGTGGGCCCAGCATGTATCTGCGCTCGAAGGGCGACGGCGAGAAAGCCGTGCACGCGGCCACGGCGCTTGCCACGACGATCTTCCGGCCTTCGGTCGTGTTCGGTCCGGAAGACACGTTCCTCAACCGCTTCGCGCTGCTGCAGCGGCTCTTTCCCATGATTCCGCTCGCCATGCCCGACGCGAAGTTCCAGCCCGTGTTCGTGGGCGATGTATCAAAGGCGATCGTCAACGTGCTCGATCTCGACGCCGCGAGCGGGCACACTTACGAACTCGGCGGCCCGACGGTCTACACGCTCGAGCAGTTGGTGCAGTATTGCGGCGAAGCGGTGGGCCGCCACGCACGCATCGTGCGGCTGCCCGACGCCTTCGGGCGCCTGCAGGCGCTGTCGTTCGAGATGGCGCCCGGCGTGCCGGTGCTCACGCGCGATAATCTCGATTCGATGAAGGTGGACAGCGTGCTTACCGGCCCGCTCGCACCCGAGCTCGATATCGAGCCGGCGAGCATCGAGACGATCGCGCCGCTCTATCTCGCCGACGCCTCGCTGCGCTCGCGGCTGAACATCTTTCGCGCCAGCGCCGGTCGATAACCAGTAAGCGGGCTGCCAGCCCGCGCTCTTTCAACTCACTACGGTCATGTGAACAATGAAGCTCGTAATCGGAGACAAGAACTATTCGTCGTGGTCGATGCGCCCGTGGGTGCTGCTCAAGCACTTCGGCATTGCGTTCGAGGAAGTGCTGATCGAGCTCGACGAGCCGGGCACCAAGTCCTCGATCCTCGCGTTTTCGGCCTCGGGCAAGGTGCCGTGCCTCGTCTCCGACGACGGCTTTTCCGTGTGGGATTCCCTCGCGATTGCCGAGACGCTCGCCGAGCGCTTCCCGCAGCTCGCGCTGTGGCCGCGCGACGCGAACGCGCGGGCCCGCGCGCGCAGCGTGAGTGCGGAGATGCATTCGGGCTTCGGCGAAGTGCGCAACCACATGCCGATGAACATCCGCAAGATCAAGCCCGGCGCCGGTGCCACGCCGGGCGCGCTCGCCGATGTCGCGCGTATCGACGCGCTCTGGCGCGAGTGTCTGGCCGCGAGCGGCGGGCCGTTCCTGTTCGGCGAATTCACCATTGCCGACGCGATGTACGCGCCGGTCGTCATGCGCTTCAATAGCTACCAGCCGAAGCTCTCGCCCGAAGCCGCCGCTTACGCTCAGCGCGTGAGCGCACTGCCTGCGGTCGCCGAGTGGGTGGAAGCCGCGCGCCGCGAGACACACATCGTCGCCGACGACGAACGCGACGACGAATGAAGATCTATGTCGTAGGCGGAGCGATTCGCGACGAGAGGCTCGGGCTGCCCGTGCGCGACCGCGACTATGTCGTGGTGGGCGCGACGCCCGAGCAGATGGCCGCGCAGGGTTATCGCCCGGTGGGCAAGGACTTTCCGGTCTTTCTGCATCCCGACACGCACGAGGAGTACGCGCTTGCGCGCACCGAGCGCAAGACGGCGGCGGGCTATCACGGCTTCCAGTTCTTCTACGCGCCCGACGTGACGCTCGAGGAAGACCTCGCGCGGCGCGACCTCACGATCAACGCCATGGCGCAGGAAGTGCAACCGGGCGGCATGCTCACGGGAGAGGTGGTCGATCCGTTCGGCGGCGCGCGCGATCTCGAAGCGCGCGTGTTTCGCCACGTGAGCGACGCGTTTCTCGAAGACCCCGTGCGCATACTTCGTATCGCGCGTTTTGCCGCGCGTTTCGCCGATTTCACCGTCGCGCCCGAAACGCTCGAACTCATGCGCGAGATGGTCGCTTCGGGCGAAGTCGACGCGCTCGTACCCGAGCGCGTATGGCAGGAAATTGCCCGCGGTCTCATGGAGGCGAAGCCTTCGCGCATGTTCGAAGTGCTGCGCGATTGCGGCGCGCTTGCGCGCGTGCTGCCCGAACTCGACGCCCTATGGGGCGTGCCGCAGCGCGCCGACTATCACCCCGAAATCGATACGGGCGTGCACGTGATGATGGTGATCGACCATGCGGCCGCGCAGGGCTACACGCTGCCGGTGCGCTTCGCGGCGCTCACGCACGATCTCGGCAAAGGCACGACGCCCGAGGACGTGCTGCCGCGTCACATTGGCCATGAAGGGCGCAGCGTCGATCTGCTCAAGCCGCTTTGCGACCGTCTGCGCGTGCCGAACGATTGCCGCGACCTCGCCGTGCTGGTCGCGCGCGAGCATGGCAACGTGCATCGCGTGATGGATATGGGGGCGGCGGCGCTCGTGCGCATGCTCGAGCGATGCGACGCGCTGCGCAAACCGGCGCGGTTTGCCGAGGCGCTGCAGTCCTGCGAATCGGATTTGCGCGGGCGGCTGAACTGGGAGAACGCGCCTTATCCGCAGGCCGAACGCTTGCGCGTGGCACTCGTGGCCGCGCGCGGCGTGGATGCGGGGGCAATTGCGCGCTCGATCGAGCGTGGCGGCGCCGAGAGAATAAAAGAAGCGGTGCACGAAGCGCGCGTAGCGGCGGTGGAGGCCGCGCTCGCTACAGCTTGAGCGCGTTGCGCGCGCTCGCTCAGAGCACGCGCACGAGAAACGAGAGCGCCATCGAAAGCACGAGCGTCGACATGAACGGCAGCGGATACTCGCGGCCGAAAATGCGCAGCGTGATGTCGCCGGGCAGCCGCCCGATGCCGAGCTTTTTGAGCCACGGCTGCGCGCTGGAGAGAATCGCGACAGCGATGAAGGTGGTGAGGAACCAGCGGATCATGGTCGCGTGACGTGAGCGTCAGAGTGTGTGGCTGCGGTCGCCGCGCGCGAACGCCGCGATGGTCTCGTCGATGCCGCGCGAAAACGCGATCACCTTGAATAGCTCACCCATCTCCGCTTCGGAAACGAGTTTCTGCACCGCGTTCGCGGCAGGCAGGAAGCGCTGCGGGTCGCGCGGATCGATTTCGCCGAGCACTTCGGTAATGCCCGCGTTCATCAGAAAGCGCGCCTGCGTGGTGTAGCCAAGCAGGTCCGCGCCCGCTTCGACACCCGCTTCGGCAATGCCCGAGAATTCCACGTGCGCGGTGATGTCCTGCAAGCCCGGATAGAGGAACGGGTCGCCGTGCGCCCGGTGCCGGTAGTGGCACATCAACGTGCCTTGCGCGCGCTGCGCATGGTAGTACTCGTGGCGCGGAAATCCATAGTCGATGAAGAACGCCGCGCCACGCTTGAGCATCGTGCAAACCGTGCGCGTGAACGCGAGCGCGGCTTCGTGCGTTTCGCTCACGTAGTCTTCGCTGCCGTCCACACCCGCGAGCGCGCTGTGTGCCCAGCCCGCGTCGCGTCCCGAATTCGCGGGCTGATCGGCGAAGGCGAGGGCGCCTTGCGCGTTCACGCTCACGCCGCGCTCATGCCACACGGCGTCCTTGCGCGCGAACAGGCGCACCGGCATGGCGTCGAGCACCTCGTTGCCGATCACGACGCCTTCGAACTGCGCAGGCAGCGCGTCGAGCCACGTCACGCGATCGAGGAGCGCCGGCGCGAGCTGCGCAATGGTCTCGCGCTGGCGCTCACGCAGCTCGCCCGACAGATCGACGATGGCGTAGGCGTCGAACGGCACGCCTGCGGCGTCGAGTGCGAGCATCACACCCGCGGCGAGGCGGCCCGTGCCCGCACCGAATTCCATCAGGCGATGCGTGCCGCTGGCGGCGAGCGCTTCGCCCACGGCGCGCGCGAGCGTCGCGGCAAAAAGCGGCGAAAGTTCAGGGGCGGTCACGAAGTCGCTGCCGTCGTCGGCGAAGAGGCCAAACTTGCGTGCTCCGCCGCTGTAGTAGCCGAGCCCCGGCGTATAGAGCACGCGCTCCATGTAGCGGTCGAACGGGAGCCACCCGCCCGCCGCCGCGATCTCGGCGCGCAGCGTGGCCGCGAGCGCCTCGGACTGCGCGAGCGCGATCGGCTCGGGAACAGGTAAACTATCGGGTTCGTGAGCTTTCGGATTCATCCCCGCATTGTAAATGAGCGCAACTCCCGGCATCCGCCCGGCTGACGCCGACCTGAGCACATCCGGCGAAGGATCGCGCCCCGATTCCAATGCCCAGGCGCCCGTTGTGCTGGTGACGGGCGGCGCACGCCGCATTGGCCGCGAGCTGTCGCTCGGCTTTGCGGCGCGCGGCTGGGACGTCGCGGTGCACTACGGCGAGTCGCGCGAGGCCGCCGACGAAGTCGTCGCGCAAATCGCTGCGCTGGGCCGCAGGGCCGTGGCGCTGCACGCCGACCTCGGCAACGAAGCGCAGGTGGCGCGGCTCGTCCCGGACTGCGCCGCGGCGCTCGGCCGTCCTGCGTGCGTGCTTAACAATGCGTCGCGCTTCGACGAAGACACCGCGCGGGATGTGGGCTACACGAAGCTGCTGCAGCTCATGGCGATCAACGTGGGGGCGCCGCTCGTGCTGGCGCGCATGCTGTACGAGGCAACGCCCGAGGCAGCGGTGGACGACGAGACGCTGCGCACGTGTGTGATCAACGTGCTCGACCAGAAGCTGTACAACATGAATCCCGACTATCTGTCGTACACGCTGACGAAGGCCGCGTTGCAGAATGCCACCGTCGCGCTCGCTCAGGCGCTCGCGCCGAAGGTGCGCGTAGTGGGGCTCGCGCCCGGCCTCACGCTGCAGTCGGGCGACCAGACGCCGGAGAGCTTCGCGGCCGCGCACCAGGTCACGCCGCTCAAGCGCGCGTCGCGGCCAGCGGATCTCGTGGAAGCCGCGCTGTATCTCGCACGGGCTTCGGGCGTGACGGGCACGACGCTCGTCGTGGACGGCGGCCAGCACCTCGTGCCGCTGCCGCGCGACGTAATGTTTTTGACGGGCAACTAAAGCCCAAACGTGGGTTGCATCAAGATTTGCAACTAAATGCATAGCCCGCTGCGCGCACGACTGCGAGCCCGCGGTGCTAACGAAGACAAAGGAACGCAAGCCGCCGCGCACGAGCGGCTTTGCAGACCGGCTGAACGACCCGCCGGGCGCGCCGCGCCGGCATACGTGCGAACGAACGCACGCTTTTATCGACTGGAACCTGTATGTCCACCGTTTTGCTTCACCCCCGGCTGGCCGATTGCCGCCGGCTTTTCCTGCGCGACTACGAAGTGCACATCAACATCGGCGTGCATGACTTCGAAAAACGCGGCGAACAGCGCGTCGTCATCAATGTCGATCTGTTCGTGCCGCTCGCTACGAGCACGCCGCACGAGGACAAGCTGCGCGAAGTCGTCGACTACGACTTCATGCGCTCGACCGTTGCCGAACGCGTGGGCAAGGGCCATATCCATCTGCAGGAGACGCTTTGCGACGATCTCGCCGCAGCGCTGCTCTCGCACGAACGCGTGCGCGCGGTGCGCGTCTCGACCGAGAAGCCCGACGTTTATCCGGACTGCGACGCGGTGGGCGTCGAGGTCTTTCGCATCAAAGAGGACTGATTCATGAACGCCCCCGAAACGCTCCCCGTTGGCGAGGAAGCCGCGACCGAAGGCACCGGCCGCCAGGCGCTCACGCGCCGCGAGCAGAAGGAAGCCTACGAGAACAACAAGCTGTTCAAGCGCATCGTGCGTCAGGTCGGCCAGGCGATTGGCGACTACAACATGATCGAGAACGGCGACAAGGTCATGGTCTGCCTCTCGGGCGGCAAGGACAGCTACGCGATGCTCGACGTGCTGCTGCGCCTGCGCGAGCGCGCGCCGATCGACTTCGACATCGTCGCGGTGAACCTCGACCAGAAACAGCCGGGCTTTCCGGAGCACGTGCTCCCCGAGTACCTCGACAAGGTGGGCGTGCCGTACCACATCGAGAACCAGGACACGTACAGCATCGTCAAGCGTCTCGTGCCCGAGGGCAAGACCACGTGCTCGCTGTGCTCGCGCCTGCGCCGCGGCATTCTGTACCGCGTGGCGGGCGAACTGGGCGCGACCAAGATCGCGCTCGGCCATCATCGCGACGACATCCTTCAAACGCTGCTGCTGAACCTGTTCTACGGCGGCAAGCTCAAGGGCATGCCGCCCAAGCTGCAGTCGGACGACGGCAAGAACGTCGTGATCCGCCCGCTCGCGTACGTGAAGGAAACCGATCTCGAGAAGTACGCAGTGCTGCGCGAATTCCCGATCATTCCGTGCAACCTGTGCGGCAGCCAGCCGAACCTGAAGCGCGCGGAGATGAAGGCGTTGATCCGCGAGTGGGACAAGCGTTTCCCGGGCCGCGTGGAAAACATGTTCAACGCGCTCGGCAACGTCGTGCCCTCGCACCTCATGGACGCGAACCTGTTCAACTTCGCGGACCTGCGCGCAACGGGCGTGGCCGATCCGGCCGGCGATATCGCGTTCGATGAGGAGCCGTGCTCGACCGACGCGGCGCC
Source organism: Paraburkholderia sp. J11-2 (assembly GCF_905220185.1). Lineage (NCBI taxonomy): Bacteria > Pseudomonadati > Pseudomonadota > Betaproteobacteria > Burkholderiales > Burkholderiaceae > Paraburkholderia > Paraburkholderia sp. J11-2. Next base: position 32,812 of record NZ_CAJMYY010000025.1, on the reverse strand, counting down.
TGCCGAAGGCACGGCCATCAAGTTCACGCCGTTCGACGATCTTTGAGCCTTCCCTGTGGTTTTGCCTTAAACGCTCCGACCCCAAGTCGGAGCGTTTTTCATTTCGGGCCGATGTCCTGAAAAGCAGTTGTAAAACAGTGTTTATCGGGGCACGAGAGCCCGCCTGGCCGGCGTGTCGGGGATATCCCGCATGCTAAAATCAGCCGCTTCATTCCTTATTCAGTCACTGATGCAATGAACATCGTGATCCTCGCGGCAGGCATGGGCAAACGCATGCACTCCGCGCTGCCGAAAGTGCTCCATCCGCTCGCCGGCAAGCCGCTCCTCTCGCACGTTATCGATACTGCCCGCACGCTGTCGCCCACCCGGCTCGTCGTCGTGGTCGGCCATGGTGGCGAAGCCGTGCGCGAAGCCGTTGGCGCGCCCGACGTCCAGTTCGCGCTGCAGGCGCAGCAGCTCGGCACGGGCCACGCGCTCGCGCAAGCGCTGCCGCTGCTCGACGCGAACGTGCCCACGCTCGTGCTCTACGGCGACGTGCCGCTCACGCGCGCTTCTACGCTCGAGCGTCTGGTCGATACCGCCGGGCCGAACGGTTACGGCATTCTCACCGTCACGCTCGACGACCCGACCGGCTACGGCCGCATCGTGCGCGACGCGGCGGGCCAGGTCGAGCGCATCGTCGAGCAGAAGGACGCGAACGAAGCCCAGCGCAAGATCGCCGAGATCAACACCGGCATCGTCGTGACGCCTACTGCGCCGCTCGCGGGCTGGCTTGCGGCGCTCAGGAACGACAACGCGCAGGGCGAGTATTACCTCACCGATGTCGTGGAAGCCGCGATCGCCGCGGGTCATCCGGCCGTGACTGCGCAGCCCGACGACGAATGGGAAACGCTCGGCGTGAACAGCAAGCAGCAGCTTGCCGAACTCGAGCGCGTGCATCAGCGCACGGTGGCCGAGGCGCTGCTCGTGGCGGGTGTCACGCTCGCGGACCCGGCGCGCATCGACGTGCGCGGCTCGCTTAAATGCGGGCGCGACGTGTTCATCGACGTGAACTGCGTGTTCGAAGGCGAGGTGACGCTGGCGGACAACGTGAGCGTGGGCCCGAACTGCGTGATTCGCAGCGCGTCGATCGGCGCGGGCACGCGCGTGGACGCTTACACGCACATCGAAAACGCAGCGGTTGGCGCGAACGCGGTGCTAGGTCCCTATGCGCGGCTGCGCCCCGGCGCGAAGCTCGCCGACGACGTGCACGTGGGCAACTTTGTCGAAGTGAAGAACGCGAACATCGGCGTGGGCTCGAAGGCGAATCACCTGAGCTACGTCGGCGACGCCGATGTGGGCGCGGGCGTGAACATCGGCGCGGGCACCATCACCTGCAACTACGACGGCGCGAACAAGCACCGCACGATCATCGAGGACAACGTGTTCGTGGGTTCGGATACGCAGCTCGTCGCGCCCGTGCGCGTGGGCCGCGGCGTGACCATCGCGGCGGGCACGACGGTGTGGAAGGACGTGCCTGAAGCCACGCTCGTGCTCAACGAGAAAACGCAGATCGCGAAAACCGGCTACGTTCGCCCGGTCAAGAAAAAGAACTGAACGGTTGAAACCCGGCGCCGCTGCATGAAAACGCGCGGCGCCCACGCCTCTCATTGCAAAGGATCGAATCCATGTGCGGCATCGTCGGCGCGGTTGCGCAACGTAATATCGTTCCCGTCCTGATCGAAGGACTGCGGCGGCTCGAATATCGCGGCTACGACTCGTGCGGCGTGGCCGTCGTGACGGCCGACGGCCCGCAGCGCGTGCGCAGCGTCGCCCGCGTGGCCGAACTCGACGAGCAGGTTAGCGAGGCTCACTTCGAAGGCGTGACCGGCATCGCGCATACGCGGTGGGCGACGCACGGCGCGCCCACGGTGAACAACGCGCACCCGATCTTCTCGCGCGACACGCTCGCGATCGTGCACAACGGCATCATCGAGAACTACGAGTCGCTGCGCGACATGCTGCGCGCGAAGGGCTACGAATTCGTTTCGCAAACCGACACCGAAGTCATCGCCCATCTGATCCACAGCCTGTATCAAGGCGACCTGTTCGCCGCCGTGCGCGCGGCCGTGCAGCAGCTCGCGGGCGCGTATGCGATCGGCGTGGTGCACAAGAGCCAGCCGCATACGGTGGTTGGCGCGCGCGCCGGTTCGCCGCTCGTGGTGGGCTATGGCAAGGGTGAGAACTTCATCGCGTCGGACGGCCTCGCCATTGCGGGCAGCGCCGAGCACATCAGTTATCTGGAAGAAGGCGATGTGTGCGAGATCACGCTGGAAGGCGTACGCATTGCCGATCGCGCGGGCAACATCGTGACGCGCGAAGTGCGCGACGTGCAGGCCTACGGCGCATACGGCGGCGCGGTCGATCTCGGCCCGTATCGCCACTACATGCAAAAGGAAATCTTCGAGCAGCCGCGCGCGATCTCGGACACGATTCCCGCCACCGACGCGTTCACGCCCGAGCTGTTCGGCGACAACGCGGGCGAGGTGTTCAAGGGCATCGACAGCATCCTGATTCTCGCGTGCGGCACGAGCTATTACGCGGGCCTCACGGCGAAGTACTGGCTCGAGTCGGTGGCGAAGATCCGCACCGATGTCGAGATCGCGAGCGAATACCGCTATCGCGAGTCGGTGCCGAATCCGCGCGCGCTCGTCGTGACGATCTCGCAGTCGGGCGAAACCGCCGACACGCTCGCCGCGCTCAAGCACGCGCAGTCGCTCGGCATGGAGCACACGCTCGCGGTGTGCAACGTGGCGACGAGCGCGATGGTGCGCCTCACCGAACTCAAGTTCCTCACGCACGCGGGGCGCGAGATTGGCGTGGCGTCGACGAAGGCCTTCACCACGCAGCTCGTTGGCCTCTTCATTCTTGCCGTCACGCTCGGCAAGCTGCGCGGTCACGTGAATGCCGAGCAGGAAGCCGCGCATCTGAAACTGCTGCGCCACCTGCCGGCCGCGCTCAACGGCGTGCTCGCGCTGGAGCCGCAGATCATCGCGTGGTCGGAAGAGTTCGCGCGCAAGGAAAACGCGCTGTTTCTCGGGCGCGGGCTGCACTACCCGATCGCGCTCGAAGGCGCGCTCAAGCTCAAGGAAATCTCGTACATCCACGCCGAGGCGTATCCGGCAGGCGAGCTCAAGCACGGACCGCTGGCGCTCGTGACCGAGGCGATGCCCGTGGTGACGGTGGCGCCCAACGACGCGCTGCTCGAAAAGCTCAAGTCGAACATGCAGGAAGTGCGCGCGCGCGGCGGCCAGCTTTATGTGTTCGCCGATGCCGACACGCACATCACGAGCGAAGACGGCATTCACGTGATTCGCATGCCGGAGCACTACGGGCTGCTTTCGCCGATCCTGCACGTCGTGCCGCTGCAACTGCTCGCGTATCACACGGCGTGCGTGCGCGGCACCGATGTGGACAAGCCGCGTAACCTCGCGAAGTCGGTGACGGTGGAGTGAGGTTTATCGCGCGCTGATTGTGCTTGTTTGTGCTTGTTGAAAAAGGGATGCCACAACGGCATCCCTTTTTTGTTTCGTCGATCGCAGCAGGAGCCGTTGAGAGGCCGCACAGGCGGCTGCCGTGGTTCGCCGCGCCCGCCAGGATGCTCTGACGCCCTGGGACGCCTCAGCGGCAGCGTAGTGCGCTCGTTGAGACCGTGAGTGCAATCGCCATTGCGTCCCTCAGCCGAAACGCTGCTGTAAGGTCATAATGTCGCCGTTCGATCAAGGAGGCGAAAGTGGCAAACGTGGCGCAACCCCGGCAACCCGGGCAGTCCGGCAGACTCCCCCGCCTGTTCGTGTTTTCCGGCGCAGGGCTCTCGGCGGAGAGCGGCATTTCGACGTTCCGCACCGGCGACGGCATCTGGTCCCACGCGAGCATCGACGAGGTTTGCAACTACCTCACGTGGCGCCGCAACCGACCCGCGGTTTTCCGTTTCTACAACCAACGCATTGCCGAATGCAGCGACGCGCGTCCGAACGCCGCCCACGAGTTGCTCGCGAAGTGGCAGGACAGCTGGGGCACGGAGCGCGTGCATCTCGTCACGCAGAACATCGACGACATGCTCGAGCAGGCCGGCGCGCGTCAGGTCACGCATCTGCACGGCGACATGATTTCGCTTCTGTGCACCGACTGCGACTATCGCTTCCCGACCTCCGGCCGGGCGCTCGATCCCCAGGCCGCCTGTCCGTCGTGCGGGCAGGTGGAGGGCGTGAAGCCGGGCGTGGTGTTCTTCAACGAGGCCGCGCCCGAGTACGAGACGCTCTGGCGCATTCAGCGCGACATGACACCTGACGATCTTTTCATCGCCGTAGGGACGGCGTTCGAGGTGATCCCGCCCGAGCGGCTTCTGCCGCCGGAGCGTTGCGGGCATTACGCGCGCAACTTCCTCGTCGATCCTGCGCCGCGCCGCACGGAATGCTTCGGCGTTGTCGAAGCCAAGCCCGCGACCATCGGTTTGGTCCATCTCGAGCCGACAATCGAGCAAATGATGGCGTGCGGCTAACGCCCACGTTGTACTCACGCGATGCATTCAGCAAGGGCGTGCCTCCTCGGGAGGCACGCCCTTTTTCATGTGCGCATGCGTGCGACACTCGCTTGTTCCCTTTTCATCTCCTGGTGCCATGAACATTACGAAGCAGATCGCCGGCTATCTGATGTCGCGCTCGCTCGTGCTCGTGAGCGTCGAGACCTGCACGGCGGGTGCGATCGGCTCGATGATGGCCGACCAGCGCGGGACTTCAGGTTGTCTCGATCTCGGTTACGTGGCGCATTCAGCAGCGGCGCTTGCGGCGCTGCCCGGCGTGAATACGCAGACGATCGCGCGTCACGGACTCGTTAGCGAGGCGGTCGCGCGCGAAACGGCCGAGGGCGCGCTTGCGCGCAGCGCAGGACGCGCGAGCGTTGCGTTGGCGAGCGTCGGCTGGCTTGCCAATGAAGACCACGAGCCAGGTGTGGCCGTGACGCATTGCCTCGCATGGGCGTGCAGCGAAGGCGGCCGCGTGCATAGCGCGGGCGAGACAGTGCGTCTTTCCGGTAGACGCAGCGAGATCCGCAGATCGATCGCGCGGATCGCCTTGCTCGGCTTGCCGCGATTCGTCGATGGTGTTTTCGCGCGCGAATAAACGCGAAGCGCAATGACCTGCGCGAATGCGCAGCACGCGAGCGCAGCGAGCGTCGCGGCTTTCCCCATAGTCTTTTCAGTATTTATATTTATAAGTAGTAGCAGTTAACAAGTCCTGGCATTAACTGTGGACAACCGGGAAATTACCTGTTGGCTCATACCGATGCGAAACGGATAGCCATGCGGACAAAACATGTACGCGTTGCGAGCTCCTGGGATAACTTTTCAGGCCGCAACGCCAGGTGCGTAGTTATCAAGAAGTGGTCCACAGGTCGTTCGCCAGGTCGTCCCCAGGTTGTCCAGAGGTGGACGTGGATAACCTGGCCCGGCGCGGCGCAATCACGCGTTATCCACACGAAAAAAAAATGGCGCCGCCTGTTAGCGACGCCATTCGTCAAAAAGAACTGTAGAGCGCGATATCAACGCCGCAAAACTATGGCGCGTTTTACGCTGTTTCGACAGGCTTCACTGTTGTGCGCTGCCGGGCGCGCTGGCGCGCTTGCCAGGCTGGCAGCAGCTGGCAGGCGAGCAAGCCGGCGAGCATGAGCGCGCAGCCGGCGAGTGCGCGCGGCGTGAGCGTTTCGCCGAGTGCGGCCCAGCCCGCGAGCGCGGCGAATACGCCTTCCATGCTGAAGATCACGGCGGCGTGCGCGGGCGCGGCGTCACGCTGCGCGACGACCTGCAGCGTATAACCGATGCCCACCGAAAGCGCGCCGCCATAGAGGATAGTGGGCGCGGCGCGCACGATGTCGGCCGCGCGCAGCGGTTCGCACACGAGTCCGATCGCGAGACACACCACGCCGCAGGCGACGAACTGAACGATCGAGAGCGCGAGCGGGTCGTGCCGCGGCGCGTAGTGGCCCACGAGCATGACCTGGATCGAGATCACGAGTGCGCAGCCGAGCTGGAACCAGTCGCCATACATCACCGAAAAATGCTCGTTGATGCTGAGGAAGTAGAGCCCAACCGCAGCGAGCGCAGCGCCGACCCATGTGCCGATGCCCGTGCGATGACGCAGCAGCACGCCAAGTATCGGCACGATCACGACATAGAGCGAACTGATGAAGCCGGCGTTGGCGATTTTCGTGTAGCCGAGCCCGATCTGCTGAAGCGAAATAGCGACGGCCAGCACGAGGCCGAGCACGGTGCCCGAGCGCACCAGCGCACCGTTGAAGAGCGCCGGGGCCGGCGCGTTGCCGCGGCCAGCAGCCTGGCGGCCACCGGCGCGGCCGCGTGCCAGCAAGAAGCAGGAGACGACGCCGGCGCCAAGCAGGAAGCGCAGGCCGGTAAACAGGAACGGGCCGATGGCGTCGAGGCTCAGTCGCTGGGCGACGAAGGCCGAGCCCCAGATGAGGGCGGCGATCAGCATGAGCAGATTGGCGCGCAGGTGGCGGCGGGTAGCGGATTGCAAGCGGAGATCTCTTTTCGCGGGGAACGGGCGCGACAGCGTTTTCGACGGTTGGCGCCAATGGCGCGCGGTGTCCTGTTGCGCAAGGGGCGGATTGCCCATTTTTTCGCGATTGCATCTGAGTCGGGCGGTAATCTGGCCCGAATTCGTGCGGGGCAGGCCGATTCAGCGTATTACGTGAAAAGACAACGAACTTCCGGAAAACGAACGCGTAAATGGCGATCGTATCCGAATTGAAAGGGAATTGTCTCCCGGAAAATACACCCGGGCATTAGCGGATGACAAACGCCCTACGCTGCGTAATACTGCTTCGCGCGAAACGCCCGCCCAGATCGGCAAGCGGATCGTTTCGCGTTTTCCAGCTGTTCTAATTCACAACGTGCCGGTCATTATTTGTCAGGTTTGGGGAACAACAGATGAAAAAGATTCTCGCCTCGCTCATCGCAGCATCGTTCGCACTGGTTACGGCTCACGCATTCGCACAAGACGCTTCGGCTCCGGCTGCAACCGCACCGGCAGCTAGCGCACCGGCCAAGGCCAAGAAGCAGCACAAGCAACTGAAGCACCACGGCAAGCGCGCCGCTGTGTCGGAAGGCGCATCGGCTGCGGGTACGGCAGACAAGGGCCAAGCTAACTAAAGCGCCTTTCAGCCATAAAAAAGCCAGAGCATTTGCTCTGGCTTTTTTTTTGCGCGCTCGCCGCAGGGGGGCGTTCAGGACGCTTCGCTTGCGAGCCCGGCTTCCAGCAATTCGGTGAGCAGGCCGTTCACGCCGCCGGGGTGGCCCTCGGCGCGAGCCTTCAGCTTCTCGACGAGATCGGCGTTGAGCTTACACGCAAACGGCACGAGCCCCTGCGCCTGGTCCAGCTTGCGCTGTTCGCGGCGGTCCAGCGCCGGCTGCGCCGAACCCTTGCCAAAGCGGTCGGGTCCGTTCTTGTGCGTTGCTTGCATCAGTTTCAGCGCCTTGTTCTTCTCAAGGTCGGTTTTCTTCATGGCCATATGTCGTGCTCCGGTGTTGGGCGGTGGCGCGCATTGTACGCAAACGCCTGCGTGAGTCCATTGCGGTTACGTGCCTCTTGAGCGCCTTTGGGCCGCATCGAGTACCCGTGAATACCACTACGCGCTGCCGCCGCGATCCGGCCCTTCATGGCCGTTGTGCCGATTGTGCCCGTCGTGCCCGTCGTGTGCCGCGTGCGCGTCGTCCGCGGGGCGCGTGAGGCCGTCGATCAGCGTGCGCATGCGCTGCCAGTGCGAGCCTTCCCAGAACACCCGCTGGCATACGTCGCAGGTCACAAAGCGCGTTTGCCGGTCGTAGACGCCCGCGGGCACGCGCTCGCGCACCGCGGCGCGCTCGATGGGCCGCAGCGGCGCGTTGCACAGGAGGCAGAGCCGGAACGGCCGCGCGCTCGCCGCGAGGTCGAGCCGCTCGAAAATCTCGTGGACCTGGGCGCGCGGCTTGAGCGCACGCACGTAGCAGCCGTGCGTGATGCTGCGCCGCTTGAGCAGTTCGCGGTCGCGCGTGAGCACGATGCGATGCTCGGCGGCGGCGAGCGCCTCGATCTCGTCGTCGGGGAAGTGGTTGTCGTAGAGCGTATCGAAACCCGCTAGCCGCAGGAGTTGCGCGAGGCCGCCAAGATGGGCGTCGGCGACAAAGCGCAGTTCGCGCAGCGGCGCGTCGCGCACGCGCAGCAGCGGGCGGATGTCGAGCGCTTCGAACTTCGGGTAGACGGCAACGCGGTCGCCATCTGCGAGCGGATGATCGAATCCCACCGATTCGCCGTTCACGAGGATCAATTCGACTTCGGTATGCGGCACGCCGAGCGCTTCGATCATGTGTTTCGCCGTGGCATTGCGCGCGCAGGCGCAACTAAACGCACGCCGGCGCAGCGGCCGCGCAAGAAAGTCGTTCAGCTCCTCATAAAAGCGAAAGGTGGCGGTGACCATGCAAAGCAGTATCGCACCGCCTGCCGGAGCGCGTGCGTGCGTTCGCGCGGCGTGAGTAGCCGCCTGCAGCGCGGCCCGTGTTGTGCTGTACTGCACCTTTGCGCGGGTTTCCCCTTGTTTTTCATGGAAGGAGCAGGCGATGGACATCGGTTTTATCGGTCTTGGCGAAATGGGCGGCGCGATAGTCGGCAATCTGCTGAAGGCGGGCCACACGGTGCGCGTGTGGAATCGCACGGCTGCGAAGGCGCAGGCGCTTGCCGACGCGGGCGCGCGCATCGTCGCCACGCCGGGCGAGGCCTTCGCGGGTGACGCCGTGCTCTCGATGCTCGCCGACGACGCCGCGCTGCGCGAGGTCATCGACGCGACGCTGCTCGATCACGCACAGCCCGGCCTCGTGCACGTGAACATGGCGACCATTTCCGTCGAACTGGCCGAAGCGTTGGCGCATGCCCATGCCGGGCGCGGTTTGCACTACGTGGCGGCGCCGGTGCTCGGGCGCCCGGACGCCGCGCAGGCGGCGAAACTCACGATCATGGCGGCTGGGGCGACCGAGGCGATCGACCGCGTACAGCCGCTGTTCGACGTGATCGGTCAGAAAACGTGGCGCGTGGGCGCCGTCCCTCAGCAGGCGAACGTGATGAAGCTCGCCGCGAACTTCATGCTCGCAGCGGCCGTCGAGTCGCTCGGCGAGGCGGCGGCGCTGCTCGACGGCTACGGCGTCGCGATGCGCGACTTCCTCGACGTCGTGACAGGCGGCCCGTTTCCGGGCCCGGTGTATGCGGGCTACGGCGGCATGATCGCGCAGCGGCGCTACGAGCCCGCGCTCTTCAAGGCGCGCCTTGGCCTGAAGGACGTGCGGCTCGCACTGGCCGCCGCGGACGCCGCCGCGACGCCGATGCCGCTCGCGAGCGTGCTGCGCGACAGCCTGCTCGAAGCCGTGGCGCACGGCGACGGCGAGCGCGATTTCGCCGTGCTCGGCAAGGTGGCTGCGCGGCGCGCGGGCCGTGGTTGACGAGACTGCGTGAATATCGGGGTGCAATGAGGTCCGGCGAACGTTCGCGGGCGTTTTACGATCAAAATCTTCAGACGACCGCGCGGTGACGCACAAAGTCCTGTCGGCCGGCTGAGCACAATGTGGCGCATCTTGACGGACGGCGGCCGGGTTTGCGGCGCCGCCCGCGAAGTGGGGCGGGGAACCGATGACGACGACAGGGCGCGCACCGGATCGAACGGGAGATCCGGCTGCGAGGCCAATTTCAGGGTAGGAGAACGGCGGATGGAGACGCGCATCCTGATCGCCGACAACGACGAGAAGTCGCTGGACGGGCTCAGCACCTTGCTGACCGATCTTGGCTACGACGTATCTGCGGCTCGCACGCTCGACGAAGCGTTCGATCTTGCGGCGCGCGGTGCGCCCAATGTGGCGATCGTGGCGCTTTCGCTCGTGCAGGACGAGCCCGGAACGATCGTGCGGCAATTGCGCGCGGTTAGCGGCGAGCGCGCGCCGCTGCTGATCGCGCTCGCGGGCTGGGGCGAGTCGCGCCACCGCGACGAGGCGCTCGCAGCAGGCTTCGATGTGCACCTCGTGCGGCCTGTGGGGCTCGATCAGTTGATGTTCATCCTGTCCATGACAGGACAATGACGAATATGTTGTTGTGACGCAACATTCAGGGTGCGCACTACTTTACATGTTGCATTGCATCACGCTAGTCGATATACTGCTTCTTGTCTCCTCCATGTCTCCTCTGATATGGATTCAGCCCGCCAAACATTGGCGGGCTTTTTTTCGTCTGCAGGTTTTGCATCGACGCAAAACATGGGACGTAAAAAAACCGGCTCACTGAGCCGGTTTTTTGTTTGCGCTGGAAACCGCGCGTGCTTCAGGCATGCAGGCCGGTATTCTCGGCCGCGCCGATCGCGAGATTCATGCACTGGATCGCCGCGCCCGATGCGCCCTTGCCGAGGTTGTCGAGGCGCGCAACGGTCACGAACTGCTCGTCGTTGCCGAATACGAACAGGTCCACGCGGTTCGTGTCGTTGTTCGCCTGAACGTCGAACATGCCGGCGTCGAGGTTTTCGTCGGCGTTGAAGGGCGCCACGCGCACGAATGGCTCACCCGCATAGTACTCGGCGAAGAGCGCCTGCACGTCCTGGGGCTTTGCGCCGCGCGTGAGCTGCTTCGGCGAAAAATAGGTCGTGACCGCAAGGCCCTTGTAGAACGGCCCCACGATCGGCGTGAACACCGGCGCCGACTTCAGGCCGCCGTGCACCGACATTTCCGGCAGATGCTTGTGCGTGAGGCCGAGCGCGTAGGGGCGCGGGCTCGCGAGCTTTGCGTTGCCGCCCGCTTCGTACTCCGCAATCATTTTCTTGCCGCCGCCGCTGTAGCCGGTGAGCGAGTAGCTGTGCGCGGCGAATTCCGGCGCGACGAGGCCGGCTTCGACGAGCGGGCGCATGGCCAGGATGAACGCCGAAGCGTGGCAGCCCGGCACCGCGATGCGCTTCGATTGGCGCACCTTGTCGCGCTGGGCTTTCGTCAGCTCGGGCAGGCCGTACGCCCAGTCGGCCTGGGTGCGAAACGCCGTGCTCGCGTCGATGAGGACGGTGCGGTCGTTTTCGACGAGCGAGGCCGACTCGCGCGAGGCGACGTCGGGCAGGCACAGGAACGTCACGTCCGAAGCGTTGATGAGACGGCGGCGTTCCTCGACGTCCTTACGCTTCGCGTCGTCGATACGCAGGATCTCGACGTCGGTGCGCGGCGACAGGTATTCAAAAATCTTCAGGCCGGTCGTGCCTTCCTGTCCGTCGACAAAAACTTTCGTGCTCATCTCAGTCTCTCTGAACGCGGGGAATTGCGGGGCGCCATCACCCAGGGCGGCGCTGGAACGGTATTTTAAGACGTCATGCCGCCACACGTGTGACGGCGCCTGGAAAAAAATCGGGGCTTACCCGGGGCTCACCCGGCGTGGGCCCATAAGGCAGAGGTTCAGGCGTTCGCCGCGCGGCCGGCCAGCCAGCGCCCGGTCACAGCGGCAACACGCACGCCGAAGGCGCGCGCCGTTTCGAGGTCGCCTGCGGGCGGCGCTTCGTCCGGCGAGGCGTCGGCCGGCGACTGCGCGAGCAGCCCGGTGAAGCCGCCCACGAAGTTCACGTCGTTGCGCGTGGCGGCCTTCGTGTTGGCGGGCATCATGCCGGTACCGGTCCAGACCATGCCATGCTGCATCGCCAGCGTGACGAAATACTGGATGGTCGAAAACTTGTCGCCATTCATGGTCGCCGAATTGGTGAAGCCCGCAGCGATCTTGTCCTTCCACTTTTGCGTGAACCACGCCTTCGAACTCGCGTCTGCAAACTTCTTGAAGTCGGCGGACGGTCCGCCCATGTAGGTGGGCGCGCCGAACACGATAGCGTCGGCGGCGTCGAGCGCCGCCCAGCCCGCATCGTCGATCTCGTTCACGGCGATCATCGTTGCGTCGGCACCTGCGCCTTGCAGCCCCACCAGTACGTTTTCCGCGAGTTTCTTCGTGTGGCCGTAGCCGCTGTGATACGCAATGACGATCCGGGACATGGGCAACTCCATTCAAGGGGGGGGGACGATGCGCAGCGCTCCAACCCGCGCGTCGCTGAAACGGAACGCATCATCTTAAACAGTTCCGTGCTGCAGCATCCGTCGCATGGCGCATCGGCTGCGAGCCGCACACAGCCGCTCCCGGTCAGCGGCCGTACGTCACCGTGATTTGCGCGCTTGCGAGCGTCGAGCCGCGAATCTCGCGATCGAATAGCGCCGCGGGGCGGCCTTGCGCGAGCGGGAGCGTATCGATGTTCAGTGCGTAGACGGTGACGACATAGCGATGGGGGTTGCCCGGCGGCGGGCACGGTCCCCCATAGCCGTCGACGTTGAAGTCGTTGCGGGCTTCGATCGCGCCGAGCTTGTGCAGCGCGCCCGAAGCACTGGCGTTCTCCGGCAGGCTCGTCACGTTTGAGGGGATATTCGCGACGGCCCAGTGCCACCAGCCGCGCCCTGGTGCGTCGCGATCGAAGATCGTAATGGCGAAACTGCGCGTAGTTGCAGGAGCATTGCGCCAGGTCAAGCTTGGCGATTGGTTCGGCCCCTTGCAGCCTGCATCGTTGAAAATCTGGCGTGGTCCGATTTTTCCGCCGTCACTGAAGTCGGCGCTCGATATGATGAAACTTTCGCCTGCGTAGGCTAGGTTGGCGATCGTAACGGCGCTCGCCATGGCGAGCCACTTGAATACGCCTGAGCGGCGCGCGCAACCTGGCTCAAAGTCATAGGGAGTACGCATCAGCGAGTTCTCCTGTATGTTTGTGAAATTCGGGCCACGTAGTCCTGAAGGAAAGGTTTGATTTGTTCCCTAGTCCGAATTTGATTCAATATAGCGGTATAAACGAGCGAGCTTTCGCCTGCGCGCGTACAGAATGAGCGGGAGGATTCCGCTATAGTCATATATTCTCCTGCTTGGGCACGTGAAGCCGTCGGGCGCCAGCAACAAGAAGCGAACTATGGGATGGCCTCGCGCCGGAGAGAGAAGCAGGTTTGCCTACAGGGAGGGGTAATGCAGCAACCAATCAGGGTCGTAGTCGCCGACGATCATCCGGTGATCTTGTTTGGTGCGGAACATGCACTGCTCAATTTTCCTGGGATCCAGGTCGTTGGCCGCGCTCGCCAGTCCACGGAACTCGTCAAGGCGCTACAAACGGTTCCCTGCGACGTGCTGGTCACCGACCTTGCCATGCCGGGCGGTCAGTACGGCGACGGCTTGCCGCTCATCGGCTACCTGCGGCGCAACTTCCCGAATGTTCCCATCGTTGTCCTGACGATGCTCGAAAATGCCGCGCTGCTCAAACGCCTGGGCGAGCTAGGCGTGATCGCGGTGGTGCACAAGTCCGACGACCTAAGCCACATTGGCCTCGCGGTCCAGCATGTGAGTCGCAATCTCGAATATATGAGCCCGCAGGTAAAGGTTGCGCTCGATCAATTGCGCATCAATAGCGGCGGGAAAACCGATGAAGTGATTCTCTCAAAGCGAGAACTCGAAGTCGTACGACTCTTTGTTTCGGGTATGACGATTAAGGAAATATCCGAGAAACTGAGCCGAAGCATTAAGACCATCAGTACTCAAAAAAATACGGCGATGCGCAAGCTCGGACTCGATCGAGATTCCGAACTTTTCCAGTACGCGCAGAGCAATGGTTTGCTGAATCTCTCATCGCACGCGCCCGATGTGCCTGACGAGGGCGGTGAGGCACACGCGGCGCATTGAACCCGCAGCGCGGCCCCGGCCAGAAAAAAAGGCCATCTGCCCCATGAGGCAGATGGCCTTTTTGCTATGCGCTCGAACTTGCGCGGCGAGTGCGCTTACTGCGGTGCCGACGTTGCGCCGCCGTGCGCAGCCGACCACTCAGCCGGTGCGTGCAGGAATTTTTCGACTTCGTCGAGCGTCTTCGTTTCGAAGTAGCCCGATTGCTTGGCGACGCGCAGCACGTCCCACCACGTAGCGAGTGCGTGCAGGTCGACGTCGATGTCCTTCAGGACCGAGACGCTTTCCTTGAAGATGTTGTAGTGAAACAGCACGAAGCAGTGGTTCACCTGCGCGCCGGCCGTGCGCAGCGCGTTGATGAAGTTGATCTTGCTGCGGCTGTCGGTGGTCAGGTCTTCGACGAGCAGCACGCGCTGGCCTTCGGTGAGCAGACCTTCGATCTGCGCGTTGCGGCCGAAACCCTTCGGCTTCTTGCGCACGTACTGCATGGGCACCATCAGGCGGTCGGAGAGCCATGCCGCGAACGGAATGCCCGCGGTTTCGCCGCCGGCCACGGCGTCGATCTGCTCGTAGCCGACGTCGCGCAGGATCGTGGCTTCGGCCATTTCCATCAGGCCGCGGCGCACGCGCGGGTACGAGATCAGCTTGCGGCAGTCGATATAGACCGGGCTCGCCCAGCCGGAGGTGAAGATGAAGGGCTTTTCGGCGTTGAAGTGCACGGCCTTCACTTCGAGCAGCATTTTCGCGGTTGCGTCCGAGATCGTCTGGCGATCGTAGCCTGTCATGGGCGAATCCTTGGATATGAGTGCGGGAGGAGGGTGGGCGCGTGGCCCGGTGGCGCTGGCACGGCAGGCTCGAAGCGTGGCTTCGGCGCCTGCGGTGCGCGGCCCGGAGGCGTGGATCGTCTGACAACATCGGTCAGGACGACTCGCCCGGTCCGGACGGCTTCTCTTGCGCGCGTAGGCCGGTATTTTACCCGACTTGACGATCGCCGACGAGTTGCGATGGCAACTGCCGACAGTGATGTGGGGCGCGAACACCAGCGGCGCCGCGATGTTCGCGCCTTGCAGCGCGGTTGTGACGGCCCGGCCACGCCTTTACACTCACGCCGGTTTGCGTTCCCCGTCAGCGCACGTTTCTCAGGATTGCCCACATGACCGCCGTTTCTCCGCCCGGAGCCTCTGCCAACCCGGCCGCCACCCCGCGCGGCCACGCCTTGCGTGCGCTCGTCGCTTCGGTGCTCGGCTACGCCATGGACGGCTTCGATCTGCTGATGCTCGGCTTCATGCTGCCCGCGATCAGCGCCGATCTGCATCTTTCGGGCGCGCAGGCGGGCGCGCTCGTCACGTGGACGCTCGTCGGCGCGGTGGTGGGCGGCATCGTCTTCGGGCTTTTGAGCGACCGCTACGGGCGCGTGCGCGTGCTCACGTGGACCATCCTGCTGTTCGCCGTCTTCACCGGCATGTGCGCGCTGGCGCGCGGCTACGGCGACCTGCTCGTCTACCGGACGATCGCGGGCATCGGGCTGGGCGGCGAATTCGGCATTGGCATGGCGCTCGTTGCCGAGGCGTGGCCCGCACACTTGCGCGCGCGGGCGTCGTCGTATGTCGGGCTCGGCTGGCAAGTGGGCGTGCTGGCCGCGGCGCTGCTCACGCCGCTGCTGCTCCCGCTGATCGGCTGGCGCGGCATGTTCGCCATCGGGCTGCTTCCGGCGGTCGTGTCGTTCGTGGTGCGCCGACGCGTGGAGGAGCCCGAGCTTTTCGTCGCGCATGCGCAGCGCGTGGCTGTCGCGGCGAAGGCCGAGCGCCCGCGCGCGCTGCGCATGCTCGTGGCCGATGCGCGCACTGCGCGCGCGAGCCTGGGCGTCGCCGTGCTGTGCTCGGTGCAGAACTTCGGCTACTACGGTCTGATGATCTGGCTGCCCGCCTACCTTTCGAAGTCCTTCGGCTATTCGCTCACGAAGTCGGGGCTCTGGACCGCGGCGACGGTTGCCGGCATGGCGCTCGGCATCTGGCTTTTCGGCATCGCAGCCGACCGGTTCGGCCGCCGGCCCGCCTTCCTGTTCTATCAAGCCGGCGCCGTGATCATGGTGTTCGTCTACGCGCAGCTTTCCACGCCGTTTGCGCTGCTGATCGGCGGCGCGGCGATGGGCGTGTTCGTCAACGGCATGATCGGCGGCTATGGCGCGCTCATTTCCGAGCTGTACCCGACCGCCGCGCGCGCCACCGCGCAGAACGTGCTGTTCAACATCGGCCGCGCCGTGGGCGGCTTCGGGCCGCTCGCCGTGGGCGCGCTGGCCGCGCGCTATTCCTTCACGGCGGCGCTCGGCATGCTCGCCGCCATCTACGGGCTCGATATCCTCGCGACCCTCTTCCTGATCCCCGAACGGCGCGGCGCGGCGCTCGACTAAGCACGGCGCATCGATCAGACGAAAGCGCTGCGCGCGGCCGCAGTATCGGCCCTGCGAATTCCCGGTATCAGTCTTTGACCCACGTGGACGCGAACGACGCCAGGTGTACACTAATCGGCCCTGCTGGAACGCTCGTGCCGCGCGAACCGGCGGGCCTACGACCATAAAAGATTCTCTCTCTCACGTCTCTCATGTCCAGGCAGGCCTGAAAATGGATGAACAACTGAAGCAAAGCGCGCTCGCGTATCACCAGAATCCGAAGCCCGGCAAGATCTCGGTCACGCCGACCAAACCGCTCTCCAATCAGCTCGATCTTTCGCTTGCGTACTCGCCGGGCGTCGCGGCGGCTTGCGAGGCGATCCACGCCGACCCGCTCGATGCGCAGAAGTACACCTCGCGCGCCAACCTCGTCGGCGTCGTGACGAACGGCACGGCCGTGCTCGGCCTTGGCAACATCGGCCCGCTCGCGGCCAAGCCGGTCATGGAAGGCAAGGGCTGCCTCTTCAAGAAGTTCGCAGGCATCGACGTCTTCGACATCGAACTCGACGAACTGGACCCGGACAAGCTGGTCGACGCCATCGCGATGCTCGAGCCCACGCTCGGCGGCATCAACCTCGAAGACATCAAGGCGCCCGAGTGCTTCTACATCGAGCAGAAGCTGCGCGAGCGCATGAAGATTCCCGTCTTCCACGACGACCAGCACGGCACGGCCATCATTGCATCCGCTGCGATCCTCAATGGCCTGAAGGTCGTGGGCAAGGAACTCGGCAGCGTGAAGCTCGTGTGCTCGGGTGCGGGCGCGGCGGCCATCGCGTGCCTGGACCTGCTCGTGAAGCTGGGTCTGAAGAAAGAGAACATCCTCGTCACCGACTCGAAGGGCGTGATCTACGAAGGTCGCGGCAACCTCGATCCGTCGAAGGCGCGCTATGCGGCCAACACCGAAGCGCGCACGCTCGGCGACGCGATCAAGGCGGCAGACGTGTTCCTCGGCTGCTCGAGCGCCGGCGTGCTCAAGCCCGAGATGGTCAAGGAAATGGGCGACAAGCCGCTGATCCTCGCACTCGCGAACCCGGAGCCGGAAATCCGCCCGGAAGAAGCGAAGAAGGTGCGCCCGGACGCGATCATCGCCACGGGCCGTTCGGACTATCCGAACCAGGTCAACAACGTGCTGTGCTTCCCGTTCATCTTCCGTGGCGCGCTGGACGTGGGCGCGACCACCATCACGGAAGAGATGAAGCTCGCATGCGTGCGCGCGATCGCGGAACTCGCTGAAGAAACCGATCAGGGCGACGAAGTCGCGAAGGCCTACGAAGGCCACACGCTCGAATTCGGCCCGGAATACCTGATTCCGAAGCCGTTCGACCCGCGCCTCATCATCAAGATCGCGCCGGCCGTGGCGCAGGCCGCGATGGATTCGGGCGTGGCCACGCGCCCGATCCAGGACATGGATGCCTACCGCGAGCAGCTTGGTGCGACGGTCTACCGCTCGGGCATGGTGATGCGCCCGGTGTTCGCGGCGGCGAAGGCCAATTGCGCGCGCATTGTGTTTGCCGAAGGCGAAGACGAGCGCGTGCTGCGCGCCGCGCAGTTCGTGCTCAACGAGAAGATCGCCAGGCCGATCATCGTGGGCCGTCCGTCGGTCGTGGAAATGCGCCTGAAGAAGATGGGCTCGAAGCTGCGCCCGGGCACCGACTTCGAGATCGTCGATCCGGAAGACGATCCGCGCTTCCAGAAAAGCTGGCAGGCGTACCACGAACTCGGCGCGCGCCAGGGCATCACGCCTGACGTGGCGAAGGCTTCGGTGCGCAAGTTCAACACGCTGATCGGCGCGATTCTCGTGCATCTGGGCGACGCCGACGGCATGATCTGCGGCCTGCTCAACAGCTTCGACTATCACCTCAAGTTCGTCGATCAGGTGTTCGGCAAGGCCAAGGAAGCGCAGAACTACGCGGCGATGAACCTGCTGATGCTGCCGGGCCGCAACATCTTCATCAGCGACACCTACGTGAACGAAGTGCCGAGCGCCGAGCAACTCGCCGACATGACGATCCTCGCCTCGCGCGAAATCGAGAAGTTCGGCATTACGCCGAAGGTGGCGCTGCTTTCGTCGTCGAACTTCGGCAGCGTGCGTTCGTCGACGTCCCAGCGCATGCAGGCCGCGCGCGAGCTGATCGCCGCACGCGATCCACAGCTCGAAGTGGACGGCGAAATGCACGGCGACGCGGCGCTCTCCGAGCTGATCCGCAAGCAGTCGTTCCCGGGCACCACGCTCACGGGCGAAGCGAACCTGCTGATCATGCCGAACGTGGAAGCGGCCAACATCGCGTACAACCTGCTGAAGGTGATTGGCGGCGAAGGCGTGACGGTGGGCCCGTTCCTGCTGGGCGCTTCGAAGCCGGTGCACATCCTCACGCCGGCGGCGACCGTGCGACGCATCATCAACATGACGGCGGTAGCTTCGGCTAACGCGAACGTAGCGAAGGCGGCGGCGAAGTAAGCGCGCTTTCGGCAATCGCCTGATGTGAAAAGGGCGCTCCGCGGGGTGAGTTGACCCCACGGAGCGCCCTTTGTTTTACGGCTTCAAGAAAGCATCAAGCCGCGTGCCGAGCCGCGCCGTTTTCCGGTGAACGCCACTTCGCAAGCAGCGTGGCCCACTTCGCGCGCGTAGCCTTGAGGTTGTTTTCCTTCACGTGGCCATAACCGCGAATTGCGTCGGGCAGATTCGCGAGCTCCACTGCGAGCGGCAGATTCGCCCCGCTCAATCCGCCGATCACTTCGCGCATCAGCGCCTCGTACTCGCCGATCAGCGCGCGTTCGTGACGTCGTTCCTCGGTGCGGCCGAACGGATCGAGCGCCGTGCCACGCAGGAACTTGAGCTTCGCGAGCACGCGCATGGCGCTCAGCATGCGCGGACCGTACTGCTTCTTCAGCAGATGGCCCTTGTCGTCGTGCTTCGCGAACGAGGGCGGTGCGAGATGGAAGTTCACCTTCCAGTCGCCTTCGAAGCTCGCCTTGATCTTCTCGATGAACGCCGGGTCCGCATAGAGGCGCGCCACTTCGTACTCGTCCTTGTACGCCATCAGCTTGTGCAGGTTCTTCGCCACGGCTTCGCTCAGCGTGAACTGGCCGTCAGGGCGGTCGAGCTTGCCTTCGGCCGCGCGAACTTCCGCGACCAGCGCGCGATAGCGTGCGGCATACGCCTCGTTCTGATACGCGGCGAGATACTGCGCGCGCTTGTCGATGAGCGCGTCGAGCGCTTTCGGCGTATGCAGCGAGACAATCTTCGCGCCGGCAGCATCGGTGTTCTGCTCGGGCAGCGGCTTTTTCACGAGCTGATCCACCGCCGCGCGATCGTGCGCCACGCGCCGGCCCCATTCGAACGCCGCGAGATTCTTCTCGACCTGCACCGCGTTCAACTCGATCGCGCGCACGAGCGACTCGTGCGTGAGCGGCAGCCAGCCCTTTTGCCACGCGTAGCCGAGCACGAACGGGTTCGTGTAGATCGCGTCGCCGAGCAGCGCGAGCGCGTAGCGGTTCGCATCGACGGTCGCGACGTTGTCCGTGCCCGCTGCGGCGCGCACATCGGCTTCGGTGTTGGAGCCCGGGAACTGCCACTGCGGATTCTTGATGAATTCGGCGGTCGGCGTGGGCGCGCTGTTGAGCACGACGTGCGTCATACCTTCCTGCATGCGCGAAACGCAGTCGTCGCCCGCCGTCACGATGGCGTCGCAGCCGATCACGAGGTTCGCTTCGCCCATGGCGATACGCGTGGCGTGGATGTCGCCGGGCTGGTTGGCGATCTGCACATGGCTCATCACCGCGCCGCCCTTTTGCGCGAGGCCGGTCACGTCGAGCACGGTCACGCCCTTGGCTTCGAGGTGCGCGGCCATGCCGAGCAGCGCGCCGATCGTCACCACGCCAGTGCCGCCCACACCCGTCACGAGCACGCCGTAGGGGCGGCCGATCGCGGGCACGTCGGGCGTTGGCACACCCGGCATCGCGTCGTTCGCCACGCTGCTCGTCTTCGGCTTGCGCAACTGGCCGCCTTCCACCGTCACGAAGCTCGGGCAAAAGCCCTTCAGACACGAGAAGTCCTTGTTGCAGGTGGACTGGTTGATCTGACGCTTCGTGCCGTATTCGGTGTCGAGCGGCTCGACACTCAGGCAGTTCGACTGCACCGAGCAGTCGCCGCAGCCTTCGCACACGGCCTCGTTGATGACCACGCGCTTTGCCGGGTCCGGATACGTGCCGCGCTTGCGGCGGCGGCGCTTTTCGGTGGCGCAGGTCTGGTCGTAGATCAGGATCGTCGTGCCGGGAATCTCGCGCAACTCGCGCTGGATCGCATCGAGCTGATCGCGATGGTGAATCGTTACGCCCGGCGCGAGCTTCGTAGCGGGTTCACCTTCGTACTTCTCGGGTTCGTCGGTGACGATCGCGATCTTCGCCGCGCCCTCGGCGGCGACCTGATGCGTGATCTGCGGCACGGTGAGCGTGCCGTCCACGGGCTGTCCGCCCGTCATCGCCACCGCGTCGTTGTAGAGAATCTTGTAGGTGATATTCGCCTTCGACGCGATCGCCGCGCGGATGGCGAGCAGGCCCGAATGGAAGTAGGTGCCGTCGCCGAGGTTGGCGAACACGTGCTTGTCGTTCGTGAACGGCGCCTGGCCGACCCACGCCACGCCTTCGCCACCCATCTGGCTGAAGGTGCTCGTATTGCGGTCCATCCACACGGTCATGTAGTGGCAGCCGATCCCGGCCATCGCGCGCGAGCCCTCGGGCACGTTCGTCGATGTGTTGTGCGGGCAGCCGGAACAGAACCACGGCTTGCGCTCGGCTTGCACACGCGGTTTCGCGAGCGCCTTTTCCTTCGCTTCGATCACCGTCATGCGCGCGGCGATACGCGCACGCACGTCGGAGGGCAACTCGAACTTTTCGAGCCGCGTGGAGATCGCTTTCGCGATGATCGCCGGCGACAGCTCGTAGTGCGCGGGCAGGAGCCAGTTGCCCATCGGCACTGACCATTCGCCGCCGGCACCGTCCTTCTCGTCGAACTTGCCGTACACGCGCGGGCGCTGCGCATCGGGCCAGTTGTACAACTCTTCCTTGATCGCGTATTCGAGAATCTGACGCTTTTCTTCGACCACGAGAATTTCTTCGAGGCCGCGCGCGAAGGCGTGCGCGCCCTGCGCTTCGAGCGGCCACACACAGCCCACCTTGTAGAGCCGGATGCCGATGCGCGAGCAGGTTTCGTCGTCGAGACCGAGGTCGGTGAGCGCCTGGCGCACGTCGAGATACGCCTTGCCGCCGGTGATGATGCCAAAGCGCGCATGCGGCGAATCGATCTCGATGCGGTCGAGCTTGTTGGCGCGCACGTAGGCGAGCCCTGCGTACCACTTGTAGTCGAGCAGACGCGCTTCCTGCACGAGCGGCGGATCGGGCCAGCGGATGTTCAGGCCGCCTTCGGGCATCGCGAAGTCTTCGGGCAGGATGATGTTCGTGCGGTGCGGGTCGATCTCGACCGAAGCCGACGATTCGACCACGTCGGTCACGCATTTCATCGCGACCCAGAGGCCCGAATAGCGGCTCATCGCCCAGCCGTGCAGGCCGAAATCGAGATATTCCTGCACGTTCGACGGGAACAGCACCGGCAGGCCGCAGGCCTTGAAGAGGTGCTCCGACTGGTGCGCAAGCGTGGACGACTTGGCCGCGTGGTCGTCGCCGGCGAGCACGAGCACGCCGCCGTGAGGCGAGGAGCCTGCCGAGTTGCCGTGCTTGAACACGTCGCCGCTGCGGTCGACGCCGGGGCCCTTGCCGTACCACATCGAAAACACGCCATCGTATTTCGCGGACGGGTAGAGGTTCACCTGCTGCGAGCCCCAAACGGCGGTCGCGGCGAGGTCTTCGTTCACACCTGGCTGAAATACGATTTGATGCGCGGCGAGATGCTGCTTCGCCTTCCAGAGGGACTGATCGAGACCGCCGAGCGGCGAGCCACGATAGCCCGAGATGAACCCCGCGGTATTGAGACCGGCGGCCTTGTCGCGCTCCTGCTGCAGCATCGGCAGGCGGACCAGCGCCTGGATGCCGCTCATGTACGCGCGGCCGCGTTCGAGGGTGTATTTATCGTCGAGCGTGACGGAAGCGAGTGCGGCTTCGAGCGAAGCGCGCTGACCTGCGTCTAGCGGGGCATTCATTATGTGTCTTCCTCCATCCAACCAATCCGTTGTGGGATCGCCAGAACTTCAGGGCCTCGGCATCTTGTGAATGCGTTGGCCGGGGTCGCCATATTGGCTTCTTTCTTTCGATAGTAGCACTCGGATAAACCCGCCGCTTCGAGGCCAGGAGCGCTGCGCCGCACTGCGCTGCATGTTTCGGACCCGTCGCGCCGTAGCGCCCAAGCGGCCCGAAACCTGTGTGTAATAAAGGATGTATCGAATTCCTCTGAGGAGTAACAACGTGTAAAACTTGCACTGCCTGGGAACCGGTCTTGAATATCCTGTCTAACTCCCTCACCTGTGCGAACCGCGCAGCTTCCCTGGCTGTTAACAGTTTTTGAAAAGGGGCACTACTGCGACAGGCAGTCTAAAAAAGGAGTCCAGCATGAATAATCGACATATCCAGACCTTCCTGACGGTCTCGGCCGCGTTCTTTGCCATGAGCGCGCCACTGCATTCCAACGCCAGCACGAGGAGCGGCGAGAGTGCGACGACCCGATGCGCCCAGTACACACTGAGCATCAAGGCTGATACGAACGCCATGCCGGCCGCGAAGGCCGAACGCAAATCCTGATGCCGCGCTGATCCGCGCAGCATTTCATTCATCTGAATGCGTCGCCGGGGTGTGCGGCGGCGGATTCGAAAGTCAAAAAGGGCGAAGATCGCGTGATCTTCGCCCTTTTTGTTTAGCTCGAGCCCGATGCGTCAGGCTTTGTCCTGCACCACGCCGCGGCGGATCTGGTCGAGTTCGATCGACTCGAACAGCGCCTTGAAGTTGCCCTCGCCGAAGCCCTGATTGCCCTTGCGCTGGATGATCTCGAAGAAGATCGGACCGATCTGGTTTTCCGTGAAGATCTGCAGCAGCAGATCTTCGGGCATGCCGTCGATCAGGATCTTGCGCTTCTTCAGTTCCTCCAGCGGCTCGGTGTGGCCGGGAACGCGGCGGTTCACGAGTTCGTAGTACGTGTCGATCGTGTCGAGCAGTGCGATCTCTTTGGCGCGCAGGCCATCCACGGTGCGGTAGATGTCGTTCGTGCCGAGCGCGATGTGCTGGATGCCTTCGCCGTGATAGGCGTCGAGGTATTCCTGGATCTGGCCGGCCGTCTCGCCGCCTTCCTCGTTGATCGGAATGCGGATCTTGCCGCAGGGCGAGGTCATCGCCTTCGACTTCACGCCCGTGACCTTGCCTTCGATGTCGAAGTAACGGATTTCACGGAAGTTGAAGAGCCGTTCGTAGAACTCGGCCCATTCGGCCATACGGCCGCGGTGGACGTTGTGCGTGAGGTGATCGATATAGGTGAGGCCGTGGCCGACGGGGTTCTGATCGGCGCCCGCAATCGGCTCGAAGTCGACGTCATAGATGCTGATATCGCCAATGCTGCCCGGCGCCGCGCCGTTCTTGCCGCGCCAGCGGTCGACGAAATAGATCAGCGAGTCGCCAATGCCCTTGATCGCCGGAATGTTCAGCTCCATCGGGCCCGTCTTGTTGTCGAAGCCCCACGCGCCGAGTTCGAGCGCGTGCTTGTAGGCTTTGGCGGCGTCCTGCACGCGAAATGCGATCGCGCAGATCGATGGACCGTGCAGGCGCGCAAAGCGCTGGGCGAACGAATCGGGTTCGCCGTTGACGATGAAGTTGATGTCGCCCTGGCGGTAGAGCGTTACGTCCTTATGGCGATGGCGCGCGATGGCGGTGAAGCCCATGCGTTCGAACAGTTTGCCGAGCGCCTTGGGGTCCGGCGCGGTGTATTCGATGAACTCGAAGCCGTCGGTGCCGACGGGGTTCTCCCAGTTGGGGACCTGCATGGTTGTCTCCTGGCGGATGTCGATCAGATTTCGTGGAACACAGTGTAGTCCGCCGTATTGGGCGAAAACTTGCGAGTTAAGTCGTGTCGCCAACGATTTGCGCTATAAACTGCCTTGGATAGATGATCGGAAGGCAGAAAATGGCAAGCATTGAATTAGACGCGATCGACAGACGCATTCTGGCGATCCTTCAGGAGAATGGCCGCCTCTCGAATCAGGAGATCGCCGAGCGCGTGAACCTCTCGCCGAGCCCATGCTTGCGGCGCATCCGGCGGCTGGAAGAAAGCGGCGTGATTCGCAGCTACGTGGCGCTGCTCGATGCGCAGAAGCTGGGGCTCGATCTGCTTGCCTACGTGAACGTGCGGCTGGAAAAGCGCGGGCCGACGGCGGCAGGGCGCGAGGGCGTGACGCACGCCGAGCTTTTTCGTGCGGCGGTGCAGACGTGGCCCGAGGTGGTGGCCTGCCACGCCATGACGGGCGACATGGATTTCCTGCTGCGCGTGCAGGTGGAGGATATGGCGCACTTCTCGCGCTTCGTGCAGGACCAGTTGCTGCACCATCCTTCGGTGATCGACGTGAAGTCCAGCTTTTCGCTCGATACGTTCAAGGAAACGACGGCTTTGCCGATCCGCTGACTGCCCGGCGTCATGCAGCAGACGCAAAAAAAGCGGCCGAAGCCGCTTTTCTCAGTGCATCAGTCTGTCCCGAAGGGCAGGAGTCATGCCGCGACAGCGTGCGGCAGGATCGTTTCCATCAGCTTGCTGGCCTGGCGAGCCTGACGCTTGAGGGCGTAGTCGAACACGGCGGCTTGTTCCTGGAGCATTTCGGCAATGATGCTGCTCTGGTCGGCCGGCTCGAGCGAGAGATACGCGTCGGCTTCGCCATAGGCGTACTCGATCTTCATGCCCGACTTCTTCGCGATGTGCATCATCGTCGAGTTGCGCGACAGGCAGTGCATGTAAAGCGTGGTGACGTGCGTGTTGCGGCTGCGGATGGCGGCGCGCTCGAACAGCTTCGAGCCGATGCCCTGGCCGCGCGCGCTTTCCAGCACCGACACGCCGAACTCAGCCGTGCGGCCGTTGCCGTCCGCCGGCAAGTAGGCCAGATGGCCGACGCCCACGAGCTGCAATTGGTGGTTGAACACGCCGAACACGGTGTCGCGCGTAAAGTCCATCGAGCGCACGTACTTTTCGATCACATGGTCCGGAGCGGCCTGGCCGAAGCGCAGCAGGCGGTCATCGCTATCGAGCGTGAGAAAGTGCGCGAGCAGGCGTTCGCGGTCTGCCGAGGTGAGCACTCGCACCATGACGGGCGCATGACCGGACGTCAGCGGACGAGCGGACGAAATGATCGGCACGTTGGCTTGGGTCGAAAGCGGGTTCATGGTGGGTTCTCCTTAAAATGCATGCCGCATGGTGCAGCGCAATGCGCATTCTAGCGGAAACCCTGGGTGCGCTCTAGGGAAAACCCGAAGTGTAAATTTGAGTGTTGCGCCTAATTAATAATGATATAGGCGCAAGCGATTGATTATAAACGGATAATTTTTCTGATCGATTGACGCGTCAACTGTTGTCATGGTGCATCATGTCGCATCGCAACAATCTGGCCCGAAAATTTTGGCTCCGCTGGCACCGATCAGGTACCGCTCAAGCACCCTTCAGCCCGTGATCGACCATGGCGATCACCTGCTCGGCGAAGTCCCGATAGCCCATGCGGCCACCCGGCTTGAGCCACGTGAACGTCCAGTTGATCATGCCGAACACCATCATCGTCAGCGCGGTCTGGTTTTCGCTCGTGACTTGGCCGGGGTACGCGCGCGCGAGTTGGCGCGTAAAGGCGGCGACCACATCGCGCTGGCGGTTCAGGATGATTTCGCGCTGGGCGTCCACGAGGTATTTGACGTCGTTCAGGAGCGCCACGTGGCGGCTGTGCGAGGTTTCGTATTCCGCGAGGAACGCGCGAATCAGCTCGGCGAAGCTTTCGCGCTCGTCGTGACCGCGCCGCTGGCTCGCGCCTTCCACCTCCGCGATGATCAGCATGAGCCGCTTGGTGTAGCGATCGAGCAGATCGAAGAGGATCGCTTCCTTGCTCTCGTAATAGTGATAGAGCCTGGCCTTCGAGGTGCCGCTGGCCGCGGCGAGGTCCGACATCGAGGTGCTCGGGTAGCTCGTCTGCGCGAATTTGGCGGCAGCGAGTTCGAGGATCTGGTCGCGTTGGGTTTCGTGGTCGGGCGCTCGGGTGCGTGCCATGGGAATTCAGCGGGGGAGGGAAAGATGCGCGGCGGTTTGCGGAAGCGGCGGACGCGCGGCGCGTGCAGCCGCGGCAAGCGGCGCGCAGGCGGCGCACATATCGTCGCGCAGACGCAGTTCTTCTGCCGCGCACAGCTCGCGCAGGCGCCACAGCACGACCGGCTCGCCAACCGTGAAGCCCGCCCCGCCGCGCGTGAGTTCGGCGCCGAGCACGTCGCTGGCGAGCCACGATGCGCCCGCCGGACGGTCCTCATGGGCGTCGAGCACGTCGAGGATCATGGCGTCGAGGTCGCTCCACGTGCCGCTAGTAAAGGTGTTGTCGCGCCAGCGGCGCGTCTCGCCGTTGGCGAACTTGGCTTCCTGCCACTCCAGCGCGAGGCGGGTGATGCGCAGCACCGAGATCGGCGCGGCATCGGGCAAGCGCGCCTCGATGCGGGCAGCGGCGTTCTGGCCCGAAATTTCGTCGACGGTGAGGCGCACTTCGTTCAGGCGCTGCGGGACATCGCGCAGGCGGTAGCAGACCCGGCGAAGTGCGAGCTGGTGGGCGGCGTCGTGCGTGTGCCAGATCACCACGTGGGAGTCGTCGGCTTCGAGAGCGGTCAGCGCCGCACAGTCGTCGTGCGCCAGGGCTGGCGGGACATCGCCAAGACGCTCCCAGAAGGCGGCGCGTAGCGCCACGCCGGGGCCGCCCGCCACGTCGATGTCGCGCAACGGACCGACTGTCAGGTCGTCGCGCAGGGCGATCACGCGGTCCGCATGGCCTGCCGCTTCGAGAGCCTGACGCAGCGCCGCCGCGGCCGGATCGCCGTAAATGAGGTGAATCGTGGTCATCGACAACTCGTTGCGTTCACGACGAACGCCCAGTAAGCCCGAAAGCGCGCAAATAACAAAAGGAGCCGCCCGCGGGTGTTGCAGCGCTGCGCTGCAACACCCGCGGGCGGCCCCTAGTGTAAGCGGATCGCCTGAAGGCCGAAAGCGTGCTGTTGCTCTAACGCCTTAACGTTCGTCGAAACTCACGACCACACGCTCGCTCACCGGATGGCACTGGCAGGTGAGCACGAAGCCGTCCTTCACCTCCTGCTCCTCGAGCGTGTAGTTCTTGTCCATCTTCACCTCGCCTTCGAGCACCTTGGCGCGGCAGGTGCAGCAAACGCCGCCCTTGCACGCGTAGGGCAGCGCCAGACCCGCCTTCAGGCCGACGTCGAGCAGGCTCACGCCCTCGTACGGCAGACGCATCTTGCGCTTCTTGCCGTCGATGACGATTTCGAGGTCGGCTGCCGGCGTGTTTTCGGTGATCTCGACGTTCGGCACGCCCGCCTGCGGCAGCGGCGAGCCGAAGCGCTCCACATGTACCTTTTGCTGCGGCACGCCCGCGTCCTTGAACGCTGCCTCGGCGGCGTCCATCATCGGGCCGGGCCCGCAGATGAACGCTTCGTCGATCTCGTCAGCCGGCAGAAGGGTTTCGAGGAACGCTGCGCACTTGGCTTGATCGAGCACGCCGTTGAACAACTCGACGTCCTGCAGGTCGTCCGAGAGCACGTGATAGAGGCGGAAGCGGCTCATGAAGCGGTTCTTCAGGTCCTCCAGCTCTTCGGCGAACATGATCGCGTCGACGCTGCGGTTGCCGTACACGAGCGTGAACGCGCTGCGCGGCTCGGTTTCGAGCGTCGTCTTGATGATCGCGAGCACGGGCGTGATGCCCGAACCGCCCGAAAACGCCACGTAATGCTTGCCGTGCTCGGCGTTCAGGTGCGTGAAGAAGCGGCCATCGGGCGTCATCACGTCGATCTCGTGGCCCGGCGCGAGCTGATCGAACGCGAAGTTCGAGAAACGCCCGCCACGCACGCGCTTGATGCCGATGCGCAGCTCGCCGTCGCGGTCATAGTCGGTCACGCCGACGCAGATCGAGTACGAGCGGCGCGTCTCTTCGCCGTCGATGTGGGTCTTGAGCGTGACGAACTGACCCTGAGTGAAGCGATACGCGTCGCGCAGCTCGGGCGGGACTTCGAAAGCGACGGAGACCGCGTCCGCGGTTTCGGGCCGCACTTCGCGGATGCGCAGCGAATGGAATTGCGGAGTGGCCATATCAGTATGGTTTGAAGTAGTCGAAGGGTTCGCGGCAGTCGATGCAGCGGTAGAGCGCCTTGCACGCGGTCGAGCCGAACTGCGCGAGGCGTTCGGTGTGCTTCGAGCCGCAGTGCGGGCAGGCAGGCGCGGGCAGTTTTCTCGGCACGAAGGTGATCGGCTGTTCGGCCGATCGTGGCTCCGAGCCGCAGTTGCCCGTAGGTGGCGCGATGCCATAGGCGCGCAGCTTCTCGCGCGCTTCGTCGGTGATCCAGTCGGTGGTCCACGCGGGCGTCAGGGTCGTCGCGATGCGGTACGGCGCGAGTGCGGCGGCGTCGAGCGCGTGCGCGACGTCCTCCGCGATCTGCGACATCGCCGGGCAGCCGGAGTAGGTGGGCGTGATGACCACTTCGATCTGGCCGTCGTCGGCGCGGCGCACGTCGCGCAGGATGCCCAGTTCGCGGATCGACACGACCGGAATCTCCGGATCGGGCACCGATTCCAGCACTTCCCAGGCGCGTTCGAGCGCGTGATCTGCCGTTGCTTGCATCGTGACTTCCTCGTTTCCTGCGTGGGGTGCTTACCAGCGCGCGTCCGGGTGCTGGCGCGCGAGGCTCTGCATCTCGGCCAGCACGAAACCCATGTGCTCCGAGTGCTCACCGTGCTTGCCGGTCGTGATGTGCTTCACGGGCGCGGGCATGGCGAGCGTGGCTTCCTCGAGTGCGGCTTCCACGTCTGCGCGCCATGCGGCTTCGAGCTGGGCGGCGAGCGGCGCGATGCCGGCTTCGGCCACCGCCGTTTCCACGGCGTCGGTGCTGAAGAACTCACGCGTGTAGGGCATGAGCCAGTCGAGCGCGGCCTGGGCGCGGCGGTGCGATTCGTCGGTGCCGTCGCCGAAACGAATCAGCCACTCGTGCGCATGGTGCACGTGGTAGCGCGTTTCCTTGATCGAGCGCTCGGCGATCGCGGCCAGCTGCGGGTCGGCGGAGCGCAGCAGCGCGGTCCACAGATGCGCCATCAGCGAGGCGTAGAGGAAGTTACGCACGATCGTGACGGCGTAGTCGTTGGCCGAATGCGTCGTGCCGGCGAGCGGGCCGAAGTGCGGCAGCTCCGCGAGCGTGTAGTTCGCGAACTCGCGCTCCGCGCGGAAGTAGGCGTAGTCGTCTTCCGTACGGTCGCGGCCGGTGAGCGCCTTTTCGAGCGTGGCGGCGTGCGTGTAGAGCAGGCGCGCTTGACCGATCAGGTCGAGGCTCATGTTGGCGAGCGCGATATCTTCTTCGAGGATCGGGCCGTGGCCGCACCATTCCGTATTGCGCTGACCGAGGATCAGCGCCGTATCGGCGAGGCGCAGCACGTACGCGAGTTGTTCAGGCGTGGGCGTCGTCATGTTGCGCTCTTACATGTGGTTGACTTCGTCGGGCAGCGTGTAGAACGTCGGGTGGCGATAGATCTTGTCGCCGGCCGGCTCGAAGAGCTCAGCCTTCTCGTTCGGATCCGATGCCGTAATCGCCGACGACGGCACTACCCAGATGCTCACGCCTTCCTGACGGCGCGTGTAGACGTCGCGCGCCATGCGCAGCGCCATCGAGGCGTCGGAGGCGTGCAGGCTGCCACAGTGCTTGTGGTCGAGGCCCTGCTTGCTACGCACGAACACTTCCCAGATCGGCCATTCCTTGTTCATCGTGGATCTCCTTCTTTCCTGTATGAGTTACGCGGCGTGCTTTTCGGCGCGCTGACGCTGCTTTTCGGCATGCGCGAGGGCGGCTTCGCGCACCCAGGCGCCTTCGTTGTGCGCCTTCACGCGCGTGCCGAGGCGCTCGCGGTTGCACGGGCCGTCGCCGTTCACGACGCGCCAGAATTCTTCCCAGTCGATCGTGCCGTAGTCGTAGTGGCCGCGCGCTTCGTTCCATTTCAGGTCGGGGTCGGGGAGCGTGACGCCCAGCACCTTGGCCTGCTCGACCGTCGCGTCGACGAACTTCTGGCGCAGGTCGTCGTTCGAGATGCGCTTGATCCCCCATTTGGCCGACTGGTTGCTGTGGACCGAATCGGCGTCGCTCGGGCCGAACATCATCAGCACCGGCCACCACCAGCGGTTCACGGCCTGCTGCACGAGTTCGCGCTGTGCTTCGGTGCCGCTCATCATGGCGAGCAGGGCGTCGAAGCCCTGGCGCTGGTGGAACGACTCTTCCTTGCAGATTCGGATCATGGCGCGCGCGTACGGGCCGTACGTGCAGCGGCACAGCGGGATCTGGTTCATGATCGCGGCGCCGTCCACGAGCCAGCCGATCACGCCAACGTCCGCCCAGGTGGGCGTCGGGTAATTGAAGATGCTCGAATACTTGGCCTTGCCGGCGTGCAGCGCGTCGACCAACTGGTCGCGCGAAACGCCGAGCGTTTCCGCCGCGCTATAGAGATAGAGGCCGTGGCCCGCTTCGTCCTGCACCTTGGCGAGCAGGATCGCCTTGCGCTTGAGGCTGGGCGCGCGCGAAATCCAGTTGCCTTCCGGCAGCATGCCGACGACTTCCGAATGCGCATGCTGCGAGATCTGGCGCACGAGCGTCTTGCGGTAGGCTTCGGGCATCCAGTCCTGCGGCTCGACCTTGCCGTCGGCGGCCATGATCGCGTCGAACTGCGCCTGCTCCGGCGAGGCTGCGTCCGCATCGAGCGGAGCAACGTTACCGGGGATGTCGAGGGATTGCGTGTACATGGAGACGCTCTCGTCGAAGTTGGGTATGTCGCGCAGTATAAACCAACCGACCGGTCGGTAAATGAATTTTTTGAGATGGCTCAAAAAGATTGTGCTCACCGTTGAGTTTTAGCGGGGCGGCAGCGGGACTGCCTGGGTTTTGTGCGGGTGGGCGGCATGTGCGTGTGCCTAATGCGCTGGACTGTCAGGCGGATGGAAGGCTGTGCACCGGGCCATGGGGCACAATGCCCCTTTGCCTGCGCACTCGCTTACGGATGAAGATTTCTTTTGCTCCCCTCGCGGCTGCGGCCGCCGTGTTCATTTCACTTGGCGCCGCGTCGCCCGCATTCGCCGATCAAGCTTCGGGCTCCTGGGTCACGAGTTGGGCGACGGCGCTGCAGTCGATCCCGGAGCGCGATGCGCTCCCGGCGCTGTACCGTGCGCCCGAAGTGGCCGGGCGGACCGTCCGGCAGATCGTGTATCCGACACTCGGTGGCACGGTTGCCCGGGTGCACGTCAGCAACCTCTATGGGCGCACGCCGCTCGTGATCGAGGCGATGGCGATTGCTCCGTCTGCGGGCGGTGCGGCGGCGAGCGAAGCGGGTATGGCGCGTGTCACCTTCGGCGGGCGGCCGGCGGTGACGGTGCCTCCCGGCGCCGCGCTCGATAGCGATCCGGTGCAGATCGATTTAAAGGCGCACGCGCCTTATGCCATTAGTTCCTATATGGGACCTGAGCAGAAGATGGTCGCGTGGCACCGCGTGGCGAGCCAGGTGAACTACGTCTCGCGTCCGGGCAATCATGTCGCCGAGCCGTCGATCGGCGCGTTCACCGAGCGCTTTACGCAGTACGCGTGGGTGACGGGGCTCGCGGTCGAGGCGCCGGGGGCGGCGACCGTCGCGGCGATCGGCGATTCCATTACCGATGGCATGCGTTCCTCCCTGAATCAGAACCGTCGCTGGCCGGACGCATTGGCACGCCGCATTTCCGAGTCGCACCGCACGGATCTCGCCGTGATCGATCTCGGGATCAGCGGTAACCGGCTCCTGAGCGATTCACCTTGCTACGGCGAGGCGCTCGAGCGGCGCTTCGGGCGTGATGCGCTTGGCCATCCGGGAGTGAAAACGGTGGTGCTGCTCATCGGCATCAACGACATCAACTTCCAGGCGATGCCGGCCCGATCGGGCCTCGACTGCGACTTTCCTCATACGCATGTGGACGCGAACGACCTGATCGCGGGTTATCGCCGCGTGATCGCGCAGGCGCATGGGCGCGGCGTGCGGATCTTTGGCGCGACGCTCACGCCGGCTTCGCTGCCGCCCGAGCGCGAGGCGATCCGTACAGCGGTGAACCAATGGATCCGGACGAGCGGCGCATTCGATGGCGTAGTCGATTTCGATGCGGCACTGCGCGACCCGGCGGATCCGGCGCGACTGCGTTACGGATATGACAGCGGCGACCACATCCACCCAAGCGACGCGGGCTACGCGGCGATGGCGAATGCGGTGCCGCTGGAGGCCCTTGCCCGGAAGTAAGGAATATTTGCGCCACCCCCTTGCGCGGCGCCGGCGGGGGCGCTAAGATTCGCCCCCTTCGCA
>NZ_CAJMYY010000024.1:0-147605 GCF_905220185.1 Paraburkholderia sp. J11-2 | reverse complement strand
TCGTCTGGGCCAGGCGTTCAACGAGATGGTGAAGAACGGCGAACTGAAGGCGCCGATCGTGATCGGCCGTGACCACCTCGACACCGGCTCGGTGGCGAGCCCGAACCGCGAAACGGAATCGATGAAGGACGGTTCGGACGCCGTGAGCGACTGGCCGCTGCTCAACGCCTTGCTGAACACGGCGGGTGGTGCGTCGTGGGTCTCGCTGCATCATGGCGGCGGCGTGGGCATGGGCTTCTCGCAGCACTCGGGCGTGGTGATCGTGGCGGACGGCACGCAGGCGGCGCACGAACGGCTTGGCCGCGTGCTGCACAACGATCCGGCCACGGGCGTGATGCGCCACGCGGACGCCGGCTACGAACTCGCGCAGCAGACCGCACGCGAGGCAGGCCTCAAGCTGCCGATGCTCGGCCGATGAGCAACGTGACGCCGCCGCTCGAAAGCGGCGGCGTCACCCTCGCTTAGAGCGTTTCAGGAAGCCGGTGTGAGTCGTTGTCCACGCAACAGACCAGCACCTCGGCATCCTCGGCACCCGTGCTGAGGTACACGTGCCCCACGGCGCTGTCGAAGTAAAGGCTGTCGCCAGGCGACAGTTTGAAGACCGTGCCGTTTTCAAAATGCAGTTCCAGCTCCCCGCCTAGCAGGAACAGAAACTCCTCGCCGCTGTGGCGAATGTAATCGGGAAAGGCGTCCATCGTGCGAGCGTGGATGCGTCCGCGCATCGGCACCATGCGTTTGCCGGTGAGGTCGTTGGCGATCATGCCGTACTCGTAGTTCGGCGTGTCGTAAATCATCTGCTTGCCCGCGCGCGTGAGCGACGGTTTCATTGGGCCGGCCGCCTTGCGCTTCCTGCGTCCGAATATCGTGTCGAAGTCCACGTTCAGCGCGTGTGCGAGCGCCGCGAATTTGTCATACGTGAGCGCAATGTCGCCGCGCTCGGCCTTCGAAATCGTCGAGACGGCGATGCCGGACAACTCCGATAGCTGCATCAACGTCAGTTCGCGCGCCTTGCGCGCTTCGCGCAGACGCGCGCCAACGGCCGCGTGATCGATCTCCGTCGGGGCCTGCTCAGTTGTGATCTCTTGTGCTGCGCGCTTTGCCATGGAAGGGACGGCTCCCGGTTAGGGGTTTTGTCGTATACGAGAATTATTTTTTTCTCGTATATGATAACTCGCATCTCGACTCCCCTTTGAAGGAGCAGCGTCGTGGCCTCAATCGCACTGGGAAAAGCCGGCCTATCGAAGGGCCAGGTCATTGCCGCCACCACACTGGGCACGGCGCTCGAGTACTACGATTTCACGATCTACAGCTTCTTCGCGATTCAGATCGGCAAGCTGTTCTTTCCTTCCGCGTCGCCGGTCAATCAATTCTTGCTTTCCATCGGCCTCTTCGGCGTGGGCTTCGTGGTGCGTCCGCTGGGCGGCATCGTCATCGGGGCCTACGCGGACCGCGCCGGGCGCAAGCGCGCCATGGTGCTCACCATCATGTTGATGGCGCTGAGCTGCGCGCTGATCGCCTGCGCGCCGCCGTATGCGGTGGCGGGCATCGCGGCGCCGCTGATCGTGCTCGCGGCGCGCCTGATTCAGGGCTTCGCTGCCGGTGGCGAGTTCGGCCCCGGCACTACGCTGCTCGTGGAATATGCGAGCGACAACACGCGCGCGTTCTTCGCGAGCTGGAACTTCGCGGCGACGGCGCTTGGCCTCGCGCTCGGCGCGGCGGTCGCCACGCTCGTGAACGTGCTGCTGCCCAAGGAGGCGGTCGACAGCTGGGGCTGGCGCATTCCGTTCCTCGTGGGCATTGTGGCAGCGCCGGTAGGCATGCTGATTCGCCGCCGCCTCGAAGAAACGCTGAGCGCGGCGCCCGCGCACGGCGCCAAGCGTAGCGGCGCATTGAAGGCCGCGCTCACTACGCACCTCAAGCTCACGATACTCGGGACCTTCGCCGAACTCGGCGGTTCGGTGTCCATCTACATCACCGCGTTTTTTCTGCCGAACCACGCTGTGCGCGTGCTTCATCTTTCGTCCACGGCGGCGGTCGCGTCGGGCGTGGTCAGCTCGCTCGTGCTGTTCGTCGCCGCGCCGCTCGTGGGCAAGCTCGCCGACCGCTACACCCGCAAGCGCGTGCTCGTGATCTCGCGCGTCGTGCTGCTGCTGAGCGTGTATCCCGCGTTCGCATGGCTTTCCGCCGCGCCTTCCATGGCGCTGCTCTGCGCGGTCTCCGCTTTCCTCTCCGTGTTCGTGGCGGGTCAGGTCGTACCGGTGCTCGTGATGATCCCCGAACTGTTCCCGCGCGAAGTGCGCGCCACCGGCATTGCGCTCACCTATGTCGTGAGCGCCTCGATCTTCGGCGGATTTTCGCCGCTTGTGGCAAGCTGGATCGTTGCGCGCACAGGTAATCCGCTCGCGCCCGCCTGGTATGTCGCGGCCGCCTGCGCCATTTCGCTGATCCCGCTCGTCTGGCTGCGCGACCGTACCGGCGAGGCCATCGGCTAAACCTCATTTAATCAGGAAACCGAACGATGCTTGACAAGACCGAACTGGTCAGTCTGTCCGCTGTCGAACTGCGCCGCCTGATCGGCGCAAAGGCCATTTCGCCCGTTGAACTGCTCGATGCGTGCATCGAGCGCATCGAGGCCGTGAATCCGGCCGTCAACGCGATTACGGCGACATGTTTCGACGCCGCGCGCGAAGCGGCCAAAGCTGCCGAGCAGGCCGTCATGGACGGCAAGCCTCTTGGCCTGCTGCACGGTTTGCCGCTCGGCGTGAAGGATCTCGAAGATACTGCGGGGCTGCTCACGACCTACGGCTCGCCGATGTCGCGCGGCCACGTGCCGTCTCGCGACGTGGTGCTCGTGGAGCGCTTGCGCGCGGCGGGCGCGATTCTCGTGGCGAAGACGAACGTGCCGGAGTTAGGCGCGGGCGCGAATACGCGCAACCCCGTATGGGGCGCGACGGGCAATCCGTTCAACCCCGCGCTCAACGCCGGCGGCTCGTCGGGCGGCTCGGCGGCGGCACTCGCGTGCGACATGCTGCCGGTTTGCACCGGCTCCGACACCGGCGGGTCGCTGCGTATTCCCGCCGCGAAGTGCGGCGTGGTCGGCTTTCGTCCATCGCCGGGGCTCGTGGCCAATTCGCGGCGCCTGCTCGGCTGGACGCCGATCTCGGTGGTCGGGCCGATGGGGCGCGACGTCGCCGAAACAGCGCTGCAACTCGCGGCAACGGCGGGCGAATCGGCGGGCGATCCGCTGAGCTACGCCGTGGACGCCAACGCGTTCGCGTTTTCCCCGCATATCGATCCATCGACGCTGCGCATCGGCTATACCGAAGACTTCGGCTGCTGCGACGTCGACCCGCAAATTCGCGCCGTGTTCCGCGCGCGCATAGCGGCACTCAAACGCATCGTCCACGCGTGCGAGCCCGTGGAGTTCGATCTTGGCGACGTGCATCGCTGCTTCGACGTGATCCGCGCGGAAAGCTTCGTCGCGGGCCTGCATGCCGCGTACACGCGCGACCCCGGCGCGCTCGGCCCGAACACGCGCGCGAACTACGAAATGGGCGCGAAGATGTCGCTCTCGGACAGCGCGTGGGCGCAAGCCGAGCAAACGCGCATCTTCCAGCGCTTCCAGAGCGCATTCGCGCGCTACGACGTGATCGTTTCGCCCGCCACGCCGGTTACGCCATTCCCGTGGAGCGAACTGTACGCCGCGCAGATCGACGGCCGCGCGCAAGAGAACTACTATCGCTGGCTCGCGCTCACTTATGTCGTCACGCTCACCACGCATCCGGCGCTCGCGCTGCCGTGCGGCGTGGATCATGCGGGCATGCCGTTCGGACTCCAGATCGTGGGCCCGTTCCGCGGCGACATGAAGACGCTAGCGGTCTCGCAGGCGCTGGAAACGGCGTTTTCCGCGTATCCTGATCTGCGCCGCCCACGCCCCGATCTCACGCGTTTGGCACAAGCCAATCCGGCGCTGACTTCCATCGTGACGGCGCCTCCCATTTACAACCCAACCGGCGGCGACGCTGCTGGTCTTTCGGCGGTATGAACATGAGCAACGACATTCAAAGACTGCAAACCAATGCGCGCATGAGCCAGGTCGTGATCGCGGGTGGCGTGGTCTATCTCTCGGGTCAGGTGCCGGATACGGCAGGCGCGCCGATCGACGTTCAGGCGACCGAAATTCTCACGCGCATCGACAAGCTGCTCGCATCGGCGGGCGTGGACAAGACACGCGTGCTGAGCGCGAATGTGTGGCTGAGCGACCCGAAGCATTTCGACGCCTTTAATGCCGTATGGGATGCATGGGTGCCGCAAGGTCACGCGCCCACGCGCGCCTGCGTGCAGGCATTGTTGATGCGCCCCGGCCTCGATGTCGAAGTGGCTGTCACCGCGCTCGCCTGAGCGCCTTCGAGCCAGGAACATTGCGTGATGAAATTCGATTCGGTCGTGCTTGGCGGCGGTATCGTCGGTGTGTCGGTGGCCTTGCAGTTGCAGCGGCGCGGTCTTGCGGTCGCGCTCGTGGACCGCAGGGCGCCGGGCAATGAAACCTCGCACGGCAACGGGGGATTGATTCAGCGCGAGGGCGTCTACCCTTATGCGTTTCCGCGCGAGCTATCCACGCTGCTGCGCTATGCGCGCAACCGCTCGACGGACGTGCGCTATCACCCAGGGGCCATGCCGAAGCTGCTGCCTTTCCTTTATCGTTACTGGCACCATTCGCGCGCCGACCGGCACGCCGAAATTGCGCGCGCGTATGCCACGCTCATCGAGCACTGCGTCACCGAGCATCGCGCACTGATCGAGGCGGCGGGGGCTGAGGCGCTGCTACGCACCAACGGCTGGATGAAGGTGTTTCGCAGTGCGGCCGCCATGGACGCCACGTTGGCCGAAGCGCAGCGCTGGCAGCGCGAGTACGGCGTAGGCCACGAGGCGCTCGACGCCGCGGCGCTGCGTGCCGCTGAGCCCGCGCTCAGTCACGCGCTGGTGGGCGGCGTGCGCTACACCGATTCCGATTCGGTTAGCGATCCGAAGGGACTCGTCACGGCCTACGCGAAGCTCTTCGAACAGCTAGGTGGCCGTGTGCTGGTTGGCGACGCTTCGACGCTCGAACCGTCGTGGCGCGTCATGACGCAAGATGGGCCGGTGCTGGCGAGGTCGGCGGTCATTGCCATGGGGCCGTGGTCGGGCGATCTCACGGCGCGGCTGGGCTACACGCTGCCGCTCGCCGTGAAGCGCGGCTATCACATGCACTATGCGGTTACGAACGGCGCGAAACTGAACCTGCCGGTGCTCGACGCCGAAGCGGGCTTCCTGATCACGCCGATGCTGCGCGGCACGCGCCTCACGACCGGCGTCGAACTCGGCTTGCGCGATGCGCCCAAAACGCCCGTTCAGCTCGAAGCGGTCGAACCGCTCGCGCGCGGCATCTTCCCGCTGGGCGCGCGGCTCGACGCCGAGCCGTGGCTGGGCCGCCGCCCCTGCACGCCCGACATGATGCCGATTATCGGGCCCGCGCCCAGGCACGATGACCTCTGGTTCGCCTTCGGCCATGCGCACCACGGTCTCACGCTTGGCCCGGTCACGGGGCGCCTGATCGCAGAAATGATGACGGGCGCGCCGACCGTGGTGGACCCCCGGCCATTCCGTGCCGAGCGGTTTTGACGGCAACCGGGCGAGGCCCGGCGTACGCGGTCAGAACCGGTAATTGAGCCCCGCGAAAGCCGTGATCTCGCGGCGGCATTCGGTGATCGGGCTGTCGGCGGCGTAGTGCTGAAGGCGCCCGAACGTCGCGTTCACCGAGCCGACCCAGTGCTTCGAAAAGTCGTGCGTCATGTAGAACGTCATGTGCACGTCGCGGATGCCCGCGCCGGGCGAATAGGCCGGCAAGCCGGATGCCGCGCTCTGGTCAGGCGTTACGCCGAATAGCGTGCGCATGTACACGCCGTTGGCCCACGTGAGCCCCGGTCCAACCGAAAAGAGCCACCCCGTCAGCGGCAGCGACACGTAAAGATCCGCCGTTGCCGTCGTACCTTGCCCGTGGCCGCTGATGTCCTGATACATGGCCACGGCGCCCGTGAACGCCCACAGCGTGTAGTCGGCGAAGAGGCGCAGCTTCGGGCCGTCGTCGACGTTGCTCAGGCCATGCAGATGCGGGTCGTCCGACACGGTGCGCGACTGGAAGTCGAAGCTCAGCGAAGCGCCCACATGGTAGTTCGGCGCCGAAATCACGTTCACGCCCAGCACGTCCGGCCCTTGCGAGAAGACGCGGTCGCGGTAGGAGATGTCGAGCGACGGGAACGGATAGACCTTCATGTGGCGCGCGCCCGGATACTCAGGCGCGAAATACGCGCCGGGGCCGATCGAGATTTTCCACGGCGAGTCGGTCGTGGCGGTGCTGGACGTATCGGCGTCGGCCCACGCGTGCGAGGCCAGGGTCAGCGCGGCCACGCACGCCAGCCCTTTCAGTGCTACGGCTTGCATCACGTATTTTTCCTTCCCACTGCCGCCAGTTGGCGCAGACGCCGGGCAAGCGCCTTGGAGACGACCGGCGCGTCTTTCGCGCCGCGTGCGACTTCGCTCTCGCGCAGGAACAGGGCCGTTTCGCGCGCAACGATCTCGCGTTCGTTGTCCGAAGTGATCATGTGATAGGAATCGTCGAGCCATAGCGTGCGCAGGAAGTTCGAGCCGATACGGTCGATCACGTGGCGCGGATTGCGCGGACTCGATGTTTCGTCGTCGATCGCGTGGATGACGAGCGCGTCGTTCTCGATGGCGGGAACGTCCTTGCGGGCCGCGCGTGCGAGGCGCAGCGCCTGATGCAGGGCGGGCAGGGCAATCGTCGAGGGGCCGACTTCGCTAAAGTCGCTGCGCTGCATGGCGCGCGCAATTTTCTTGCGCAGCGCTTCGTTACGCACACCGAACGGTTCGGCCTCGCGATAGCGGTAGCGGTGGCGCAACGGCGTGAAATACGCCCAGTCGAGCAGGAAGCGATACCACGGGATCGCCCAGCCGTCGTAGGCGAGCGTGAGCGAAAGCAGGACGAGCGACTGCGCCGCGGGCCGCTCGCGAATCAGACGCAGCGCGAGCGCGCCGCCAATCGAAAGCCCGCAGATCGAGACGCGCTCGTAGCGTGCCGCGAGTGCGTCGAACTCGCGCGCGGCGTT
Source organism: Paraburkholderia sp. J11-2 (assembly GCF_905220185.1). Classification (NCBI taxonomy): domain Bacteria; kingdom Pseudomonadati; phylum Pseudomonadota; class Betaproteobacteria; order Burkholderiales; family Burkholderiaceae; genus Paraburkholderia; species Paraburkholderia sp. J11-2. Next base: position 140,442 of record NZ_CAJMYY010000024.1, on the reverse strand, counting down.
TTCGACCCATTGCTCCATCGGCAACTGGCCCGTGCCGGCGCTATACCCGTCGATCACGGGCGCACACACTGTGAATCCTTCGCCTTGAAGATAGCGCGCGAGATAGCGCAGTTCGATTGGCGAGCTGGACAGGCCGTGAAGCATGAGGACGGCGTGGCCGTCGCCTTCGCAGAAAAAGCGCGTGGATTGCACGGCTGGCGCATCGGTCGCGGCCAGCTCCATTTCGAGCGTGGCCATGTCAGCTCTCCGTGCGCAGCACGAGAAAATCGCCTGCGTGAGTGGTGAAACGTTCGCAGCTGCAGTTAGCGTGACGGTATTCGCGCTTGTGCTGCTCGCTGCGCAAACGCGCGCGATGATGGCCCGGCGAGAGTGCGTGGGTCAGGCGCTGCACGTCGTCGGGATGCAGGGCGTCGAAGAGCGGGCCAGGCGCGACTTCGGCCGCGGCCGGCAGCGCTTGCGACATGCTCTGCCCCACGCTCGCGCGCTGGGCGGCATTACGCTCGAGGCCCTTGATCAGGATGAACCCCTCGTGATGCTGCGCGAGGTGGCGCAGCAGGCGATGCGTCTCGTCGATGGCGCGGCGGGCGAGCGCGCGCTCGTTATCCTGACGCAGCAGCATTTCATAGCGGGACTGCGCGACCGAGGCGATCAACTGCGCGCGGAACTGCTCGCGCCGCAGACGCTCGATCAGCGTGATCACGAGCACCGTGACGAGCGGATACGACACCAGCAGAATCAGATCGTGGGTGTCGAGATACGTAATGTAATTGTAGGGCGGCACGAACATATAGTCCGCAATGGCGAGACCGAGCACCATCACGGTCAGCGCAGGCGCGAGGCCGAGGAAGTATTCGACCAGCGAAGCGGCGATACAGAACGTCGTGCCCGGCATCATCGGGCCGAGCACGGGATGCAGAGCGAAACGGATGGCACTCGCGAGCGCGAGCGCGCCAGCGGCAATACACCAGCGGCGCGGGCCTCTTGGCGCCCACAGGCGGGCGTTACGGACTTTCATGATTTCCCGGGTCGCCCGCCTCGTGACGGGCTGTTGCGCGCGTATTGCGCATGGGCAATCGCAGACGCTCTAGTTGTAAGCAGTGCAAGGAATTCGACAGGAACGGCGGAACGGAGCGGCGGTGACCGACCAATTACTGTCAGTGCTCCGACGGATTTTTTGCGTCCGGGATATTACCACTGTTTACAAGCATGCGATTGGCGACTCCCGACCGCAGGAAACCGCGACGCGAGACAGGCTGGCACGACGGCGGCTCGGGAACGGGAGTGGAGGTCATGCCGGTCGCTACTGTCCATGGCATCGTCACATTGAGAAGACGGGCGAGTTCCAGTCTCGGTAAAGCCGCGAAGTCCGCTCAAATTGATAAGCAGAACAGAGATTCCATTCTGGTGGAGAGAGGCGATTGAATTGAGTTGGAGCGGGCGGCGCCGTTGCCGACGTGAAGATGCGGGCGCAAGACGAGGGAAGACCCCGATTGGTCGTACTTCTGATTGATCTAGACTCCAGGGGCGAGTGCCGCGCATCGATTCGATGCGGCACCAGTTTTCCAACGCAGATTCCGTTCCATGAAGCATCCGATCCAGGGATGGCTTTTGGGTGTCATTCTTCTGGCGCTCGCCAGCGTCTCGGCGGCCGAGCCCGCCAAGGCGGCGCACACCCAGAAGCTTGTCCAGAAGCACGTCCAGAAGCACGCGAGGGGCCACGACGCCCCGAAACACGCCGTCGCGGCCGCGCCTGCGCCGGCGGCGCCTTCAGTCTCCTTGCCCGCCATTGCGAAGCGTTACGAATACCAGTCGCCGTTTGAAAGGCAGTACAACGCGCGTTTGGGGAAAACCACCGCTGCAACGCCTGGCACTCCGGACGACACCAATAGCGCACTCGATGCGGCGGGCAATGGGCTGCGCGCGCCCGGAGCCCAGGTCGACAGTAACGGCATCCCGAACCAGGCGCTTCATCCGCAATCGCCGCCGCTCGTCTCGGTTGGCGACTGGGATCTCTCCGCCGATGCGCATCTTCCGCTCACGCGCTCGCACGATACGGGCGCGGCTATCAGCGCGCGGCACGGGTTCTAAAAAATCCCACGCCGCCCACTTCCTTACCGCCGCCAGGTAATCGGTAAGGGATTGCCGTTGTCACACGTTGCTCCCGGGAATGCGGATAAGGCGAGCCAGTAAGCTGACAAGCTCACATCCCGCAAAAGAATCCTCCCCGGACCCACGCCTTATGTCACAACGACGCCCAACCAGTTCGCGCATCCTGGGTCAACTCCTGCTCCCCGTGCTGCTCAGCTCGACGCTGATGCTGCAAGGCTGCGCCACGACCGCAGAGAACATCGCCCTGGGGTTTGGTATCGGCTCGGTCGGCACCATCTCCGCGCTGGGCTGCCTGCTCGCCTGCCAGATGAACGACGCGCGCTGGTAAGCGGCGCTCAGTAGTACATCCACCGCCCGTACTGCGGCGACCAGTACACCCAGCGCGCCGGCGGTTGCTGGTACTGCGAGCCCCACGGTGCGGGCGGCGGGTAGTAAGCGGGCCGAGGCTGCGCGTACACGGGCGGCTGCTGCGGATATTGCTGCTGGGCGTATTGCTGTGCATACACCGGTTGCTGCTGCTGCGCATAGGCGGGCGGTTGCGCGTAGGCCTGCCGCTGCGGCGCATACGCCGGCTGCTGCTGGGCATAACCGTACGGCTGGGGCGGCGGCGCGTATTGCTGGATCTGCTGTTGGGCCTGGACCTGGGGCGGGACGCGTGGTTGCGCCGGTTGGGAATAGGGTTGGGCGTAACCTTGGCCTTGCGTCGAGTAGATCTGCGCGGAGCGCGGCGGCTCCGATTCGTCGACGGCTTCGTCGTTCGCCAGCGACTCCGGCGGCGCAACGTCGTCCTGCGCGGGCGGCGTTGCCGCAACAGCGTGGTGGTTGGCGCCTGCCTGCGCATAGGTGTGAGGCTGCGGCTGCGCTTGCCGGGCAGCCTGCGCGGGCGCTGCGCTGGCGTTGGCAACGTTCGCGTGTGCCGTCGTCTGCGCGGGCGCTACCGCTTCGGCCGGGGCCGCGGCGGTGGAGTCCTGCACGTCTTGCGCCTCTTGTGCTTCCTGGGTTCCTTGCGCGCCTTGTCCGCCTTGTTCATCCGCGAGCGGCTTGACCACCACCGGCACGGTCATGACCGTCGAGACCTCGCCCGCGTCGCTATAAGTGTGCTTGATGTCGAGGATCGGCTTCTGGGCTGCTGCGCCGGCTGCCTTCTTTGCGGGCGCTGTAGCCGGCGCCGCGGCAGGCGCACCCGCCTGCGCCATCTCCTCCCTGGCTGCCTTGTAGCCCCGGTCGTAGGCCGCCTGGACTTCGCGGTCCTGCGCCGCGGCTTCTTCTTCCTTGCTATACGCGTGGGACGCTGCGGATATCGTGCAGCCCACTGCAAGCAATGCGAGGGCTGTAGCGTGCCTTGCGGTCGTGTCCATGGCGGGACCTTTATTTCGTTTTTCGATGATCTAATCGTACTACGCGGCCGATGACATTCAAGCGGCGGGAAACCCCTTGAGTATGCGGCCGAACGCAAGCGCTCAACCCCGGCGACGCTTGCGCCAGCAACCACCGCCGGCACCCGGTCGGGCGGCTCGGCTCGGCGCCGGCTGGATGACGTCGAACACGAGGCCCCGGCAATTTATTTCATTTTCCTTTCGGGTTGGCCGCCGGCGATGCGGGACCACAGGCATTCGCCCAGCGATCCTGGCAGACCGCCTGGCAAGGCCGTCGCGCCATGCATAGACTGATTGGCAGCGAGCGCGTACGTGCGAGGAGCCAACATGACGACTGCTATTCCGGCGCCTGGTGGCATCAACCGGCTGAAATCGATGTGGCGAAATGGCCAGGCGGCGCTCGGCGCGATCGCGACAATGCCGTCAGTTCAGACTATCCAGATCATGGCGCGCGCCGGTCTCGATTGGGTTCTCATCGACATGGAGCACGGCGCAATCGATGCGGGCTCGGCGCACGCGATGATCTGCGCGACCTCCGGCACCCCGCTTGTCCCGCTTGTTCGGGTTGCCGCCACCGATGCGTGGCACGCCAAGGTCCCGCTTGACCTCGGCGCTCTCGGCATTTGTTTTCCGATGACGACGACCCGCGCTGCCGCGGAGGCGGCGGTCCGGGCGGTTCGTTACCCGCCCGACGGAGATCGCTTCTGGGGGCCGTTCTACGCGCCGCCGAGATGGGGTTTGTCGATGCGCGAGTATCTGGATTGCGCAGACAAGGAAGTGCTCGCGATTGGCACGATCGAGCATGTCGACGCGATCGGCAATATTGGCGACATCGTCGCGACGCCCGGACTCGACCTTGTCTTCATTGGACCGGGGGATCTTGCAACCAGCATGGGACACCGAGGCAAGACGGATCTTCCAGAGGTGCAAGCGGCGATCGCGCAACTCGAGGCGCCCATATTGAAGAGTCAGGTTTTGCTCGGCGGCGTCGCGCCGAACGCCGACGTGGCGAATGCCATGATCGCACGCGGCTACCGTGCGATCGTCGTCGGTATGGACTGGTCCTTGCTCCAAAGAGGAATCGCATCGGCCGTTGACGGCATTCATCGGTAAAAAGCCTGATGAGCGCAGGCGCCGCTATCGGACCATGGTCCGATAGCGGGCCTCGCGAACGGGGCGCCATTGCTCGCCTCAGCGTGCCGGCGGCAGGCGCACTTCGGGGGGCAAATGCAGCATGCGCGAAGTGGCTCAGCGCAGCCGTCATCAGATATCCAGGGGCGATACGTTGGTTCCCTGCAGTGACAGATTGGCCATCAGTCCCGCGTTGGTCAGCACAATGCACTCGACGGGCTCCGTAGCCGTGGTCGCGTCGATCATGCCGTTCGCGCCCACCTTCACGAGCGCAACCGACGAATCGACGCCAGCCGTCCAGCCTTTCGAACTACGAAACTTCGCGAGCGCATCCTGAGTCATGAACAGGAAGATAAGCGCCTTCGACTGCGCGCCGACCTCGAAGCCAAACGAACCGGAAACGGTGCTGTAGTAGCCAACCGCGGCGCCGCCGACGCGTAACGCGCCCTCGCCATATCGCGCCCCGACGATGAAGCCGGCTTCGATGATCGATGGAAAGACAAGAATCCCATTCGCCTTGGCAACGAGTTCTCGCGATCCGCCCACCGTGGTGTAGAGCCGGGACATCGTGCCGTCGATGCCCGCATCGATCGATTGACGCTTGTCTGAGTTACCAGCGGCTGTTGGCGCCGAGGTTCCCGTCATCGTGCATCCGGTTAGAGCGAAACCTGAGAGCGCGATCGTGGCCCCAGCGGCACACAGAACATTTCGTCGATTCATTGTCGACTCCTTGGTGCTTCGGTCACGTTTCACGCAAGCCAATTGTGCGAGCGGCGTCACGCCTGCGCCCCAACACGCCTGCTTGAGTCATGGCGGCCGCCCATTGACCGTTGGCGTGCGTGTGGTTGGAAACGTCGATGCCCCGCGCAGGTTTCACCGCGTGATGCTGCGCGTGACAGGCAAGCGCTTTGCGCCCGTGTTCGTTTTTCTGCGAATCCGTCACGGGCGACCGGAAAAACGCGTAGTCCTTATCAACAGGCGATTGCGTGTTGTCGTGATTGGCAAACCCATACCGGAACGACATGAATCGCCCAATGTACGGCAGCCATGGAAGGGCTGCGCGACGGGGCCGTCGATGCAATTCCCGCCGTCAATTCCCGGCAGTCCGGCAACACGTGAAAACCGGAACCGCTCTTTCAATGGTGCTCAAAGAGTTTGATCTGACCACTCTTGTACATCTCTTTGACTTTTGTATGGAGCGATGCCTTCGGCGCCTTCTGGCATTCGGCAACAATTGCGGCCACTGGCGTTGCTGTGTCTTCCACCATGGTGTCGGTTTCCGTGACACCGAGCTTGTCTACTCCGACCAGGTAATAGACGACAGCCGGCCGGTAGACTTCGCCGACGGCAAGGAAGTCCTCGCATTTCATCTTCAGAGGATTGGTTTTTGTGGGCGCCTGAGCCCATGACGGTAGCGCGAGGGCTGAACCCAGTAGCAGGGCAACAACGGTACGGATCATCTTGCACTCCTGGAAGTTTCCACACGAAAAAGCCGGAAACTTTCCGCTGGTGCTCTAAACAACGAGAGAAACCGCGGGAAAGCTGACCCGACCTGTTTCGCAGCAGGTACGCGAAGCCTCTGCTGTTCGTGTCTCTTAGGATGATCAGTATTGACACTTGCACCAAAAGTACAATAGGACCTTAGTCCAACATCATGCATGTTGGGCGCGTAGCTTGAACTTGCTTCGCGCCATGCCATCCTGCACGCAGTCCCGCGCACGCGAGAAACGCGTCGCCAGGTTGTTTGACCCACTCCGGTTTCGAGCCCATCGTGGCAATCACCTGTGCAAAGGCAACGAGCGACTGTACGCTCGGATCCCACGGCTCTGATGTGACCGCTGCGCTTTGCGCACAGACTGCGGTGGGCAGCATGACCGTCACGATGAGCAGCGCGGCTGCGAGCGTCGTGCAAAGGAGCGACGCACCGCGGTTTTTCGCGTGCCCCAGGCAGATATACATCCGCCTGGAAAGCGGAGAGGCTCGCGGGGATAGGACCAAGGTCCGATTGTTCACGGGCAGGGGGCGACGTAGGCTCTTTTAGCCCCTTGATCGTCGGCGCGATCTGGTGCGGTGACATGTCCATGCAGGCGGCCTTGCCTATGGAGGCCAGTTCGATCGATCGCAGCATCGCCCACCGCCGGGGACCACCATGGCCCGTACACGCAAAGCGGCATCGCCCATCCCCTCGCTGCCCACCATAAAGTTCGACAACACGATCCTCGTCCTGCAAGGCGGGGGGGCCCTCGGTGCGTATCAGGCCGGTGTGTTCGCAGGGCTCGCCGAAGCGGGTATCGTTCCCAACTGGGTCGCGGGTGTGTCGATCGGCGCGATCAACGCCGCGCTGATCGCCGGCAATCCGCCCGAGCGCCGCGTCGAGCGACTGCGCGAATTCTGGGAGCGCTCCTCGGCATGGGCGCCTTTCAAGCCGCCTTCGTCGCTCGATTCGATGCGCCCCCTCTTCAATCTGTACAGTGCCGCTTCAGCGGTTTCGTTCGGCATTCCAGGATTTTTTTCGCCCCGCATGCTGCCGCCGTTCATCGCACCCGAGGGGTCACTTGCGGCGCTGAGTTTCTACGACACCGAGCCGCTCAGGGCCACGCTGAACGAGCTGGTCGACTTCGATCTCATCAACAGCAAGGCGGTGCGCCTGTCGCTCGGTGCGGTCAACGTCTGTACAGGCGAGTCCGTGTATTTCGACAACACGAAAACGCCGCTTGGGCCCGAGCACGTCATGGCGAGCGGCGCGCTACCGCCCGGTTTTCCGCCCGTGCAAGTGGACGGCGAATGGTACTGGGATGGCGGTATCTCGTCGAACACGCCGCTCTGGTACGTGGTCGACGAAGCCTACCGTGAAAGTGGGCTCGTGCTGCAGATCGACGTGTTCAGCGGCGCGGGCGCGCTGCCGCAAAACCTGAGTCAGGTGCAAGAGCGGATGAAGGACCTGCAGTACGCCAGCAAGACGCGCTTTAACGCCGCCCGCGTCAAGCAGCAGGAGGCGTTGCGCGCGTCGCTGCGGCGCGTGCTGGCGATGCTGCCGGAGGATGCCCGTTCAGACCCGGACGTCGAGCAGCTTGCCGCGGTCAGTACGCGTGGCGAAGTCATGCTCGTGCATTTCACCAACCGCCACGACACACGCTCGTCCGACTTCAAGGACTATGAGTTCTCGCGCGCGACCGTGCTGGATTTGTGGGAAGGCGGCCATAGCGACGTGCGTCACGCGATTGCCACCGAGGCCTGGCGCAATGCAACGGAAATGGCGCAAGGCATCCACGTTTGCGACCTCACACCGACGAATCCTGCTCAACGGGAGCCACCAAGATGACTGAATCCGAAGTGCTGGAGCGTGCATTCGCGATGCCGCTCACGAGCCCGGCGTTTCCCCCGGGCCCCTATCGATTCGTCGATCGCGAATTCCTGATCATCACATACCGAACCGACCCGGACGTGCTCGCTAGCGTCATCCCGGCTCCGCTGGAGATGACGGACCCGATCGTGAAGTTCGAATTCATCCGGATGCCGAACTCGACGGGCTTCGGCGACTATACCGAGAGCGGACAGGTGATTCCTGTGAGGTTTCGCAACGAGTTAGGCGGATACGTCCACGCCATGTTTCTCGACGACGAGGCGCCGATCGCCGGCGGGCGCGAAATCTGGGGATTTCCAAAGAAGCTCGCGGCGCCAGTGCTGCACGTCGAAAAGGACACGATCAGCGGCGTGCTTCGATACAACAACATCCCGATAGCGGTCGCAACGATGGGCTACAAGCATCGCCCGGTGCCGACCGAAAAGATGCTCGCCTCGCTCACGGCGCCGAACTTTCTCCTGAAAATCATTCCCCACGTGGACGGCACCGTGCGCATCTGCGAGCTTGTGCGCTACTTCTGCGAAGACGTCACGGTGAAGGGAGCCTGGGAAGGACCGGCCGCGATCGAGTTGTTCCATCACGCGCTCGCGCCGGTCGCGGCGCTGCCGGTGCTCGAGGTGATATCGGGCGTGCATATTCTGACTGACCTGACACTCGGGCTTGGCACGGTGGTGCACGACTATCTCGCCGGGTAACGCGACGGCGGGCGCCGCGCTCGCTGCGTACAGCAGGCCGGCCATCGCCTGGGCGATGCGTGACGCGACGTGAGTCATGTCGGGCGTTCTCAGCGTGCGTCGCGACGGAGGCAAACATGTGTCCTGCAATGAACGACGCGACAGAAGAAGAAAAGCGTCTGGACGACGCGCGGACTGCGCAAGTGCCGTGGAAGAAGTGGGGGCCTTATCTCAGCGAGCGGCAATGGGGGACGGTCCGCGAGGACTACAGCGCAAACGGTGACGCCTGGAATTATTTCACCCATGATCAAGCGCGCTCGCGGGCCTATAGATGGGGAGAAGACGGAATCGGCGGTCTTTGCGACGACAAGCAAAGGCTGTGCTTCGGGCTGGCGCTCTGGAACGAATGCGATCCAATCCTGAAGGAGCGCCTTTTCGGCCTGACCAATGGCGAAGGCAATCACGGCGAGGACGTGAAAGAATATTATTTCTATATCGATAGCACGCCTACGCACTCGTACATGAAGTATCTGTACAAGTATCCGCAGAGGGAATTTCCTTACGGGGATCTGGTTGAGACGAACGGAAAGCGATCGCGAGACGAATTCGAGTACGAACTGATCGATACCGGCGTTTTTAATGATGACCGGTATTTCGACGTGTTCGTCGAATATGCGAAGGCGGCCCCGGAAGATATCTTCATACGCGTTTCGGTGTTCAACCGCGCACGGGAAGCGGGGCGTCTTCGCGTCCTGCCAACGCTATGGTTTCGCAACACCTGGTCGTGGGGCTACGACGATTGCAAACCGTCGCTAGCCGAAGCGGATACCGGTGTGATTCGTGCAACGCATCAGGACTTGGGCGAGTACTGGCTCTATTGCGACGGCGCGACAGAACTGCTCTTTACGGAAAATGAAAGCAACGCACAGCGTTTGTGGAACCAGCCCAACGCATCACCTTATGTGAAGGACGCGTTCCACGCCTATGTCATTGCCGGGCGGCGCGAGGCCGTGAACCCGGCTCGAACAGGGACCAAGGCCGCAGCGCAGTACGTGTGCGATATACCCGGCGGCGGCAGCGCGATCATCAGGCTGCGGTTGTGCGCAGCCAGGCAAGACCATGCGTTCGATGAATTCACACGTACTTTCGACGAGCGTATCGCGGAGGCAGACACGTTCTACGAACGTATTGCGCCGAAGGTGCTGTCCGACGACGAGAGAAGGGTGCATCGGCAGGCCCTGGCGGGCATGTTGTGGAGCAAGCAGTACTACTACTTTGATCTCGATCTGTGGCTGCGCGAGCACCGGAGTCATCCCTTGCTCGAAGCCAGCCGGCACACGGTGCGCAATACCGACTGGTATCACATGCTGAACGCAGAAGTGATCTCCATGCCGGACAAATGGGAATACCCTTGGTTCGCTGCGTGGGACCTGGCTTTCCATACCATTTCTCTCGCCGCTGTCGATTTCGATTTCGCGAAGGAGCAACTGCTGTTGATGCTGCGCATTCTGTACCTTCACCCGAGTGGGCAGATACCGGCCTACGAGTGGAACTTCAGCGACGTCAATCCACCCGTGCATGCCGCCGCGACGCTCTGGCTCTACAAGTATGAGAAAGCGCTGGGACGCGCCGATGCGCGCTTTCTCGAGCGCTCGTTCCAGGGGTTGATGCTCAATTTCAACTGGTGGGTGAACAGGAAGGACCCGTTGGGCCGAAGCGTCTTTGCCGGCGGATTTCTTGGACTCGACAACATTGGCGTGTTCGATCGCAGCGCGCAACTTCCGACCGGGGGCTCGCTTGAGCAGGCGGATGGCACAGCGTGGATGGCGTTTTATTGCCAGTGCATGCTCGAGATGGCGATGATCCTGGCCGAGTACGACCCCATGTACGAGGAACTCGCCTTCAAGTTCGTTCAGCACTTCATGTGGATTGCCTACGCAATGGATCGGCGCGGTAATCATCCGGACGACATGTGGGACGAGCAGGACGGATTTTTCTATGACCTGCTGCGTCTGCCCGACGGCCAGACGATGCGTCTGAGAGTCAGGTCCATGGTGGGTTTGCTGCCGCTGTGCGCATCGACGGTTTTCGAGGCCGATGCGCTTTCGCGCTGTCCGAAACTCATGGCGCTGATCGCGCAATTTCGAACGCGCTACCCCGAGCTGGTGAGCCATGTGGCGCCGACCGATGGTGGCTTCACCGGCCATAGAGGGCGCAGACTGCTTTCGATCCTGAATATGCGCAAACTCGAGCGCGTGCTCGGTTACTTGCTCGACGAGAACGAATTCCTTGGTCCGCACGGTATTCGTTCGTTGTCCAGACATCATCTCGACCACCCGTACGTACTCAACGTGAGCGGGCAGGAGTACAAGGTACAGTACCTGGCGGCAGAATCGAATACCGGCATGTTCGGCGGCAACTCGAACTGGAGAGGGCCGGTGTGGATGCCAGTGAATCTCCTGATCGTGAGAGCGCTGACGAATCTTTATGGATTTTTCGGCGACGAGTTCAAGGTTCAATGCCCGACGGGATCAGGGCAGATGATGACGCTGTACGAGGTGGCGCAGGAGATCGTTCGCCGCCTGACGAGTACGTTTTTGCGCGGGCCGGACGGGCGGCGGCCCGTTTATGGCGGAACAGGCAAGTTCCAGAATGATCCGCACTGGCGTGACCTGATTCTGTTCTACGAGTATTTTCACGGCGACAACGGCGCAGGCCTGGGCGCAAGTCACCAGACAGGCTGGACAGGGCTTGTCGCGCCGCTCCTGGACCTGTTCAGGCGTATCGACGCCCAGACCGTTCTGGAAAGCGATCGCTGGCGTGTCATGGCAGGCGTAGTCGGGCAGCGGCTGGACGGATCGCAGAGCGAGGGACGTTGAGGTCGGCTGGCGTCGAAGGGTTCTGCTGACGACGCTCACGCATGGGGGCGGCCCGCTTGCCGTGGAGCGTCTTCGGCGACGAATTCCACCACGATCTACCGACTACCCATTTGGGTGGTGCGCGCCGCTTGTCGTTCTGTCATTGTGAACCCGCAAATGACAGGAGACTCGAAATGGAAACCCCTTCCTCGAGCGGAAGTCCCTTAGTGGATTTATCGGACAATCTGGCCAGCATTGCCGGGCGAGTCGGGCAGAGTGTCGTGGCGGTACACGGCCGGCATCGCGTGCCCTCAAGCGGGGTAATCTGGCGCCACGGCGTCGTCGTGACGGCTGCACACACGATCCGGCGCGAGGGCGGGATCGAAGTCACACTGAGCGACGGCCGTACGGTCGCCGCAGTCCTCGCCGGGCTGGATCCGGGCACCGATCTCGCCGTGCTGAAGCTGGATGGCGTAGACCTGGACCCAGTCGAAGCTGGCGATGCCCGCTCACTGAAACCGGGGCATCTGGCGCTCGCCGTCGCGCGTACCGACGAACTCGGCATCAGCACGGATTTTGGCGTGATTGGCAGCACCGGCGGCCCCTGGCGCACGTGGAGAGGTGGACAGCTCGATGCGTTCGTGCGACTGGACGGCGGATTGCGCCCAGGTTTCTCCGGGGCGGCCCTTGCGGATATGCACGGGCAGGTCGTGGGCCTCTGCACGTCGGCGCTGATGCGCGGTCCCGGCATGGTGATTCCCGGGGTGACGGTGGAGCGCGTGACCGACGAACTGTTGGCGAAAGGGCGCGTTTCAAGAGGCTACCTTGGCGTCGGCACGCAGACGGTCCGCCTGCCGGATGCCTGGGTAAGCAAAATGAATCTGTCGCTCAGTAGTGGACTGTTGATCAGTTCGCTTGCGCCGGGCGGTCCAGCAGATCAGGCGGGTGTGCTCATAGGCGATGTGTTGATCGAAGTGAGCGGCGAACCTTGCCGCGACATGGACGATTTGTATGCCGTGCTCGGCTCAGCAAGCATCGGACAGCCGTTGCAGATCGCGTTGATCCGAGGCGGCGAGCGCCATGCGTGTGCGGTCACAGTGGGCGAGCGCCCCCAACGGAATGCGTGCAGGTGAGGTCCCGGAAGCGGCGAAATGTCGGATCGACAGATGGTACCCATGGGCGCGGTGCGGGTCGCAGTGATTGCGGCATCGTCGCAGGTGCGCGAGAACCTGCAAACGATTGTCGAGGCGCACCCGGCATTCAGCGTCATGGGTAGCGCAGCCGACGCCGACACGCTCGTCGAAAGTCTCGCAGGTTCGGTGCCGGACGTGGTCGTGATCGACAGTGAGCCGGATGAGAGCGACCCGCTCAAGGCACTGTTCGAACGCGAGCACGCACCACCGGGGCTCGTTCTGTTGCTCGACGATCTGGATAGCGACTGGGTCCTTGACGCGCTGCGCACCGACGCGGCCGCGATCCTGTCGCGCAACGTGACGCCCGCCGAAATCGTCGCGTCCATCGAAGCCGTCGCCGCCGGCCTGTGCGTGCTGTCGCCCGACGTCCTCGCAAGGCTGCTGGCCGGGCGAAAACCGTTGCGATGGACGGCGCCCAGCGGGCCGTTCGAAGCGTTGACGTTACGAGAAGTGGAAGTGCTGGCAATGCTCGCCGACGGACTCGGCAACAAGGAGATCGCGCGGCAACTCGACATCTCGGACAACACGGTGAAATCGCACCTCTCCACCATCTTCGGCAAACTCGGCGCGGCCAATCGCACCGAAGCCGTCATGCTCGCGATGCGGCACGGACTCATCATGGTGTAGCCGCGTAGCCGAAATTGCGAGGGCGGGTATCTGAGTGGAACGGTCGTTGCAGACCATCGCCAGGGGGCAGTGATTCGCCTTACCTGAGAACCATCGTCCGATCGCCCGGCAAGTCATCGAATGCGTATGTGCGGTGTCGCACACTTCGCTCACCGGGGTGGAGCCGGGGGCTATCTGGTTGACCTATCCTCGATGCTAGCTCGTGGCTTCGCCCGACGACATGGACAATGCGAAGACTCCATGCGGGCAAGTGGGCGACGAACCGTCGCGATGTCGAGGCGTCCACCACCGTGTGCGGGCGTGCCACGAGCCGGCGTCGCGATCCTGGAGGGGACATTCGCCATGAAATTCATTGTTCAATGGAAAGGTGAGCCGGCAACGCAGCAGGCCGCAATTGAGCGCTTCATGAAAACAGGCGGTCAGCCGCCCGACAATGTCACGATGCTGGGTCGCTGGCATGCAGCCGGCGAGTTCAGGGGCGTGGCCATCGTTGAAGCGGCGGACGCCAGCGCAGTCGCGGCAATGACAATCCAGTGGGGGGATATCTTCTCCTTCACAACGGCGGCCGCACTGACTGACGAGGAACTCGGCGCTGTTTTGGCGTCTCAGCAACGGCCGGCAAACTGAAATCCACAAGCGTTGGATAGCCGGGGCCTGGAGCGCGCCGGAGGGGGCGCGCTCAGGGCATATTCACGTCATGCCTTGCCGCCGGCTGGACGTCCGGCATCAATACGGGAGCACCATGTCTGAGCGCGATAAGGTGTTTGCAGGCTCGATCCCGAAGTTCTACGACACGCTGATGGTCCCACTGATCTTCGAGGACTATGCCGCTGACGTGGCGGAGCTTGTCGCGGCCTCCTCACCCGACGCGGTGCTTGAAACGGCGGCTGGCAGCGGCGTGCTCACGCGGGCGCTTGCGCCAAAACTCCACGCCGGCGCGCGCTACGTCGTGACCGACCTCAATCAGCCCATGCTCGACCATGCCGCCGCCAGGCAGGTGTGTGATAGCCGCATCCAATGGCGGCAGGCGGACGCGCTCGACCTGCCGTTCGAAAGTCGATCATTCGATGTCGTTTGTTGCCAGTTCGGTGCGATGTTTTTTCCGAACCGGGTCCTCGGCTATACCGAGGCGCGCCGCATGCTCAGACCTGGAGGGCGCTTTATCTTCAATGTCTGGGACCGCATCGAAGAGAACGACTTTGCCGAAAACGTCACCCACGCCGTAGCCACGGTGTTTCCGCACGATCCTCCGGGATTCCTCGCGCGCACGCCGCACGGCTATCACGATGTTGCGTTGATCCGGGCGGAGTTGAGGCGCGCAGGGTTCGCCGACATCGAGATCGAGACACGCGAGAAAGTGAGTCGCGCGAACTCGGCGCGCGACGCTGCCACCGCCTATTGCCTGGGGACGCCGCTGCGCAACGAAATCGAGGCGCGTGACGCCAACTTGCTTGAACTCGCTGTGGATCGCGCTACGCAGGCTATTGCCCGTGTTCATGGCGAAGGCCCGGTCGCCGGCAAAATCCAGGCGCATGTGATCGTGGCGTCAGGATAGTGGAGTCTCGGCGCGGGCCTCTCGAGCGGTGGCGAGCGCGAACATTTCCAACTCGGGCTTCGGGTACCCTGGCACAGGGGCCTTCGATTCCGCCTTGTTCACCTTGCCCCAATGGTTGTTACGGGGACCCATTTGCCGTTTTTAACCTGATACAGCGTTGAGGTGGGATTGGTCAAATCTCCAATCTTGTCGAATGAAATGTGGCCCGTGATCCCGTCATACTGGGTTGAGCGAAGCGCCGACATAAAGACGGCCGGGTTTGTCGAGCCTGCCCTTTTCATCGCATCGATGGCTATCCATGCACAGTCATAGGAGAACGGTGAATATGTGAGGAGGTCCGTGCCGAACCGCTTCTTGTATTTCTGGACGAACGCTCGGCCTGCTGGCAGAGCGTCAATCGGGCGTCCATACTCCCACGCCATCGATCCATCCGCAGCATCTCCGGCCGACTGGATAAAAACGGTATCTGCGATGCCTCCACTTCCGACAAACTGGGTGTGCATCCCAAGCTGTTTCATGCGCTTCGCGATCAGGCCAGCTTGGGCATTACTGCCGGAGAAAAATAGCAGATCTGCGTTCGCCGCCTTTATGTTCGTCAACAGCGCGTTAAATTCAACGGCTTTGTCGTTTGTGTATTCAGATGTGACGATCGATCCGCCGGCCGCCTGAACGGCCTTTTTAAACTCTTCGACCGCACCCGATCCAAAGGCAGTTCGATCGTCCATTGTTGCGATTCGCTTTGCCTTTGTTACGGTGACGGCATACTTACCCGCATTGCCCGAGTTTTGAACGTCTGTGGCGATGATCCGGAACACATTCGGGAGTCCGAGGCGCGTGATTTGCGGATTCGTCGCAGCAGGGTCAAGCAGCGGAATACCCGCCTTCGCAAAGATGGGCGCAGACGGCAACGCGACGCCGGAATTGTAGTAACCGATGGTTGCCGCCACGCCGTCGTCGACCAGCTTTTGCGCCACCTGAACACCGATTCGCGGGTCGCCCTGGTCGTCAACGGAATCAAGTTCGAACTTGACCTCTTGGCCGCCAATATGAAGATGCTGTGCATTCGCCTCTTCGACTGCGAGGCGCGCGCCGTTCTCCATGTCCTTGCCATTCGCCGCGCCGATACCGGTGAGCGGCGCAGAGATGCCTATCTTCACGACCTGTTGCGCGAGCGCCCCACCTGTTATCCCGCAGAGGATAGTCGTGACGAGGATGAATAGAAGGGATTTTCGCATGATAGGCACCCGTTCAATCAATGTTCAATTTGCCGAACTCGCGGCATCGTCGCGCCAAATAGCATGGCATACGTACTACTAATGATTAATTTTTTGGCATCCAGTACACCCCCGATGTCACGTGTTTCTGCTCAAGCCGGTGGCTATCCAGTAAAGCGCTCTGATACGACACCGGCCGCCGTTAGCGTGCTTTCAATTGCTCGACAACATACTGACTGACGATCAGGTCCAGGTGCGCGCCGCCGGCATTCTTGTAAACCGTCCGATCTCCGGGCGAGCGATGGAATGCACGCATCCTGCACAGATCGAACAGATCCGCTTCGATGTCGCCCTCCGCAATCACGCCCGCTCGCATAGGGATCTGGATGTCGCCCGATTCGGCAGCATTCTGGCGGTCGTCCACGAAGATCCGGGCACCCCGGAATACATCGCAATCGGCCTCTTGCATGTCGGGCCGGTATCCGCCTACCAGATCCACATGGGTACCGGGACGAACGCCCTTGCCCCGAATCATGGGCGTGGTTGCGCTGGTGGCGGCCACGATGATGTCTGCGCTGGCGACCGCGGCATCGAGGTCCTCGACAATCCGTACCCGGAGGTGTCTCGCTTCGAGCGCGAGGCGTGCCGCTTCCAGCTTCGACGGCGTGCGATTCCACAACAATACGTCGCGGATCGATGGCCGGATGTGCAGGTAAGCGTCCGTCAAGGACCGTGCAACCGGACCCGCGCCCAGGACCAGCAAGACCTCGCTGTGCTCGCGGCTCAACCATCGCGCCGCCAGGGCGGAATCGGCCGCCGTCTTCCAGCGCGTGATTTCGGGGCCGTCCAGCATGGCGACGAGCCCCTTGGTACGCTCGTCCAAAACCAGAAACGCAGCCTGCTCCGTCGGTAGGGGCGGATCGGCGGCGCCGTTGGCCGGATGGATCGAGGCGATTTTGACCCCGGCACCCTTGCCCGGCAGGATCACGCCGCGGCTGAACAGGCCAAAGCTCGCGTCTCCAATGAAATAACCATCGCCGATGGGCCGGGGTCCGGAATGCCCTTGGCGCAACGCCTCCAGAATGCCGCACCAGTCCAGTACGGACTGGATCTGCTGCGCGGATATCGTCTGCATGGCTAGCGTTCCTACTGTTTCGGCCAGATATCCCCAAGGGTGTAGCCTTCGGGAAAGGGGTCGTCATGATCCAGCACGATGGTGTGGATGCCATGGATCCAGCTGGTGCCGGCCAGTGTCGGCACCACGGCCGCCTGCTTGCCGATCCGGGTCGTTTGCTCCAGGCGGCCAGTGAACACCGTACCGAGAACGCCCTGGTGCCGGAAGTCCTGGTGCAACGGCAATTCGCCCTTGGCGTGCAGCACCGCCATCTTGGCGCAGGTGCCGGTGCCGCAGGGGCAGCGGTCGATCGCGCCGGTCCAGGTGGCGGGATCGTCCCATGAGAGCGGGCCGGTGGGCATCGTGACCACGTTCTTCCAGTCGGCCCGCGGGTCGTCGGTGGGTCCCGAGAGCTGGGAAATCGTGATGCCAACTCCTGGATAGTCGGGATGCGCAACCGGTAATTGCTCGATGGCGGCCTGCCGGATCATGGCGCAGACCCGCGCAATCTCCTTGCCATGTTCGGGCTTGAGTTCGAGCCCCGGAAACTGTCGCACGTCGGCAATGGCATAGAACATGCCGCCCCAGCCGACATCCACTCGCACCTTGCCCAGGTGCGGCACGTCGATGACGGCGTCGAGATGCGCGGCGAACGCCGGTACGTTCGTGAACTTCACGCTATTGACCTTGCCGTTCCTGCATTCTGCGGTAATGCGGATCAGCCCGGCCGGCGCTTCCAGCGTCAACTCGGTCACCGGCTCCTGCATCGGAAGCATGCCCATTTCCAGCAGTACGGTCGCCACGGAGATGGTGTTGCCGCCCGACATCATCGGGTACTCGACTTGTTCCAGGATGATGTAACCCGCATCCGCCTCCGGGTGACAGGGAGGCACGACGATGTTGCAGCAGTGGGCCGGATAACCGCGCGGCTCGCGCAGCAGCAGCTTGCGCAGGCCGTCGTCATTGGCCTCGAGCCATTTCATCTTGGCCTGCACGGTGTCGCCGGGAATATGGGGGATGCCGCCAGTCACGACGCGCATCGGGATACCCGAATGGGTCTCCACAGCGTGGATGCTTCTCTTGAAACCCATGAGCTGATTTCCTCTTCCGTATCGCCACTCCTGAGCGGCGTGAAGAGAAATTTAGGCTCGTTTCACCGGTAACGAAAACGACATTTCCTCCGGCATTGCTTCAACTTTTGGTTGAAGAAGGCAGGGTGAGCTGCTGCCTGATCCACCGGCAGAATCGTTCGCACACGCCGGTGTCCGCCTTGTCTTTGCGCACGGAGAGGTAATGACCGCGGTTCCTCATGATCGTCTTGTGCGGCAGCGGACGCACCAGGTCGCCGCTGTCGACCAGGTGTCCGACGAGATGATGCCAGCCCAACGCCACGCCCTGATGTGCGAGCGCCAACTGGACGATCGCCGGATAGTCGTTGCTGGTGAACAGCTGCCGCGGAATGTCGGCACACCAGCTGGTGTACACGTCATGCAGCGCCAGCCAGACTTTCCAGTCGATATGCTCGGAAATCTGCGATCGACCGTAGGCGCTGAGGTCCAGCAGCGACATGTCGAGCAGTCCTTCGGGCGCCTCGATCGGGCCGTGTCCCTGCAGGTACTGCGGTGTGCAAACGGGATAGACCTCGTCGTCGAACAGGTGCTCGCTGTCGTATCCGTCGCGCACGCTGGCCAGCTTGGCGATGTACACGTCCGGCTGTACGCCCGCTTCCATCGAGACGAAATTCTGCGTGGCCAGCACGGTGAGTTCGATATCCGGAGCGTCCTGAAGGAATTCGGGCAGTCGCCTGTGGAGCCACAGCGCCGAAAACGCGGGCGAACAGCATACGGTCAGGGTCTGCCTGGCGGGAATTTTCTTGCGCAGGCGTTCGGCGGCTTGATGAAGATTGATCAGCGAAAGCTGGGCGGCATCCTTGAACATCTCCCCGTCGGCCGTCAATGCGACGGTCCTGCCCGAGCGGACAAACAACGTCGTCCCAAGGTAGTCCTCCAGTTCCCGCACCTGCTTGCTTACGGCTGCGGGGGTCACGCTCAATGCATTGGCCGCCCCGGTAAAACTCCTGAATCTGGCAGCAGCGAGAAACGATTTGATGGCCCGCAGCGAAAGCGCACCGACCAGGGTTTCGCTCATTTCGAATTGAGATGCCATGACGATGTCGACCGACCTGGTTGATCACGATAGAGTCCGAAGCAAGGACCCGCCCGAGACTGCATAAGACAACGCGGCCATTCTCATATCGCGACGGGAAATGTTCAAGACAACCGTCGCGTCACGGGAGCGGCGCCGGAGTGGTGCGATGGGTGAGCCCAACGAGCGGGGCTTGCGCTCGAAGTTCCTTGTCAGGCGAGGCCGAAATCACCGAAGATCGGTGAACCGCCGCTTCTTCCTGGGGACGACATGCACCCATTCGCGAATTCCGCCAATCCTGCAGTCCGGGAAGACGTCTTTGCACTCTGGGACCGGCTGGCCGGGTTCTCCGCAGCCGATGGCGATGCCGCACTGACCCACTTGCTAAACACGCTCTGTGCGATGGTCGCTGCACAGAATGCGCTTTGGGCCGTCGTTGTGCGATTGCCGTCGCCCGCGCAAAACGACCCGCTGTTCGGCTGGCGTCCACGTCTGGTTCGGCTTCTGCATCCGGCACCCGCGGTGATCGCGTCCGTGCAGGAGCAGTACGACACGCTCTGGTCCGGCAAGGTCGACTCGTCGCATGTCGTGGCCGCGTCGGGGAACGAGCCATTCCTCGCCAACCTGCTCTTCGAGGCGATGCCCGCCGAATGGTTTGAAGGCGAGCACTACCGCCGTCACTACCTCGAAGTGGGTCACGGCGACAGCATCCAGATGCGTTGCGCCCTCAACGACGACGTGCGGATTCATCTCTTCGTGTTTCGCGAGGTGCAGGCGCCTCGCTTCGCCGCGCCCGATCTCGAGCTTCTCGGCTTCGTGATGCATGGGCTGAGATGGTACTGCCGGCAGCAACTGCTCAGCCACGGCCTGCTTATTGCCGAAGCGCCCCTGACGTCGGCCGAGCGAAGGGTGCTGTTAGGGCTGCTCGACGGACTCACGGAAAAGCAGATCGCGCAGACGCTCGACCAGAGTCCGAACACGACGCATGTCCATATCAAGTCGATCTACACCAAATTCAACGTCGGAAGTCGCTCAACACTCACTGCGCTGTGGCTCGGCAAGTTGAGATAGCGAACCGCAGGCGGTAGTGCCGCGGGCAACGATGCCGCGCCTGTCCGAAGCCGACTGGACAGGAGATCGGCACTGGCTGGAAGCCGGTCGCGCGCTCACCTGTTCAGGTTATGTTCGGGTGTTCGCGAAACCTCTACGATTGACTCCATGCCGTCGTATTGCAGCGTGCCCGCTTTGAACGTGCCGCCGGCGACAGCGCAGCAGGAGACCATTAAAGGCCGTACTCTCCGAGGCGCCGCAGGCGCCAGGGGTATCGTTTGCGTCGCGTTTTGCGAGGCACGAATTAACCGTTTGGCGGAACAGCAATCTGCCGTTACGCGTACCTTTTTTGAACTGGTCTTTGAGGAGCCTCGACATGAGCTACCTGAGCCGGATCACAACTGTTTTCTCTTACTGCGTGCTCACGGCGATGGCCACCGCCGGGTTCCAGTGCTGCATTGCCGCGACCGGTAACGCCGACTTTGATTCCGGGCTCGATGACTCGGCCCAGGCGCCCCATGCTTCGGGATACACGCCGTTTCCGCGCTTCGGCCCATCGCACATGTCGTTTGCTCCGCAGCCGGCACTGGATAACGCGATTGCCCTTTGCATTCCGGACCTCTATTGCTCGCTAGACGCCCGGTAGCACCGTCGGCACGGGCGCGCTCAACAACAGGGCAGGCCTGTTAAAGGCGGGGCTTTGCCCACCCAGCGGCGCGCGAGGCCGCAATGAAATCAGGTTGTGGAATCAAGGCGCCTCAGCACCGGGCGATCGGCCCGGGGCGGTCTGCCAAAGCCACGCGAGGGAGCACCCGATGAGGACCCGTCGCGAATACGCAGGAGAAGCCACCATGCGCGCACGAGACATCATGACCGCGTTCGTCATTACCGCCACACCGGATATGACGATCCACGAAGCGGCAACACTGCTGGTCGACAACCATATCGGCAGCATGCCGGTCGTCGACGAGAACGCAGAGGTTGTCGGTATCGTCGGCGAACACGATCTTCTACATCGCGTAGAGAACGGCACCTGCCAGAGTAAGCGCAAGTGGTGGCACGAACTCCTGTTGTCGTCCCCCCGTGCTCAGGCCGCGAGGTATCTGAAGGAGCACGGGCGCGTCGTCGGCGACGTGATGTGCGAAGAGGTGATTTCGATTCCGGGGGATATGCCGCTCCAGCAAATCGTGGACCTTCTGGAGCGTCGGCGTCTCGACAGCGTGCCAGTGCTGAGGGGCGGCAAGCTGATCGGACAAGTCAGTCGTGCGCACCTGGTTCGCGCAATCGCGCGGGCGGCTCCCGTCGTGGCACCCGCTCCGTGCGACGATGCGAGCCTGTGCAACGCGATAGTCCAGGCCATGCACGGGCAGCGCTGGGGGTTGTCCAGACACGGCGTGCGCGTCAAGGACGGTGTCGCGCATCTATGGGGGGTGATCGAATCCATGGAAGAAAAGCGGGCCATCCGCATTGCGGCCGAGAGCGTGCCGGGTATCAAGCGCGTGGTGTCCCATCTTGAGTCTCCAAGCGTGATTCCGGCGCTGTAGTCCGTGTGGTGAACCGGCCCTGATGTGAATGAGCATCTGGAGTCCAGGCAACGGCGCGCTCGGGAAAGTTCTCACCAGATCGCATGATCGGTGCCGCTGCGCACCAGAACCGTGCCGCGCTGCGCCGCCGTGCAGCGCTATCACGCCCGCAACGGGCGATAAGGACTGGCACAGCCCTTGCGTTGCCTTGTGCCGGGGCGTGTCAACGGCGATTCGCTCCATGGCACTGAGCATGACTGAATACTGAACCGCCCGCCAACGGGCTCATTGGACAACGGCGTCCTGCGTAACGGGTTGAAAGACCTGATGTGCAGGACGCCGTTCTCGTTTCCGATCCGCTTGGCCATGCGCGATGGAACGAAAAAACTGGGGCGATAAAATCATATGTTCGAATGGAGTTGTTTTTGCGCGCTCGTGTTGATGACGCTTGCGATCGCTGGCCGGATGATCGTGCTCATTCACCAGGAAAATGACGACACGGCGGCTTTCCTCGACCTGCAGCTGGCGTTGCATGTCGCGTTGATCCTGGCTTTGGCGATGACTTTCGACGTTGGGATCAAACCGGCATTCCTGTGGCTCCGCCACGGGTTGCCGCATAGCGGTACGCAGGCAAACCAGACGCTTGCAGCCGTGCTTACCGGATTTGAATGCGTTGTATTCGTATTTGTCGCGCCATGGGCCATGGTTGCCTTCGAACGGTTGCGGCGCGATTTATCGACAGCTCGCCGGGTCACCGACGACCTGATTGATCGACTCCGCGCCGGGCAGAAAGCGTCGGCGCTGATGTGACGGCTGGCACACGCACCCTCGCTGGCAGAAGTGATAGATTGTCGATTGACTCATCGTCGCGAATCAACGGCGGTAAGAAGATCCTCATGAAAGGAGCTGCCATGTGCCGTCGATACATCGTTGCCGCTGCCTTCCTCATCCCCACCTTGTCGCAAGCGTTCCAGCCTGTAGCGATTCCCGAATGTCACGCAGCCGGCCCTGATGCTTCAGTTCAGGAAACGATAGACGCCGCAAAATGCCGGGCGCGATGGCTGCTCGCTGGCGCCTACAACCGGACGGAAGGAGACGCGATGAGCGCGGTCTCGCAGTGCGCCGGGACATTCGACGAGGTGCTCAATCATCGGTTGACCGAGGGTGTTTCGCACGACAAGCTGGTCGTCATGTGTGCGGACACCGCGATGCACATGGGCATCATGAAGCTCGACTAGTCGCCGATGCCAAATAGATGGGAACCCGCACTGTCCCACCCAAGGGTGAACGCTTCTACGTGCTCGATGCAAAGAACAGGCCTTTCGAGGTGTTCGACCGCAGCGAGTGGTCGCGCTGGATGGCGGAGAACGAACTGATCTTTCGCCGCACGTTGCTCGAAAAGTCGGGCGTGACGGTCACGACGCGCTTTCGCGGTGTGGCCGACACGAAGGCAGGGGAACCCGCGCTCTTCGTGACGCGTATCGCCGGAATGCAAGCGCGAGACGACAACGAGAGCTATGGCGCGAGCACACTCGAAGAGGCGCTCGCGCGGCACGAGCGCATCGTTCGGAAAATCCTCAAGAGTCTGACCGGGCGGTGACCGGTGCGACGCGTTCCGCCGTCAACGCATGTCGCGCTCCATTTCGACTTCTGCCCGCAGACTTTCTGCATCGCGATAGATAGAGGCCACGGCGACCACGCGTCCGTCTCGCTTGTAGCGCAGGAAGCAGTCGCGTCCTGCGATATCCCCCTCAACCGAGATCTCGTCCCAGCTCTCGGCGTGCCCGAGATAATTGATCGGGACATCGTAATGCTGGCTCCAGAAGAACGGTACGGCGTCGAACGTCTCGCGTCCGCCAATCAGGTTCATCGCCGCAGTTTGTCCCTGGCGCTGCGCGACAACCCAGTGCTCCACGCGAATTGCCGTGCCACTGTGCGGATCGGGCCAACGCGCGATGTCGCCGGCAGCGAACACGCCAGGCGCGCTGGTCTGCAGGCAGGCATCGACCACCACGCCGCGGTCGATCGCGAGGCCAGCTTGCTCGGCCAGTGCCAGTCTGGGCCGCACGCCGACGCCGACCACCACCAGATCAGCCGCCAGGTTGCCGCCCGCCTTGAGCGATACCTGCTGCGCATCGATCGCGCTGGCGGTGTTCCCGAGGTGGAAGACGACGCCGTGTTCTTCATGCAACCGCTGCACGAATTCACCCATCTGCGGCCCCAGCACACGTTCCATCGGACGCTGCTCCGGCGCCACGACGTGGACCTCGAGTCCACGCGCGCGCAATGACGCCGCCGCTTCGAGCCCGATGAAGCTGGCTCCGATGACAACCGCGCGCCGCGCGTTCGCCGCGCGAGCGATGATGGCGCGGCTGTCGGCCAATGTGCGCAAGGTATGCACGTGCGGCAAGTCCATGCCGGGGATCGGCAAGCGGACCGCTTCGGCTCCTGTGGCCAAAAGCAGGCGGTCGTAGGGCACCCTGCTTCCATCCGCGAGTTCCACTTCCTGCGCGGCGACGTGAAGGCGGGTAACGCCGGCGTTCAGCCGCAGATCGATGCGTTGATCGGCGTAGAAAGCGTCGTCGCGAAGCGGCAGCCAGTCCTCGGGCGCGCTGCCGGCCAGATAGTCTTTGGACAGGTTTGGCCTGTCCACCGGCGGGGCGTCGTCGTCGCTCAGCATCGTGAGACTGCCCGCGTAGCCGAGGCGCCGCAGACGCTCGGCGGCAGCAAAGCCTGCAGCCCCTGCGCCGACGATCACGATCTTCTGTGGCACATCGGCCGGTGCGGTCACGGAGCGCGCGGGCGGCGCTTTCTTGTGCAGCACGACAAGCTTGTCGCCACGGATCTCCGTAGACCAGCACGCGACCGGGCTGAGCGCAGGCGCGCGCACCGCTTCCCCCGTGCGCAGGCTGAAACACGCGTGATGCCATGGGCACCGTACCGTTTCCCCGACGATCAACCCTTCGGCGAGCGGGCCGTGGTAGTGCGTGCAGGCGGCGTCGATCGCGAAGAATTCATTGCCGAGCCGTGCAATCAGCACGGCGTCGTTACCGACGTGTCCGGACAACATGCCCGCTTCACCGAGAGATTCGATGGGCACGCCTTGGGCCAGATCGGGACCGTTTTCATTCGATGCGTCACTGCTCATGTCGACCTCCGTGGGCACGCCGCCAGCAAGAGCGTAGATCCCATGGTAGTCCACGTCGATCAGACCCGCGCCACCTGTGGCATGATTTCAAGCTCTGCATCTGCCGTTTCGTTCGTTTTCCACGCAGTGAAACAAGGTGGATCGATGATCGACGACGTCAACCACGGTTTCAGTCGCAGCCGCCTGCACTGGCATTCGCGCAGTGCATCTCGCCGCAATGCAGCATGCGAGACGGTTACGCGTGCTGCATGGGTCACCGTCCTGATCGCCTTGTCCGGCTGCACGGTCGGCCCGAATTACCATACGCCCGCGCCGCCCGCCACCGGCGCTTACACGTCCACGCCGCTGCCCGATCAAACGGCCTCGGCGCCGGGCGCTTCGGGTGTCCCGCAACATTTCGTGGCCGCACAGGACATTCCCGCGCAGTGGTGGACGCTCTTTCATTGCGAGCCGCTCGACGCGCTGATCCGCGAAGCGCTCGCCAACAGCCCCAATGTCGCCGCGGCGCAAGCGGCGCTCAGGCAGGCCGGTGAAAATCTTCGTGCGCAAATCGGCACCACGCTGTATCCGTCCGTCGATGCAACGGCCAATGCGACGCGCGAGAAGTTCAGCGGTGTCACGTTCGGCGAGCCGCAACTCACGGAACTGCTGAACCTCTATAACGCTTCGGTGAACGTGTCGTACAACCTCGATGTGTTCGGAGGCGGCAGGCGCCAGCTCGAATCGCTGCGCTCCCAGGTCGATTACCAGGGCTTCCAGTTGCAGGCGGTGTATCTCGCGTTGACCGCGAATATCGTGACGGCGGCCATCAAGGAAGCCTCGCTGCGCGAGCAGATCGAAGCGACCGCGCGCATCGCCGACGACGAAGACGCGCAGCTTCGCATCATGCGCCAGCAGCTCGAACTGGGCGGCATAAGCCGCACTGCGGTGCTAGCGCAGGAAACGCTCGTGGCGCAAACGCGCGCAACATTGCCGCCGTTGCGTCAGTCGCTCGACCAGACGCGTCACCAGCTCGCGGTCCTGGCGGGCAAGCCGCCGAGCGATACGGACGTGCCGGAGTTCAGGATGTCGATGTTCACGTTGCCGCAAACCTTGCCAGTGAGCGTGCCGTCTTCGCTCGTGCGGCAACGCCCCGACATTCTCGCCGCCGACGCCACACTGCATCAGGCGAGTGCCCAGGTCGGCGTAGCGACAGCGAACCTGTACCCGCAGCTCACGCTCTCCGCGAGTTACGGTCCGCAGGCGCTGACGCCCGCGGGCCTTCTTAAGTACGCCGACATGATCTGGAGCATCGGCGCAGGCATCACGCAGCCGATCTTTCATGGCGGCCAGTTGAGCGCGCAAAAGCGCGCGGCAGAAGCGGCGTTCGACGAGGCCAACGCGCAATACCGCCAAACCGTGCTGCTCGCATTCCAGAACGTCGCTGACACGTTACGCGCGCTCGAACACGACGCAACCGGCCTGAGTGCGCAGACGCAAGCATGGCGCGCGGCCGGCGATTCGCTCGACCTGACGCGCGGCCAGTTTCGCATCGGCGGAGTCAGCTATCTGGCGCTGCTCGATGCACAGCGTCAGTACCAGCAGACCGTCGTGAACCTCGCGCAGGCGCAGGCCGCGCGCTATGCGGACACGGCGGCGCTGTTTCAGGCGCTCGGCGGCGGCTGGTGGAACGACACGACGAGCCAGGCAGCCGAGCCCGCGCCGGCCGCGCCGAAATGAAACGGTGCGTAATGGCCGCCCTTGCCAGGACATGACGATGACGACGAAAAAACCGATGGCAAAGCGGATGATCCTCATGCTGATCTGCGTGGGCATACTGCTCGCGGCGCTGGTCGGCTTCAATCTGTTCAGGGCGCACATGATCAAGCAGTTCATGGCGAGCAACGCCGCGCCGCCCGCCACCGTCACGGCCGCTATCGCAAGCTATCAAACATGGCAGCCGCAGCTTGCCGCAGTGGGTAGCCTGCGCGCGGTGCGCGGCGTTGACGTGACGACGGAAGTGGCCGGGCTCGTGCGCGAGATCGCGTTCAACTCGGGCCAGGAAGTGAAGACGGGCCAGGTGCTCGTGCGCCTGAACGACGACTCGGACCTCGCGCAGCTCGCGTCGCTGCGAGCAGCCGCGGACCTCGCGCAAACGGTCTACAACCGCGACAAGGCGCAGTTCGGCATTCAGGCGATTGCGAGGGCGCAACTCGACGCCGACGCCGCCGACCTCAAGAGTAAAAGAGCCCAGGTCGATCAACAGGCCGCGCTCGTCGAAAAGAAGACGATTCGCGCGCCATTCGCGGGACGCGTGGGCATCACGACGGTCAATCCCGGCCAGTATCTCAATCCGGGAGACGCCATCGTCACGCTGCAAGCCATCGACCCGATCTACGCCGACTTCTTTCTGCCGCAGCAGCAACTCGGCCAGTTGCAGGTTGGCCAGGCCATCGTCGTCAATACGGATGCGTTCGGCAACCGCACGTTCGACGGCAAGATCCGCTCGATCAATCCGCGCGTGGACAGCACGACGCGCAACGTCCAGATCGAGGCGAGCGTCGACAATCGCGAGCGCAAACTGTTGCCCGGCATGTACGCGAACGTGAAGATCGACGCGGGCGGCGCGCAGCGCTATCTGACCTTGCCGCAAACGGCGATCACCTATAACCCATATGGCGCGACCGTGTTCATCGTGAAGTCCGGCGAACAAAAGAATGCGCAAGGCAAGATCATGCCCGTCGCGCAACAGGTGTTCGTCACGCCGGGGCCGACGCGTGGCGACCAGGTTGCGATTCTCAAGGGCATCAGCGAAGGCACGCAGGTCGTGACGAGCGGACAGTTGAAACTGAAAAACGGTACGCCGCTCGTGATCGACAACCGCGTGCTGCCTGCGGACAGCGCGAACCCGACGCCTCAGGAACAATAGAAGAGCGCGCGATGAAATTCACCGACATCTTCATTGAACGCCCGGTGCTCGCATCGGTGGTGAGCTTGCTGATACTCGTGCTCGGCTTGCGCTCGCTTGCGGCGCTCAAGGTCAGCGAATATCCGCAAACCGAAAACGGTGTGGTGACGATCACCACCGCGTACTACGGCGCGAGCGCCGACACGATGGCCGGCTTCATCACGCAGCCGCTCGAAGCCGCGATTGCACAGGCACAGGGTATCGACTACATGTCGTCGACGAGCACGACGGGCGTTTCGACGATCACCGCGACGCTGCGCCTCAACTACGATTCCAATCGCGCGCTCACGGAGATCAACACGCAAATCGCTTCGGTGCGCAACCAGTTGCCGCCGCAGGCGCAACAGCCGGTGCTGACCGTGCAAGTGGGTCAAACCACCGACGCGATGTACATGGGTTTTTACAGCGACGTGCTGCCGAGCAACAACGTCACGGATTATTTGCTGCGTGTTGTGAAGCCGAAGCTCGATTCGGTCCAGGGCGTGCAAACGGCGGAAGTGCTCGGCGGCCGTCAGTTCGCGCTGCGCGCATGGCTCGACTCGAGCAGGCTCGCCGCACACAACGTGACGGCCGCCGACGTCTTCACGGCGCTTGGCAACAACAACTATCTGGCGACGCTTGGCACGACCAAAGGCCAGATGATCAGCGTCGATCTGAATGCGGGCACCGACCTGCATTCTGTCGAAGACTTCAGGAAGCTCATCGTCACGCAGAAGAACGGCGCGATCGTGCGCCTCGAAGACGTCGCGAACGTCGTGCTCGGCGCGGACAATTACGACTTCAACGTCGCATTCAGCGGCAAGCGATCGGTGTTCATCGGCATCAAGGTGGCGCCCGATGCGAACGTGCTCGACGTCGCGAAGCGCGTGAAAATCCTCTTCCCGGACCTGCAGAAGCAGTTCCCGACGGGCATGACCGGCGACATCGTCTACGACGCGACCGACTTCATCAACACGGCGATCGAAGAGGTGGTGAAGACGCTCGTCGAATCGCTGCTGATCGTGACCGTCGTGATCTTCCTTTTCCTTGGCAGTTTTCGCGCGGTAATCGTGCCCGTGATTGCGATGCCGCTCTCGATGATCGGCACGTTCTTCGTGATGCAGGTGCTTGGCTATTCGATCAATCTGCTGACACTGCTTGCGCTCGTGCTCGCCATTGGCCTCGTTGTCGACGATGCGATCATCGTGGTCGAGAACGTCGACCGGCATATGAAGGAGGAGGGCAAGCAGCCTTTCGACGCCGCACTGATCGCCGCGCGCGAACTCGGCGGCCCGATTCTCGCGATGACGGTCGTGCTGATTGCCGTGTACTTGCCCATCGGCTTTCAGGGCGGACTGACGGGCGCGCTTTTCACCGAATTCGCGTTCACGCTGGCGGGCGCCGTCACCGTATCGGGCGTGATCGCGCTGACGCTTTCGCCGATGATGTGCTCGCGCTTTTTTCGCACGGACCAGCAGTCGGGCCGCTTCGCGCGCTTCGTCGACCGGCAGTTCGAGCGGGTGCATCACGGCTACGGGCGCCTCTTGCATGCGATGCTCGACACGTGGCCTGTGTTCGTCGTGATGGGCGCGCTGCTGCTGTGCGGCACCGTCTATCTCTTCATGACGTCGCAATCGGAGCTTGCGCCGCAGGAGGACCAGGGCATCGTGCTGTCCCAGGTGCTGGGGCCGCCCGATGCGACGATCCAGCAGATGCAAACCTACGCGGATCAGGTCTTCGAGATCTCGAAGCAGTTGCCCGAATACGCACAGATGTTCCAGCTCACGGGCGTGCCGACGCTGAACCAGGGCATCGGCGGCGTGCTCTTCAAGACGTGGGACCAGCGCAAGAAGGGCGCAACGCAATTGCAGCAGGAATTGCAGCAGAAGTGGAACGGCATCGCGGGCGCGCGTGTCGCGGCATTTCAGTTTCCGCCCCTGCCGGGCGCGCAAGGATTACCCGTGCAATTCGTCATCAGCACGACAGAGCCGTTCGAGAACCTGAATGAAGTGTCGCAAGCCGTGCTGCAAAAGGCGCGTGAAAGCGGCATGTTCTTCTTCGTCGACAGCGATCTGAAGATCGACAAGCCGGAAAGCGTGTTGCTCGTGGACCGCGACAAAGTCGCATCGCTCGGCCTGACGCAAAGCGATATCGGGCAGACGCTGGGCGCGGCGCTCGGCGGTAACTTCGTCAACTACTTTTCGATTGCCGGCCGCTCGTACAAGGTGATTCCGCAGGTGCTACAAACGGACCGGCTGAACCCGTCGCAAGTGCTCGACTACTATTTGCGCACGCCCGACGGCAGCGTGATTCCCGCATCGACGGTCACGCATCTGAAGCGCAACGTCGTGCCCGAGTCGATCAACCACTTCCAGCAGCTCAATTCGGCAACGATTTCCGGCGTGCTCGCGCCGGGCATCTCGCAGGGCGAAGTGCTCGACTTCTTACGCCGGGCCACCACCGACGCCGCGCCGACGGGCTACACGGCCGACTATTCGGGTTTGTCGCGCCAGTTCGTGCAGGAATCGGGCGGCTTCGTGACCACGCTGCTGTTGGCGACGATCATCGTGTTTCTCGCGCTTGCTGCTCAGTTCGAGAGCTTTCGCGATCCGGTCGTGATTCTCGTGTCGGTGCCGATGGCGCTGTTCGGCGCGCTGATCTTCATCAACGTGGGCCTGACGACGCTCAACATTTACACGCAGGTGGGCCTCGTCACGCTGATGGGCCTCGTCAGCAAGCATGGCATTTTGATCGTGCAGTTCGCGAATGAACTGCAACGCGCGGGGCGGCGCAAGCGCGAGGCACTCGAAGAAGCAGCTGGCGTGCGCTTGCGGCCGATCCTGATGACGACGGCCGCGATGGTGCTGGGCGTCGTGCCGCTCGTGATCGCATCGGGTGCGGGCGCGGCCGGCCGCAACGCGATGGGACTCGTGATCTTCACGGGGATGTCGATCGGCACGTTGTTTACGCTGTTCGTCGTTCCTGCGATGTATATGTTCCTTGCCGCGGACCATCATCGGGACAGGGTGCAACCGGCACAGACCTGAGCGACTGAAGAGATTTCACGACTTTCTGGATGTTTTCGCCACAAAGGGTGTGGGTATGTGCTGAACCTTTTCGCTGCCGCACTTGGGGCAAGGCGGATGAGCGGTTGCATGTTCGGCAAGATGCTCGGCATGCTCGAACATCTCGCCGCACTTCTCGCACCGGTACTGGTAAGTCGGCATGGTATTCCTCTAAGGAGAACACTAGTGCTTGCGATGCATCCAGCTCATATGGTGCGCGTCGAGCCACTGGCTCAGGCTCTCTCCCGGGTGATCGCGCCTGTAGCGACGGGACAGGACCATGGCAATGACAACGAGAACCACAAGGCCAACCCAAAAACTGATCATTGACTGAGTCATGGCTGCCTCCTTCGGGAATGCGACCATGTCTGAATTCTAGTGCCGGGGCGGCGGATTTTGCCCCGAAAGTTGGCGCGCCGATCACTTTCGACCGGCGCGTGCTGCAGGGGCGCGTCCGCGGGGCCCAGTGGTATGTCCATTCCCATTGCCTAAAATAAAGTGTTGCAAGGGGAGGGGCAGCAGGGCCGTACCCCATGCGGCGCTCCCGGACGTTGGCTCGTAACGGGGAACCGCGATGGCGAGTTATGGAGTGCTTGCACAATTCACTGATCAGGTCGTCTGCGCGATGATCTGCGGGCTGACTTGATCTGTGAGGGCGCCCGCGGGACGCATGCTCCCCCGCTGCGCGAGGCGCCGCTACCGGTGTTTTCCTGTCGAGGAGGTCAAATGAACACCAAGGACAAAGGCAACGTGCGTGCGTTCGTGCAGACGGCCGAGCAGATCGGCGGATGGGTGTGGGTTATCTCGCTCGTCGACTTCGACGCACGCGAAGTGCGGCGCTCGCTCGTAGCCGAAGAACCCTTCGCCACGGAGCGCGCGGCGAAAGACGCAGGCCACGCTCGTCTCGAAGCACTCGCACACGATCAGTAGTCAGGCTGGGCGCATCCACGTGCCCGGTCCACAAGGGCGTCGGCGTTCGATGGATCGGTCGACGCCCGCGGTTTTCGCGTTTCGCGTCCTGATCATCTGCGGCAGGTTATCGAACGACTGGGCGAGCACAAGAGCCAGAGCGATGACCGCAAGTTCACCGATACGCCTGGTTGCTGGCAGCGCAAACGCGATATGTCCACGACCATGGTCCATCGAACTCGGCAAACCGGCTGGCAAGCCATTCGTGTCCGGTTGTAAAATACGGGCCCACACGCGTCTTGCTTGCACATTATGGCTAACACTGATCCGGTATTTTCAGAAAATCTCTTTTCATACGGCACGCTTCAGCTCGAGCAGGTACAACTGGCAACGTTTGGCCGGAAACTTGACGGCCACGCTGATGACATGCCCGGCTATTCACTGACCATGCTGAAGATCGACGACCCCGAAGTCGTCAGGACAAGCGGGAAGACGCATCATCCTGTCGTGACCTATACGGCCAACACGACCGACAAGGTGAGCGGTATGGTCTTCGCGATCACACCCGAAGAACTTCAACATGCGGACGACTACGAAGTCGATGCATATCGGCGTGATCGCGTCGTTCTTGCTTCAGGCGCATCGGCATGGGTGTACGTAGACGCCGAGTCGCCGCGGCAAACTTGAGCAGGCATACGCAAGGCCGCACTCACTCCACTAGCGGCGACCTCGAAGCATTAGCACGTCTTACTATCCACGACTTCAGTCGCCAATCACCTCGCAGTCGATGAGTTCATTCAATCGGCCGCGCCATCGCGCAACGCAGCAATGATCAGCCGTACCGCGAGCGCGGACTGGCGCCGCGTCGCATAGTAGGCGTGGTGGCCGGTAAAGGTGGGGAACCAGTCTTCCAGCACCCATTGCAATCGGCCTTCGCGCACATGGTTTTCGGCCAGCGCACGCGGTATGTAGGCGAGTCCAAAACCGCGCAAGGCTGCGTCGAGCATCTGATACGAATTATTGAAAACGAGCTGGCCGCGAACCCTGACCTCGATGTGCTTGTTGCCCTTGTGAAACTCCCACGGCAGGTCGGTATCGGTGCGGGGCAGCCTGAGATTGATGCAGTTGTGCGCCGTCAACTGCCGTGGATGCGCGAGCGCCGGCGCTGTGGCGAGATAGTCGGGCGCGCCCACGATCGCCAGCGTTTCGTCCGGCGCAATGCGCACGGCGATCATGTCCTTTTCCACCTGATCGCCGAGCCGCACACCAATGTCGAACCGCTCGGCGACGATGTCGGTAAATCCGTAGTCGTTGATGAGTTCGACGCGCAGATCGGGGTTCTCGCGCAGCACCCCCTGAAGCTTCGGCCAGATGTACTGGTTGGCCGCGTAGTCCGTTGCCGTGATGCGCACCGTTCCCACGGCGCGCTCACGCAATTCGGCGATCGCGCGCAGTTCGGCGTCGATCTCTTCGAGCTTGGGTGTGACGCCGTTCAGGAGCTGCTGACCGGCCTCGGTCGTCGACACGCTGCGTGTGGTGCGCACCAGCAGAAGCGAGCCTAGCCGCCGCTCGAGCGCCGCCACGCTCCTGCTAAGCGCCGATTGCGATACGCCAAGCCTTCTCGCGGCGCGCGTGAAGCTGCGCTCCTGTGCCACTGTGAGCAGCGCGATCAGTTCGTTCAGGTCGGGGATTTCCATTTATGCACCATAGCATAAATCTATGCCGATTCTGCCATCTAGTCGGCGCGCGACCGAGGAACTAGATTGTCGGTTGGGTGTTTTCACCATCGGACCACACTGCAAAGGACGCAAATCATGACCACGCCGGCACAAACCATCATCCGCAACGGAACAAAGCCTTCGATCAAGGGGCCGGAGAGCTTCTTCACGGGCTCGGTGCGGATCGACAGCCCGTTCCAGGCGGAGGAACCTGGCCGAGCCGGCGGCGCCATCGTGACATTCGAGCCCGGTGCGCGCACGCATTGGCATACCCATCCGTTGGGGCAAACGCTGGTCGTTCTGTCGGGCGTGGGCTGGACCCAGTGCGAGGGTGGTGCACGCACGGAGATCCGGGCCGGCGATATCGTCGCCTGCTCATGCGGCAAGCGTCACTGGCACGGCGCAGCGCCGACCACTGCGATGTCGCACGTCGCGATCACCGAGATGCTCGACGGAAAGAACGTCGAATGGATGGAGCCCGTCACGGACGAGCAATACACGTCGGGCCCGCTGGTCACCGACTGATTCCGGCGTCAGTGTCCGCACGGAAATCGTCGAGGGAGAACGTCGCGAGCGTTTCCTATTTTTTCAGGATGACGAATGAATATTATGAATGTCTACGCCTGCTCTCCGGCACTGGCTCGCTATGAGCAGGAATCGCTCTTTGGCAAGGTGTGGTCGCGCGCCGGCCTTTCGCGACGGGATCGGAGCATTGTCACGCTGGCGGCTGTCATCACCCAGGGGCGAATCGATGCGCTGCCGTTCTACGCGAACTTCGCCCTCGATCACGGAGTCGCGCCAAAAGAGATGTCGGAGATCGTGACGCATCTCGCGTTCTATGCGGGCTGGTGCAACGGCACGACGGCGGCGGCCGCTATCGGACGCGTGTTCGCCGACCGGGCCATTGGTGAAGATCTGCTTCCCGCTGAATCGCCGGCCTTGATGCCGCTGGACACGCAGGCGGAGGCGAGGCGTGCGCAGGCCGTGGAGCAAATGGTCGGCACGGCTTCACCGGGACTCGTAGCCGACACGGGTGAGGTTCTGTTTCGCGACCTCTGGCTTCGGCCCGATCTATCGCCACGCGACCGGAGTCTCGTGACGGTTGCGTCGCTGATCACCGCCGGACACGTCGCGCAGGTGACGTTCCACCTGAACAAGGCAATGGACAACGGGCTGAAACCTGAAGAGGTTTCCGAAGCGGTCTCTCACCTTGCCTGGTACGCGGGATGGCCGAACGCCTTTTCAGCCGTGCCGGTGGTAAGAAGCGTTCTGGAGAGTCGCGCGGGCGGCAATGCCTGACGCCGATATCAGGTTCTCCTGGTCCGCGCCGTGACCTTCGGTGCGGACTTCTCCGAACGCCAGGCTACCGACTGCCTCATCATCGTGCTTAATTCGCCGTGCCTGCAATCGCGTGCGTACCTCGTCTTTCGAGCGCTGCTTTGCAGTAATTATATGGATTCCGAAAGAGTGGCGGGTGCCGAATAACCAAGTTGCGTCGCCGCCTTTTCCGCAAGGGCGAGCAGCGCGTTATCCGTTGTTGGGGTAGGCGGGACGACGTAGAGATCGGCGATATCGGTCACCGGGTCGCTGAACGGCGTTGGCGCACTGCGCTGGGCATGCAGGAAATCGCGGATCGGCGAAGCGTCCGTGAGGCCCAGAAAGCGGCTGATGCTTGCGATCGTCGTGTCCGCATCTTTGATCAGATTGCGATAGCCGACCGTCAAAGTCTGCTCCGCCGGAATCTCCGCAAAGAAGTCGATGATTTCGGTCACATATTGCCCCCACACGCGAACGCCGTCGTTGACGGACCCGATCCAGTGCTTGCGCACCAGCGAATTGGCGACCCAGCCGGGGTCGCGATGAAGATGAATGAAGCGCGCGTTGGGCAACAGTTCGTGGATGAGCCGCAGGCACGACCCGGAGCGCGGCAAGCGCTCGATTGCGCCGACGCGGCCGGAAAGAATCGTAGGATCGGCGTAAGGGGGATGTTTGTCGCCCCAGATCGGCGCCGACATTTCGAGGTCTTCACGATAGAAACGCTCGACCCAGGCGCCAAGCGTGCGGCGGCCAAAGGCGTTGAAGCGGTCGCGGCAGGCGCCGCTCATCAAATCGGGGCGCTGGCTGCCCACATCCAGCATTTCCTTGACCAGCGCGAAAACCCGGCATTCGTTGGTTAGCTGGATGTGCGGGTGCGCATTGAGAACAGAGCAGAGAAACGTTGTTCCCGAACGCGGTGCGCCGACAATGAATAGCGGAAAAGAACGCATTCAGCCATCTCCCTGTTTCGTCTTGCGCCGGTTTTGCGTGATGCCTTCCTTTGCACCGATGTTACCTGCCGATGCTGGCGCGAAACTGACGACGCGATGGCCGAAGCGACAATGCGGCGGCTGGGCCACAGGGCCGCACGAAGGGAAGCGGAAAAGCTAGCGCAAGTTCGCCTGGAAAAACGCGAGCACGCTGGCGTCGAATGCCTGATGAAAGGCGACCCGGTCGAAGCCGTGCTCATCCACGCAAATCTCGCGCATCTGCTCTTTCATAGCCTCAGCGCAGGGCGCGAGAAAGGCGAAATGCGCCGAGTTCGGCACGAAGTGATAGTCGGGTTTGCGGGGCAGTGTCTTCGCGAGCGCGGGCGCGTTGTGGGGCATGACGCCGTCGCCGCCATACTGCGAAGCCCACATCTGGATGGGCGCGGTGACGTTCTTCAGATCGCTCGCAGCAGGGAATTCATTGAGCGGGTCGGCGAGCACGAACGCCTTGATTCGCGCGTCGGCCGGCAGCGGCTGCGTGGGCACGTCTCCCCGCGCAACTTCGTCGCAGACCGGCGGCCGCGGGTCCGGGCAAGGCACATCGGCGTGCTGGAAGTCCGGCACGCCGCCCGCTAACACGAGACCCGTATAGCCGCCTCGCGAAAAGCCAAAGAAGCCAATGCGTTGCGGGTCGATTTTCGCGGCGTCTGGCGCGGCGCTCAGCATGTAGTCGATCACGCGCTTGATATCGGCCGGCCGCTCGATGAACACGGAGATATCGCCCGAGCGGCCCGGATCGGCGAACGAGTCGCCAGGGTGATTGATTGCGGCCACAACGAAGCCCGCGTCGGCCAGCGTCTCGGCAAGGTCATGATGACCCAGAAACGAGCCGGCGTGGCCGTGCGAAATGACGACGAGCGGGAGCTTCTCGCCAGTCGTCGGACAGTCGCGCCGCCCGCGCAGGACGTATGGACCGAACGGCACGTCCTCCGCGGGCTCGGCGCATGGCGTCCATACCATGGCTTTCAATGCCGGGCCGTTGGCGTCGGCGGGAATGTCGAGGCGCTTGAAGCCTGCCGCGTGTGCGGTTGCCGCAACAAGGCAGAAGAGCACGGTCAATATCGAAGCAGCGGCATACCGAAGTTTGTTGTGGGTTGTCGTCATGGCGTTTCCAAAGAGATTGCGGAATGTTTCCACCTTCTCGCTACAAGATCCGCTACGCGTGGCCATGCGCGCCCACGCGCCGTGAGACATGTTGGACCTGTCCCCACTGGAGGCCCGGGAATTCTCGCGCCTGCGCGAAAGTCCGCTCGGGCACGGCCGTTGCGCATAGAGGAGGGATACTTCCAAAGGAGCCGGCAATGCTTTACTACGCGATCGTATTTTTCGTCATAGCCATCATCGCGGCTGTCTTCGGGTTTGGCGGGATTGCCGCGGGTGCTGCGGGCATCGCCAAGATTCTGTTCCTGATATTCGTGATTCTCTTCCTGGCCAGCCTGCTTTTCGGCATCTCGCGGCGTTGACAGATCGCCTGCGCGCCGCCACGCGGCGGCGCCTGATTGGTTACGCGCCCGATATTCAGGAGTCCACCCACTATGAACATTTCCTTTCCCGAAGGTCCGGTCGAGTACGACACGCAGGAGTACGCGCTCACGTTTGTTGCCGTGGCGGATTCGGTCCCGGTGGACTGCGCGATAACCGCTGAAGCGCTGGAGGATCGCTTCGGCGCGAGATCGTTGCGCGAGCCGGA
This sequence comes from Paraburkholderia sp. J11-2, assembly GCF_905220185.1. NCBI lineage: Bacteria > Pseudomonadati > Pseudomonadota > Betaproteobacteria > Burkholderiales > Burkholderiaceae > Paraburkholderia > Paraburkholderia sp. J11-2. The sequence continues at coordinate 102,747 of NZ_CAJMYY010000024.1, read as the reverse complement.
CCTGCGCCTCGCGTTCCACCGCAATCGCGCCGCCATCGAAGCGGCCGCCGCCCGGCTCATCGAGGAGACGGACGGCAAGCCGGTGACGCTTCACAGCGGCTATTTGCGCATGTACGGCACGAGCAGGCACTGACGGCTTACTCGCGGGCTCCCGCCTTGCAGCGCGCAATCTGCTTCTTCGCTTCTTCCACCACGTGCTCCGGCGTGAAGCCGAATTTGGTCCTCAGCGCCTTGATAGGCGCGGAGGCGCCGAACGTGCGCATCACGATCTGCGCGCCGAAGCGGCCGACGTAGCGGTCCCAGCCGAGCGAAGCGGCTTGCTCCACGGCCACGCGCGCATGGATGCCCGGCGGCAGCACCGCATCGCGGTATGCCTCGTCTTGTAGTTCGAACAGGCCCCATGAAGGCATCGAGACCACGCGCGCGGCGATCCCCTCGTTTTGCAGTGTTTCGTATGCGGAAATGCATAGCGAAACTTCGCTGCCCGTGGCGAGGAGCAGCACTTCGGGCTGCTTGCCATCGGGTGCGTCGGCGAGCACATAGGCGCCGCGCCGCACACCTTGTGCGCTCGCGTATTTCGTGCGGTCGAGCGTGGGCAGGGCCTGGCGTGTCAACACGAGGCAGGCCGGTTCATGCGCGCGCGTGAGCGCCACGCGCCAGGCCTCTGCGGTTTCGTTGGCGTCGGCGGGGCGCAGCGTGAGGAGGTCGGGTACGCTGCGCAGCGCGGCGAGTTGCTCGATCGGCTGGTGCGTGGGCCCGTCCTCGCCAAGACCAATCGAATCGTGCGTGAACACGTAGACCACGGGCAGCTCCATGATCGCGGCGAGCCGGATGGGGGGCTTCATGTAGTCGCTGAAAATGAGGAACGTCGATGCGAACGGTCGCAAGCCCGAAAGCGCGAGGCCATTACAGACCGCGCCCATGCCGTGCTCGCGAATGCCGAAGTGCAGGTTGCGGCCGTCGTAGTGATCGCGCTCGAAGCTTCCTGCGCCCTCGAACTTGAGATTGGTCTTGGTGGAGGGCGAGAGGTCGGCGGCGCCGCCGATCATCCACGGCACGCGTTGCGCAATGGCGTTGAGCACCTTGCCCGATGAATCGCGCGTGGCAACGCCCTTTTCATCGGCTTCGAAGGTCGGAATGTCGGCGTCCCAGCCCTCGGGCAGCTTGCCCTCGAGCATCAGGCTCAGTTCTTTCGCCGGCTCGGGGTAGCGCTTCGCATAGTCGTCGTAGCGTTGCTTCCACGCTTCATGCGCCGCCTTGCCGCGCGCGCCCATGCCTTGCGCGAAGCGCTCGTACACGCCATCGGGCACGAGGAATTGAGCGTCCTCCGGCCAGCCGTACGCACGCTTGGCGAGGCGCACTTCCTCTTCGCCCAGCGCCTCGCCGTGCGCCGCCGCCGTGTCCTGCCGGTTCGGCGCGCCCCAGCCGATGATGCTTTTCACCACGATGAGCGTCGGCTTGTCGGTCACGGCCTGCGCTGCTTCGATGGCGGCTTCGATCGCGTTCGTGTCGTTGGCGTCGTCCACGTGCAGCGTGTGCCAGTGGTAGCCGCGAAAACGCGATTCGACGTCGTCGCGATAGGCGAGGTCGGTGCGTCCTTCGATCGTGATGTGGTTGCTGTCGTAAAACCAGATCAGATTCGACAGACCGAGGTGGCCCGCGAGCGAAGCCGCCTCGTGCGAGACGCCTTCCATCATGTCGCCGTCGCCGCACAGCGCATAGACGCGGTAGTCGAAGATCGTGGCGTCGGGGCGATTGAAGCGCTGCGCGAGCCAGCGCTCGGCCATGGCCATGCCCACGCTGTTGCCGAGCCCCTGGCCGAGCGGCCCGGTGGTCGTCTCTACGCCCGTTGTCATGCGATATTCCGGGTGCCCCGGCGTCACGCTGTCGAGCTGGCGAAAGTGTTTGATATCGTCGAGCGAGACCGCGGGCTTGCCCGTGGGCTTGCCTTTCTCGTCTACGGCTTGCACGCCTGTAAGGTGCAACAGCGAGTAGAGCAGCATGGAAGCGTGGCCGTTCGAGAGCACGAAGCGGTCGCGGTTTGGCCATAGCGGCGCGGCAGGGTCATAACGCAGATGATGCTGCCAGATCTGGTACGCGAGCGGCGCGAGCGCCATGGGGGTGCCGGGGTGGCCGGAATTGGCTTTTTGCACGGCGTCCATCGACAAGGTGCGGATCGTGTCGATGACGCGGCGGTCGAGATCGGATGGGTCGGCCTTGGTGGGCGTGGCATTCGAGGTTGCATTCGATGACATGAGCTCGGACTCCTCGGCAGGGGCGCGCTGTATGCGGGCGGCAGCGCGCGAAGGCATTGATGCGCAAAAGCGGTGCCAGCTAGTCAACCGCGCTTGGGACCCTGGGGGCGCACGTTTTGCGGATTGGCACCATCGCGTCCCTCCATTTGGCTTACCGAGCCGATGCATAGAAAGCGCATCACAAGGTTGCTGTCGAGAGCGGCGCGAGCGTGGGCGCGCCGCGCTTCACGGAGCGGGACGTTCAAACGTTGATGGGCGGTGTGGCGAAGGCAGTGCCCGTTCGCGCAGGCAGGGGTGCTCACGCTTGTGATCGTATTCCCATTTGGACAGGCTCGCTCCAGGCGCGCGCACCGCGCATGGAAGTTATGCGCGGTGTGCGCGAAATGGCGGTACGCCGCGCGCTTCACCAGCGCACGCGCCGTATGCCTTAACAGCGCCTTTATGACTCGAACGGATAAACGTATCGGATTTGCTTCGTTGTCAGCCGGCGTGCGGATCACGTAGATTGAAGCTATTGCTTACCTGAAAGGCTTGCTGCGTGACTACCCCCGCCACATTCACGGCTTCTGCCGCTGCTTTTGCCCCTTCGAGCGCGGCCGCCGCGTCCCAGCACTTCGAGATTCTTCCCTTGAATGCGCCACTTGGCGCGGAAGTCGTCGGCCTCGATCTCGCGAAGCCGGTTTCAAGCGAGGATTTCGCACGCATTCATCGCGCGCACCTCGATCATCACGTGCTGGTGTTTCGCGACCAGCGCATCACGCCGGAACAACAGGTCGAGTTCAGCCGCCGCTTCGGGCCGCTGCAGATCCACGTGCTGCACCAGTTCGCGCTGCCGGGCCACCCGGAAGTGCTGATCGTTTCGAACATCGTGGAGAACGGCATGCCCATTGGCCTTGGCGATGCGGGCCACTTCTGGCATTCCGATCTTTCATACAAGGAGAAGCCGAGCCTCGGTTCGCTGCTGCACGCGCAGGAGTTGCCCGCGGAGGGCGGGGACACGCTGTTTGCCAACATGCATCTCGCGTGGGATACGCTGCCTGCGCACTTGCGCAGCGCCGTGCAAGGGCGGCGCGCCGAGCACACCTATCTCGCGCGCTATGCGGAACTTCAGGCGCGCAGCCCGTGGCGGCCGAATCTCACCGCGGAGCAGATCGCGCAGGTCAAGCCCGTTGTGCATCCGGTCGTGCGCACACACCCCGAAACGGGCCGCAAGGCGCTGTTCGTGAGCGAGCACTTCACGACGCGCATCGTCGATCTGCCCGAGGACGAAAGCCGCGCGCTGCTCGACGAGTTGTTCGCCCACAGCGTGCGGGCGGAGCATTGCTACCGCCACGAATGGCGCGAGCATGACCTCGTGTTCTGGGACAACCGTTCGCTCATGCATCTCGCGGCGGGCACGCCCGATCATCTGCGCCGCAAGCTTTATCGCACCACCATCGAAGGCGACACGCCGTTTTGATACGCGCTGCGGCGCGCTTCTCGCGCGCCGCGCATTGCACAGAATAAAAAGGAATCCATAGCATGTCGCTTTCTATAGGTAATGTGTTCGCCAGCCGCGCGAACGCGTGGCGCCGCGCGGGCGCCGCTTCACTCGCCGTTGTGCTCGCATCGTTTGGTCTGAGCGCGCCTGCGCCGGCGCGCGCGGAAGGGCAGATCCGCATTGCGGAGCAGTTCGGCGTTGTGTACCTGATGCTCAATGTCGCGCGCGACCAGCATTTCATCGAGCAGGAGGGCCGCAAGGCCGGTATCGACATCAAGGTCGACTGGCTGCGTCTTTCCGGCGGCGCGGCCGTGAACGATGCACTGCTTTCCGGCGCAGTGGACGTGGCCGGTGCGGGCGTGGGCCCGCTGCTCACGGTGTGGGACCGTACGCACGGCAAGCAGAATGTGAAAGGCGTGGCGTCGCTCGGCAATCTGCCGTATTACCTCGTCACCACGAATCCGAACGTCAAGACCATTGCCGACTTCACGAGCAAGGACCGCATTGCCGTGCCGGCAGTGGGCGTTTCCGTGCAGTCGCGCGTGCTGCAATACGCGGCGGCGAAGCAGTGGGGCGAGAAGCAGTTCGACCGGCTCGACGCATCCAGCCAGGCGATTCCGCACCCCGATGCGACGGCGGCGATCATCGCGAATAGCAGCGTGATCACGGCGCACTTCGGCAATCCGCCGTTCCAGCAGCAGGAACTGGCGGCCAACCCGAAGGCGCATATCGTGCTCAACTCGTACGACGTGCTGGGCGGCCCGAGTTCGGCCACGGTGCTTTACGCCACGCAGAAGTTCCGCGACGAGAACCCGAAGACGTATCGCGCATTCGTGGCGGCGCTCGCCGACGCGGCCAGCTTCATCGCCGCGCACCCCGAGCAGGCGGCGGACATCTATATCCGCGTGAACGACTCGAAGATCGACCGCAATCTGCTCCTGAAGATCCTGCGCGATCCGCAGGTGCAGTTCAAGACCGCGCCGCAGAATACGCTCGCGCTGGCGCAATTCATGTATCGCGTGGGCGCGATCCGCAACGAGCCGAAGTCGTGGCGCGATTACTTCTTCGACGATCCGGCGGTTGCCAACGGCAGTTGAGCCAGCGCGGTTCGAGCACCGGATAACGGGCCCCCTTGTGGGCCCGTTTGCATTGATGGCAAGCATCCAGCGCTTATATGCAGGCCTGGTTTGAATATGTCGATTCATTGGTTGGGCGGCGCGCCGGGTGCCCGTATGTTGACGTTTTATCTGCTGGATTTGCGAAAAGTGAACGTCACCACCACCAGATTCTGGGAGCGCGCACCGGCCGTGCGCCGTGAAGCGGGCGCGGCGCAACGCGTCGCTGCGAGCGAGCGGCCAGTGCATACCGAACGCGCAGAGCAGGCAGGGGCGCACAGCGAACGCCTGCTTGCCATCGAAAACGTCAGCCTCGAATACCGCAGCCGCGAGCGCATCGTGCGCGCCACGCAGGACGTGAGCTTCGACGTCTACGGCGCCGACCGCTTCGTGCTGCTGGGCCCTTCGGGTTGCGGCAAGTCCACCTTGCTCAAGGCGATTGCGGGCTTTATCGAGCCGGTGTCGGGATCGATCTCGCTGGCGGGCGAACCCGTGCGCGGACCGGGCGCCGACCGCGTGGTGGTGTTCCAGGAGTTCGACCAGTTGCCGCCCTGGAAGACGGTGGCCGAGAACGTGGCGTTTCCGTTGCGCGTGGCGCGCAAGCTGCCGCGCGCCGAAGCACGCGAGCGCGCGCTCCATTACCTCGACAAGGTAGGACTCGCCGCGTTCGCCGATGCTTACCCGCACACGCTTTCGGGCGGCATGAAGCAGCGCGTGGCGATTGCGCGTGCGCTCGCCATGCAGCCGCGCGTGCTGCTGATGGACGAACCCTTCGCCGCGCTTGACGCCCTCACGCGCCGCAAGATGCAGGAGGAACTGCTGCGCCTGTGGGACGACGCGCGCTTCACGCTGCTGTTCGTCACCCATTCGATCGAGGAAGCGCTCGTGGTCGGCAACCGCATTCTGCTGCTCTCGCCGCACCCGGGGCGCGTGCGCGCCGAGGTGAACAGTCATGCGTATTCGCACGCGAGCATGGGTGGCGTGGACTTTCGCGAGAGCGTGGCGCGCATCCATCGCCTGCTATTCGATACCGATAGTGAAGCCGGCAGTCAAGCCGACAACGAAGCCGATAACGAAGCTGAAAAGGAGGCCAGCCGATGAGCACGCCACACCCTACGCTGCCGCCTTTGCCGCCTGTGCGCGCGGAATACGAGCGGCCCTTGCTGCCGGTGCAGGCAGGCGCCGACTCCGCGCCGCTGCCGCTTGCGCGGCGTGTGCTCGATGCAGGCTGGTTTCGGCGCACGCTCATCGCGCTCGTGCTGATTGCGGGCTGGGAGGTCACGGCGCGCGTGGTAGCGAACGATTTGCTCGTGCCGACATTCGGCGCGACGCTTGCTGCGTTTGTGCAGGGCATCGTGAGCGGTGAATTGCTCGTGAAAACGGGCATATCGATGTCGGTTCTGCTGCGCGGCTATGCGATTGGCGTGGTGCTGGCGTTCGTGCTCACGTCGCTTGCGGTTTCCACGCGTGTGGGTCGCGATTTGCTTTCCATGCTTACCGCGATGTTCAATCCGCTGCCTTCTATCGCACTGCTGCCGATTGCGCTGCTCTGGTTTGGGCTCGGCACCGGCAGCTTGTTGTTCGTGCTCGTGCATGCCGTGCTGTGGCCGCTCGCGCTGAACATGTACACGGGTTTTCTGGGCGTGCCCGCGACGCTGCGCATGGCGGGGCGCAACTATGGGTTGAGCGGGCTGCGCCAGGTCGTGCTGATTCTCGTGCCTGCGGCGTTGCCCTCGATCATCGCGGGACTGCGCGTGGGCTGGGCATTTGCCTGGCGCACGTTGATCGCCGCGGAACTTGTGTTTGGCGCGAGCGCCGGGCAGGGTGGGCTTGGGTGGTATATCTTTCAGAACCGCAACGAGCTTTATACCGATCGTGTGTTTGCCGGGCTTGCTGCCGTTATTGTGATTGGGCTGCTCGTTGAGCATCTGGTGTTTGATACGCTGGAGCGGCTCACTGTGCGGCGCTGGGGTGTGCAGCATTAACGGCTTGCGCTTGGCCTTTTTTTTGTGGTGCCTGCCTCTTTGGCCTTTCCTTGTATTCGCGTCGGTATGCCAGCGTTGCCCCTGTGCGGGGCGGCACCTACTTTCTTTGCAGCGGCAAAGAAAGTAGGCAAAGAAAGCCGCTCAAACCGCCAGCGCCTGCCACAGTTCATCTCGCGCCACGACAGGTGAATGGCTCCGGAGCGTCTGTCACCTCGCACCACCGAACTGAGTGACAAGGCGCTCATCCTTCCGGTGGCGCTGCGCGCCCCGAAGGGCATAACTTAAAACCAGTGGTGCGCTTGCATTGCGTTACCCATGACAATGCCCCTTGGTTTCCCTTGCAGACCCGGCCGCTGCGCGCGTAGCGAGCAGCGGGAACGGATGAGCCCTTTGTCACTAACGGGAATGGTGCGAGGCGACAGACGCTCCGGAGCCATTAACCTTTTGTGGCGCGATGTGAACTGTGGCAGGCGCTAGCGGTTTGAGCGGCTTTCTTTTGCCTACTTTTCTTTGCCGCTGCAAAGAAAAGTAGGTGCCGCCCCGCACAGGGGCAACGCTGGCACACCGACACGAACACAAGGAAAGGCCAAAGCGCCAGGACCCGCAAAAAAAACCCTGCGCGCAGCAGCCCTCAACCAATCTCAACAACAATCTTACTAGCCGCACTACCGTCGGCGACGGCCCCATAAGCGCTCTCAGCATCCGCGAACGCAAAGCGCCTCGCATCCACCCGGGGCGCAAGCTTGCCCGCCTCGGCAAGCCGCGTCGCCTCGGCGAGCATTTCACCATGATGCGCGCGATGCTTCCCACTCAACAGCGGATAAAGCGTAAACACACCCGAATACGTCGCCTCACGAAACGACAGCGGTGCGAGCGCATGCGTCCCCCACCCAAGCGCGCTCACCACATGCCCGTAATGCTTGACCGCGGCAAACGAAGCGTCGAGCGTCTTGCCGCCTACGGTATCCACCACGAGATCGAAGCCCGCGCCCGCCGTGTGCGCCTGAACGTACTGCTCGACACTGAACGAGCCATAATCAACAGGCGTCGCGCCCAACTGCGAAATAACATCCATGTTGCGTGCGCTTCCCGTCGCGAAGACTTCCGCGCCAAGCGCCCGCGCAATCTGCACGGCCACGTGTCCGACACCCCCCGCACCGCCCTGAACCAGCACGCTCTGACCCGCCGCCAGATGCGCACGATCGACAATGCCCGACCAAGCCGTTATGAATGCAAGCGGCAGCGCGGCGGCTTCGCGCATGGACAGATTCGCGGGCTTGCGCGCGAGGAGGTCCGCATCCACAGCGGCGTACTCGGCCAACGCGCCTTGAATGCCACCCACGCCGCCTGTCATGCCGTACACCTCGTCGCCCGGCGCGAAACGCGTGACGCCCGCGCCAACCGCTTCCACCACGCCCGCCATATCGATACCGAGCACGAGCGGCAACGGATGCTTCGCATGGTCGGCCTTGCCCGCGCGAATCTTCACGTCGAGCGGATTGAGCCCCGCCGCATGAATGCGCACGAGCACCTGGCCCGTTTGCGGCTGCGGACGATCGAGCGTGGCAAGTTCGAGCGGACCATCGTATTGGTTGAGAACGAGCGCTTTCATTTTCGGTGTGTGTGCCCTTGTGAGTTAATGAGGTAGCCTAAGCAAAGCTTGCTTAGTCCTTGTCGTTCAGTTGCGAGGCGGCGTCACGCAACGCGGTGCGCAACCCTTCTTCCACTACGGGGTGATAGAACGGCATCGCCAGCATGTCGTCCACACTCAGCCCCATCTGCACGCTCCACGCGAGCAGGTGGCCGATATGCTCCGCCGCCGGTCCAAACCATTCCGCACCCACGAAACGCCGTGTCGCGCGATCCACGTAGACGTGGCCGACGCCGTGGTTCTTGAGCATCACGCGGCTGCGACCCTGGTCCTCGAAGCTCACGGCGCCCGTCACGAAACTGCCCGCCGTCAGTTGCCGGTGCGACTTGCCGGCGATCGCGATCTGCGGGTCGGAGAAGACGATGGCAAGCGGCGCGCGGCGCGCAACGGCCTCGATCTCCGGAAAGCGCGCCGCATTGCGGCCCGCTGCGCGGCCCTCGTCGGCGGCTTCGTGGAGCAGCGGCAGCACGTCGTTCGCGTCGCCCGCCACGAACACCGGCGCGCCACTGGCTTGCAGCGTAGCCGGGTCGAAGCGCGGCACACCGTGCGCGTCGAGTTCGAGCGAGGTGTTCGCGAGGCCAAGGGTCGCCACGTTGGGATGCCGACCCGCTGCCGCCAATACGTAATCAAACGTCTCTTCGGACTCCGTGTCATCCGCGCGGGCGTAGCGAAGCGTCACGCCCGCATCGTTGCGCGTCGCCGATACGACACGTCCCTTCGTTTCGAAGTGCATTTCCGCGCCAAACACGCGGTGCGCTTCGGCGATCACACGCGGGTCTGTGAGCGGTCCCACGCTGCCGTGCGAGCCGCCGTACAACGTGACCCGCACACCCAGCCGCGCGAGCGCCTGGCCAAGTTCCAGGCCGATCACACCCGAACCGACCACCGCCACGCTGCGCGGCAGGTCCTCCCACGCGAACACGTCGTCGTTGACGATGAGCCGGTCGCCAAGTCCCGCGAGCGACCCGGGTATCGTGGGCGTCGATCCCGTTGCGATCACGACGCTCTTTGCGCGCACCCGCGTGTGCTCGCCAACCTGGATCAGGCCGTCGTCGATGAAGCGTGCATGCCCAACCAGGCGGTCCGCTTCGGGCAGTGCGAGCGTGCTTTCCACGACGAAACCGACGAACCGGTCGCGCTCGCTGCGCACGCGCGCCATCACGGCGCGCCCGTCGATTTCCATGCCGCGCGGATTCACGCCGAAGCGCGGCGCCAGACTCACCGCGTGCGCCGCCTCGGCCGCCGCGATCAACAGCTTCGAGGGCATACAGCCCACACGCGCACACGTCGTGCCGTAGGCGCCGCCTTCAATGATGATTGCGCTCGCACCTTCCGCCTTCGCGGCGCGGTAAGCGGAGAGTCCGGCCGTGCCGGCGCCGATGATGGCGACATCCGTTCGCAGAGTTTGCATCGTGTTTCCTTGAGGGGCTCATGCATTCGTTCACATGTGCCAGTCTAGGAGGTCGACGTACGTGGGTGAATGTCGGCGCTGCTCAAGTTCATGCCCGATCGTCTCACGCGAGGCGAGGCAAGGTGAGGCGGGCCGCCGCTCACTCGGGCATGTGCTGCGCGAGCCAGTCGATCAACACGCGCACTTTCGGCGGCAAAAAGCGATTGGGCGGATACAGCATCCACACCGGGCCGCTGTACGCACGCGGCTCCAATGACCACTCGGGCAGCACGCGCACGAGCAGGCCGTCGCGCAGCGCATCCGCCGCCGCGAATTCGGGCAGGCTCGCAATGCCCCAGTCCGCAAGCGCCGCGTCGCGCCGCGCGCCCACGTCGTTGGCGATATAGCGGCCCTTCACCTCGACGGTTTGCGTTTGCGCGCCGCGCCGGAACGTCCAGCGGTTGTCGTCGGGCGTTTCGCCGAGATAGAGGCAGTCGTGGCGCGCGAGGTCCTTCGGGTGCTTCGGCGTGCCGCGCTCGCGCAGGTAAGCGGGGGACGCGCACGGCATCCATTGCAGCGTGCCGAGCCGGCGCGCCGCGAGCCCCGGCGGCGGCGTGGGCGTGGGGCGAATCACGATATCGACGCTGTCGCGCACGGGGTCGACGTCCCGGTCGGTGAAGATGAGCTGCACCGCGACTTCCTCATATGCGCGCAAAAAGCCGGAAATCAGGGGATGAACGACGCTCTGCGCGAACGAAATGGGGGCACTGATGCTCACGCGGCCATGCGGGCGGCCAGTGAGGCGGCTGGCGGCCTGGGCCGCGCTCGCGGCGGCTTCGACCATGTCCGTGCAGTGCCGGTAGACCTCCGCGCCCGATTCCGTGAGCCGCAGGCTGCGCGTGGAGCGCTCCAGCAGGCGCGTGCCGAGCGCGCGTTCGAGCCGCTGCATCTGGCGGCTCACGGTGGAAGGCGTGCTGCCGAGCTGGCGCGCCGCAACCGAGAAATTACCGGCATCGACCACACGGGCGAAGGTGGCCAGATCGGGCAGCAGGGGCAGGAGGTCGGAGGGCGTCATGGCTGGCTGGGCGAAATCATCTGTGCATCGGGAGCATAAATGATGTTCCGGTGAAGTGGATTATCGCTGCGAAAGCATTATCGGACAATGTGTCCGTTCCCGACCAATCCGCAAGCCCGTTGCCATGAATGCCCTGACCCGTTCGTCCCGCACCGTCGATCTGCTGCTCGTTGTCGTCGCGCTCATCTGGGGCACGAGCTATGGCGTGGTGAAGGGCGCGCTGCTCGTCTACCCGGTGCTGGGTCTGCTTGCCCTGCGCTTTGGCATCACGTTTGTTTTGCTTTCGCCCGCGCTGCGCGGGTTGCGTCACGTGATGTGGCGCGAGCGCATCGGCGTGCTCGGCGCGGGCCTGCTGCTGCTCGGCATCTTTCTGGCCGAGACGTTTGGCGTTGCGCTCACGAACGCCTCGAACGCGGCGTTTCTCATCAGCCTGTGCGTGGTGCTCACGCCGCTCGTGGAGTGGGCGTGGCTCAAGCGCGCGCCACGCCCGGTGGAATGGGCGGCGGCCGGCGTGTCGCTGTTCGGCGCGCTGCTCCTGACGGGCGGACATGTTGCGGCGAGCCCCGGCGACCTGCTGGTCGTGCTCGCCGCGCTGCTGCGCGCGTTGACCACGTGCGCGGTCAAGCGCGTGATGAAGTCGGGTGCCGTGCCGGCGCTCACGGTCACGGCGGTGCAGTCCGCTGTCGTTTCGATCGGCTGCGCCGCGCTCGCGCTCACTGTCGCGCCCGAACAGTGGCAGCCGTTGCCGCACTGGCAGGGGCACGGCGTGTTCTGGGGCAGCGTGATTTATCTCGTGGCGGGTTGCACGCTGTTCGCCTTCTTCGTGCAGAACTACGCCGTGAGCCGCAGCAGCCCCACGCGCGTGGCGTTGCTCATGGGCAGCGAGCCTGTGTTCGGCGCTCTCTTTGCATGCGTGTGGCTCGGCGAGCGGCTTTCTGTGCCTGCGTGGATCGGCGGCATGCTGATTGTTGCGGCCTCGCTTTTCGCGCTCAAGCGGGAGCCCCAGGCCGAAATGCAGGAAGCCGTGAAAGCGTAGGGCGCGCGCACATCCGCAAAGCTGATATGCAATTGCGAATTAACTGGTAGGGGATCGAGACGCGGGCTGTTCCAATGGACGATTGGACCCGTTCGACGCCGCAGGAGAAGCCCTACAATGGCAAAAGCCAACAAACCCATATTGCTCAACGCGTTCAACATGAATTGCGTGGGGCACATCAATCACGGGCTGTGGACGCATCCGCGCGACCGCTCGACCGACTACCGCACACTCGCATACTGGACGAATCTCGCGCGCACGCTGGAGCGCGGGCTTTTCGACGGGCTGTTTCTCGCCGATATCGTGGGCGTATACGACGTCTATCAGCGCAACGTGGACGTGACGTTGCGCGAGTCGATCCAGTTGCCGGTCAACGACCCCACGCTCGTGGTGCCGGCCATGGCCGCCGTAACCGAGCATCTCGGCTTTGGCGTGACGGTCAACCTCACGTACGAGCAGCCGTATTTGCTGGCGCGGCGCTTTTCCACGCTCGATCACCTGACGCAAGGCCGCATTGGCTGGAACATCGTGACCGGCTATCTGGACAGCGCGGCGCGCGCCATGGGGCTCGAGCAGCAACTTCCGCACGACGAACGTTACGACCGCGCGGACGAATACCTGGAAGTCCTCTACAAACTCTGGGAGGGTAGCTGGGAGCCGGATGCCGTGCGGCGCGACAAGGCCGCGCGTATTTTCGCGGACCCTGCGAAGCTGCATCGCGTGGAGCATGCCGGGCGGTACTATCGCGTGGACGGCTATCACCTGGCGGAGCCTTCCCCGCAGCGCACGCCGGTGCTGTTCCAGGCGGGCAGTTCGGGGCGAGGGCAACGCTTTGCGGCACGCCATGCCGAATGCGTGTTCATTTCGCCGCCCAACCGCGCCGCAGCGCGCGAGACCGTGCGCGCGCTGCGCGAACAGCTGGTGCAAGCGGGGCGCCGCCCCGACGATGTGAAGGTATTCGTTGGCGCGGCGGTGGTGCCGGGCGCGACCGAGCGCGAGGCGCGCGAGAAGTATGCCGATTACCGCCAGTATGCGAGCCGCGAAGCGGGCTTGGCGCATTTCGCGTCGAGCACGGGCATCGATTACGCGCAATACGATCTCGACGCCCCCGTAGACTACGCGCCTGGCAACGCGATCGAATCCGCCACGCGCACGGCGAAGCAACATGGCTGGACGAGACGCAAGCTTCTCGAGATGTTCGAGCTGGGCGGCCGCTATCCGGCGATCGTCGGCAGCGCTTCGCAGGTGGCGGACGAACTGCAGGCATGGATTGACGAGGCCGACGTGGATGGCTTCAACCTGAGCCGGACCGTGGTGCCCGAGAGCTATGAGGATTTCGTGGATCTCGTCGTGCCGGAGTTGCAGGCGCGTGGGCGCTACAAGACGGCGTATGCGCCTGGCACGTTGCGGGAGAAGTTGTTTGGCGATGCGCCGACGTTGCCGGAGCGGCATGCGGGGGCGGGGTTCAGGCGCGTGACGGAATCGGCCTGAATGACGATGTAATGAAAGATCGCCAGTGATTCGGATAACGAATCACCGGCGATGGATTGTGAATCAGGTGACGTTACTGCTGAGGCGCGTCCTTCCACGCGGGCAGCGTCGCGCCGTGATACACGGCAACGATCTCTGAAGCCACATTAGGCTGCTGATAGCTTTCCACGAGCGCATGCACCCAAGGCGCGTTGGCGTCCTTTTCGTTCACGGCAATGAAGTTGCGATACGGATTGCCGGTCACCTTCTCCTGAGCAATCCGCTCCTGCGGAATCTTGATGCCCGACTTCACCGCCCAGTCCGTGTTGACCACGGCTGCGTCCAGATCGCCAATCGCGCGCCCGACGATGCCCGAGTCGAGTTCCTTGATATGGATATTCTTCGGATTCTTCGCGATATCGCGTGCGGTCGGCAAGAGGCCAACATCGTCGCGCAACGTAATGAGCCCTTGTGACTGCAGCAGCAGGAGCGAGCGGCCTTCATTGCTCGGGTCGTTCGGCACCCCAATGGTCGCGCCCTGCGGCAGGTCCGCCACCGACTTTACCTTGCGCGAATAAAGCCCGATAGGCTGCACGTAGGTAAAGCCCACCGGCACGATCTTGTAGCCGCGCGCCTTGATCTGCGCATCCAGATAAGGTTTGTGCTGGAACGAGTTCGCGTCGAGGTCGTGGCTGGAGAGCGCTTCGTTGGGCTGCGTGTATTCGGAGAACGTGGTCACCTTGATCGTGAGGCCACGCTTCGCGGCGTTGGCAGCGACCACGCGCCACACGTCCTCGTCTTCGCCCGACATGATGCCCACGCGAAGCGTCTGGTCCGCCGCGTGCGCTAGCGTCACACCCCCGAAACTCACGCCCAGCGCAAGCGTTGCCAGCATCGTGCCCAACAAGGTTCTTTTCTTCATAGGATCCATTATTCGAAGAGTTGTGGATAGCGCGATGCTAAGGAGCGCGCCGCAAGCGGACAACCAATTTTGGGAGCATTGCTTAGCTAGATTCGTCGTTTTGCGACGCGCAACGGTATGGCTAGGATGCAGCGATTGCATTTTTCAAGCGCGTTCCCTTCCATGTCTACTCTCGCCGTTCCCGCTTCTGAAGCTATCGAAGCCACCGGGCAAGCGCCTGGCCCGCAACATGCCGTGATCCGCTCGGCGCAGGACGTTGCGCGTATCGTCAACGCCGGCGCCGCGCAAGGCAGCAACGCACGCATCGTGATCGCCATCGCGCTGGGCGGCGTGTTTCTCGACGCCTACGATCTCACCTCGCTCGCCTATGGGATCAAGGACATCGCGCGCGAATTCTCGCTGTCGCCGGTGCAGGTCGGCTTCGTGTCGGCGGCCATTACGTTCGGGGCAATTCTCGGTGCACTGTTCGGCGGCTATCTCACCGACCGCATCGGGCGCTACCGCGTATTCATGGCCGACATGCTGTTCTTCGTCGTGGCCGCGATCGCGGCCGGGCTCGCGCCCAACGCCTGGGTGCTCGGCGGCGCGCGCTTTCTCATGGGCTTTGGCGTCGGGCTCGATCTACCGGTTGCCATGGCGTTTCTCGCGGAGTTTTCGCGCGTGGCGGGCAAGGGCAACAAGGCGGCCAGCGTGGCGGCGTGGTGCCCCGCGTGGTACGCGGCCACGAGCACCTGCTATCTGCTCATTCTCGGCCTCTATGCCGTCCTGCCCGAGCACCAGCATGGCTGGCTCTGGCGCATCACGCTCGCGTTCGGCGCGGTGCCGGCGCTCGTCATCATCGCCGTGCGCAGCCGCTATATCAGCGAGTCGCCGGTGTGGGCCGCGAATCAGGGCGATCTGGAGGGCGCGGCGCGCATACTCAAGCGCACGTATGGCGTGGACGCCGTGGTCGAACGCGGCGAGACGCCTGCGCAAGCGCCGCGCGCCGCATCATGGCGCAATTACGGCGTGCTTTTCAACGCCACGTATCGCCGCCGTACGATTCTTGCCGCAACGATCGGCGCGGCGTCTTCGTTCGGCTACAACGCGATCATCTTCGGCCTGCCCGTGATCATCGCGAGTTTTCTCCAGCAAGGACCGCTCACCACGATTGTCGCTGCGCTCACGCTGAACCTGTTGTTCGCATTCGTTGGCGGCTTGATTGGCGTGCGTACCGCGCCCACCGTTGGCGCCTGGAAAATGACCGCGCTCGGCCACACGCTGCAGTTCGTCTCGCTCATCGGCCTCGCGTTGATCGGCCATCCGGGCAGCGGCTTCCTTGTCGCACTAGCCATTTTGCTGCTCGGCGGCTATCTGTTCGGGCAGGGCTTCGGCCCAGGGTCGCACAGCATGACGTACGCGTCGCTCAGCTATCCGACCTCGCTGCGCGGCATTGGCGTGGGCTTCAATCAGACGCTCGTGCGCTCCGCTTCCACGGTGTCGCTGTTCCTGTTTCCCGTGCTCGCCGCGGCGCTCGGCACGAAGGTCTTCTGGGTGATCGCCATCGCGCCGCTCACTTCGCTGCTCGTGTTGCTGGCTATCCGCTGGGAGCCGTCGGGCTACGACATCGACAGCGAAGATTACGCCGAAGCGCGCGACGCAGCCACGGCATAAGCATTGAACAATAAGTCATTTTGGTTTCGAAGATCAGCATTCCATACTGATTGGCGAGGCGCGCGCTTCGGGACGCGTTGCGCCTGCTTATCGGTGACATAAGCGTGACGTAAGCGTGAGATAACGGCGACATAGCGATCGCCGCAAACGGGGTTTGAACAGGGGAAACCAACTATGAGCAATTCGACTCTTGCAGCAGAGGGTGGCAAGCACGCGGGCGGCCAGGCCGTGTCGGTTCAACGCAAGCCATTCGGTACGGAAGACTGGTGGGCGGTTGCGATCGGGCTTTTCGTCATTGCGATTGCCTATGCGCTTTTCGCTTCTGGCGGCAGCATCAAGAGCCTTGCGGTGGCGCCGGCGCGCTGGAACGACTTCGGCGGACTCGCGCGCGATCTCGCCGCGCACGCGGGTGGATACGCGGCGCTGTTCGTCGGATTCGCGGCCGTATTCTCCGTGGCGATTGCGGCTCTCGGCTTGCCGGTTGCGCAATTCGTCAGAGGATTCTTCGTCCTCTTCGTGGTGTCGGCGCTCATTTTCATTGTGGGAGCGTGGGCGCAGGCTACTCGCTACAACCTCGAACCGCCGCTCATCGCGCTGGCGCTCGGGCTGATTGTCTCGAACGTCTTCACGGTGCCGGCCTGGCTCGCACCGGCGCTGCGCGTGGAGTTCTACATCAAGGTTGGGATCGTGCTGCTCGGCGCGACGCTGCCGCTCACGTTGATCGCATGGGCCGGTCCGGTTGCCGTCGGGCAGGCCACCATCGTTTCGCTCGTCACCTTCTTCGTGATCTATGGCACCGCGCGGGCGCTGAAGATCGAGCAGCGCTTCGCCGCAGTGCTGGGCGTGGGCGGCGCGGTGTGCGGCGTTTCGGCGGCAATCGCGATTGCGGGCGCAGTGCGCGCGCGGCGTGAGCAGGCGTCGGTGGCGATCACGCTCGTCGTGGGGTGGGCGATCGTCATGGTGTTCGCGCTGCCCGCGCTTTCGCGTGCGTTCGGCCTGCCGACAGGCATTGCCGGCGCCTGGATCGGCACCTCGGAATTCGCGGACGCGGCGGGCATCGCCGCCGCCCAGGCCTATGGCGACCTCGCGCGACATGCGAGCGGCGCGGTAGCGGGCGCGCCCGACGCGGCGCTGCAGGCATTCGTGTTGATGAAGGTGGTGGGGCGTGATATCTGGATCGGCATCTGGGCCTTCGTGCTGGCGATCGTGGCGACCACGCGCTGGGACCGCGAGGCCGGCGACGAGGTGCAAACGACCACGCGCGCCCGCGAAATCTGGACCCGCTTTCCGAAGTTCGTGATCGGCTTCGTCATTGCTTCGGCGTTGGTCACGTGGGTCGCGTCGCATTACACGCTGGCCGAATACCGCAGTGTCGTCACGCCGGCCTTCGTTGCGCCGATCGTCGCGTTGCGCACGTGGGCGTTCACGTTCTGCTTTCTGAGCATTGGCCTCACCACGCGATTCGCCGCGCTTTCGTCGACGGGCGTGAGGCCGCTCGCCGCGTTCACCGCCGGCGTGGCGGTGAATGTGGTGATCGGCTATCTGCTCTCGGCGCACGTGTTCGCGCCGTACTGGCTGGCGCTTGGCCAATGAGCATGAACGACGCAGCCGACTCCGCAAAGCGGCCGCAGTGCGCGCAGTGTGCGCACTGGGCCGAAGACCGCGCGGTGCTGGAGGCGCGCATCGCGGGGTTGGCCTCGTTCGGGTCGGCGTATGGTGCGAGTGTTGGAGAGAGCCGGTTATGTCTGCGGCACGACCGCCTGACCCAGCCGGAAGACCGCTGTGCCGCATTTGTTGCGCGCACAACGTGAGGTGTTCATCGAAGCTCGGTATAGCCCTGCTGCGCGGCTGCGTTGGCCATGTCTTCGATTTCAGCGTAAGCCTCGCCGCTGAGTCTCGCGAATCCGCGCAGGCGCAGCGTGCGTGCGCGTTCGGGGTCGATCGCGAGAGCAGTGTCCAGCGCGTCGCGCAGCGCGTGAGCCTGATTCTCGTCGAGCGCCCGCGAGGCGATCAGCGGAAGGCCGGGCGCGGAGGCTGTCATGCCGATGGTCCGCACGCCGTCGAACGATTCGGAGTGCGAATCGCGCAGCAACGCGAGCGTGACGCAGTCGATGGCGCCTACGTCGGCCTTGCCGCTCGCCAGCGCTTGTAACGTGCCTGCGTGCGAGCCTGTCCGGAGTACCGAGGCGAAAAAGTGGCGACCGCGTGCGAGCGGTGCGACCGCGTGGCGAAACGCGTTCATGCCGCTATGCGAATCCACACCGTTGCAGGCGGCGCGCAGGCCGCGACATGCTTCGAGCATGTTCGCGCCTCGTTCCCACGCCTGCGCTGAAACGACGAGCACGCTTCGATAGCGCGGGCCCTCGCAACCGGGGGCGTCGAATATCGGCGTCGAGATCAGCTGGACTTCGTCGGCAAGGCCGAGCATCCGGTATGGAAACCCGCAGGTCTGCGAGAGCAGTAAATCGTTGCGGCGCCAGTGGGGCATGAGTTCGCCTTCGGGCGAGTTCACGATCGTGACCTCGCCCGGGTCGAACGAGCGCGCAAAGACCGCCACGCTCTCGCTCAAGAGCGAGCGCCACAACGCCGCGTGGTACGGCGTCACGTTGTACATCGGCAGGGAGGCGATCCATCGGGTCATCGGCGCATTCTACGCCGCACAACCCTGGCGCGTCGCGCAGCGCGGTGAAATAAGCAAATGGCAATTCGTTGGTTGGTGAAGCATCTCGCGTTCGGTATGGTAAGGACCTGAATTGCTTTGCTCTCCGTATGGAGTGGCACCATCCTTCATCGCGGGAGCTGGCGCACATGGCCGAATACTTCGATGCAGACCACGCGCGGGAAGTCGCCGCGCTCGGCACAGGCTTCACCGCGCGCACGGAGTGGCCCACCTGGCTATTGATCGCCGTGATCTACGGCGGCTGGTTTGCGGTGCTGGCGCTCTTGCGTTCAAGTGCGCTTACGCTTGCGGCCGCCACGCCATGCCTCATCGTGCTGTGCGCATGGCATATGTCGCTGCAGCATGAATTGCTGCACGGGCATCCCACCCGGTTCGCGTGGCTGAATATGGCACTGGGCTGGCCACCGCTTGCGGTGTGGTTCCCCTATGCGGTGTACCGCGAAAGCCATATGGCGCATCACCGCGACGAAGCGTTGACCGTGCCCGGCATCGACCCCGAGACGAACTACGTGCAGCACGAGCAATGGGCTCGCCTGCCGCGCTGGCATCGCGTGTTATGGCACGCACGCAAGAGCTTCGTGGGGCGTGTGGTGATCGGGCCGCCCATGAGCGTGGCCGCGATGCTCGCCGGTGCGGCGCAAACGCTGCGCAGCGGCGACTGGCGACACGTGCCGATGTGGCTCGCGCACCTCGCCGCCGTCTTGCTGCTGCTCGCGTGTGTGCAGCGTTACGCGGGCGTGCCGTGGTGGTGGTATCTCGCAGTTGTTACCTGGCCCGCGCTCGGACTCGCGATGGTTCGCTCGCTGTACGAGCATCGCGCGGCGTCGCATCCCAAGGCGCGCATCGCCATCAATGAGGCCGGGCTCGTCATGCGCTTTCTGTATCTGAACAACAACTACCATCTCGTGCACCACGATCTGCCGCGCCTGCCGTGGTTTCAACTGCCGCGCGCCTACCGTATGCGGCGCGACGCCTATCGCCACAAGTGCGGCGGTTTCGTGATCGAAGGCTACGCCGCGCTCTTCAGGCGCTATGCTTGGCGCGCGACGGATGCGCCCGCGCATCCGTTCGGCGATAACGCGGCACAGTGACAGTCACTGGCGCAAGCGTTTGAAAAAGCGCCGAATGTCGGCGGCGAGAAGGTCGGGTTCTTCCATGGCGGCGAAATGGCCGCCGCGCGGCATGTCGGTCCATTGCACGACGTCGAACACTCGCTCGACCCACGACCGAGGCGGGTGATTGATCTCCTTGGGAAAGCGCGCGAACGCGACGGGCGGCGCCACGCGTTGCCCGGCCGCGAAGCGAAACGGCTGGAGACGGTTTTCCCAATACATCTGCATGGACGTGCCAATGCTGCCGGTGAACCAGTACAGCGACAGGTCCGTCAGCAAGGTGTCTTTCGAAAACCGGCGCTCGATCACGCCGTCGCAGTCGCTCCATGCGCGAAACTTTTCGCCGATCCATGCCGCAAGTCCCGCGGGTGAGTCGTTGAGCGCCGCCGCCGCGGTTTGCGGCTTCGTGGCGTGCATATGCGCATATCCGCCCTCAAGCGCCGCCCAGTCGGCCTTTTCACGCAGATAATCCTGCTCCGCCTGAGTGAGCGGGGCTTGCGCCGCATCGACGGTGGGTTCGTACGAAGAGGGCAGGAAGTTCAGGTGAATGCCCTCCACGGCCTGGCTGTGCCGCGCGGCCAGCGCGATAGACACACCCGCGCCGAGGTCGCCGCCTTGCGCGCCGAAGCGCTCGTAGCCGAGCCCGCGCATGAGCGCGGCCCACAGGTCCGCCGCCTGGAACGCGGAGGCACCGGGCGCAGCCGGAGCGGGCGAAAAGGCGAAGCCCGGCAGCGAGGGGGCGACGACATCGAACGCATCGGCCGGGTCCGCGCCGAATGCGGCCGGGTCGCATAGCCGGTCGAGCAGCGCGTGGAATTCAAAGAACGAGCCCGGCCAGCCGTGCGTGATCACGAGCGGGTAGGGCTTTGGGCCTTTGCCGCGCCTATGCACGTAGTGCACGCGTTGGCGAACCGCGCCGCCCTCGTCACCCACTTCGGCCATGAACTGCGGCAGGCGGTTCAGCGTGCGTTCGGCGGCCCGCCAGTCGTATTCGTCTGCCCAATACGCGACGAGTTCGCGCAGCCATGCATGGTCGGCCCCTTGTTGCCACGCCGGGGCGGGCGTAGCGTTGGCCCAGCGCGTGGTGCGCAAACGCTGGCGCAGGTCGTCGATTGCCTCCTCCGGAACGCGAATTTCGAACGGTTCGATATGCATGGTGGTTCATCCGCACGACTTCAGGCCAATGAGCGGACCATTATGAGCGAATTCGCCACCGCGTACCGGCCGCCCCTTGGGGCCCGTCGAATTCGCTCCATCGCTTACCAGATGTTTATCGAGGCATTCGTTTTATTTATCGGCGCTTCGAAAACACCGTCGGGTATTTCAGGGGCCATGGGGCGCGGCGCAAACCCCAAGGCGTCCATGGTTTCCGGCATTCCCAGCCGCCCGCTGCCGCACGCGTTTATTGGCGTGAGGGCGGTTTTTCGCGCAATCTAGGTAATTGCCCTGGCTACTAGCGCGGTGGGGCCAATTCGTACCGTAGCGCAACGATTCGAATCAGCAGCAGAGGTCTCAATGATCATCGACATTCATGGCCACTACACCACGGCGCCCAAAGCGCTGGAGGCGTGGCGCAAACGCCAGATAGCGGGCATCGCCAATCCGTCCGAAATGCCGAAGGCATCGGAGCTGAAGATCGGCGACGACGAGTTGCGCGAATCGATCGAACTCAATCAGCTGAAGCTGATGCGCGAGCGCGGTCTCGATCTCACGATTTTCAGTCCGCGCGCGAGTTTCATGGCCCACCATATTGGCGACTTCCAGGTGTCGAGTACGTGGGCGGCGATCTGCAACGAGCTGTGCTACCGCGTGAGCGAGCTGTTTCCCGAGCATTTCGTGCCGGCCGCCATGCTGCCGCAAAGTCCGGGCGTCGATCCAGCAACATGCGTTGAGGAACTCGTCAAATGCGTGGAGCAGTACGGCAACGTGGCAGTCAACCTGAATCCCGATCCCTCGGGCGGCCACTGGACAAGCCCACCGCTTTCGGACCGTCACTGGTACCCGATCTACGAGAAGCTCGTCGAATACGACGTTCCCGCGATGATCCACGTGAGCACGAGCTGCAACGCGTGCTTCCACACCACGGGCGCGCACTACCTGAACGCGGATACGACCGCCTTCATGCAGTGCCTGACCTCAGACCTGTTCCGCGATTTCCCCTCTCTGCGCTTTGTGATTCCTCACGGCGGCGGCGCGGTGCCGTACCACTGGGGACGCTTTCGGGGCCTCGCTCAGGAGCTGAAGAAGCCGCCGCTCCAGGAGCATTTGCTGAACAACGTGTTCTTCGACACCTGCGTGTATCACCAGCCCGGCATTGACCTGCTCACGCGTGTGATTCCCGTGGACAATATTCTGTTCGCGAGCGAGATGATCGGCGCGGTGCGCGGCATCGACCCTGAGACCGGCCACTATTTCGACGACACGAAGCGCTATATCGAAGCCGCGCATGTGGATGCCACGGACCGCTACAAGATCTACGAAGGCAATGCGCGGCGTGTGTATCCGCGTCTGGACGCGCGGCTCAAGGCAAAGGGCTTGTGAGCGCGTACGCGGCGGCCTGCATTCCATGCACTATCGGCGAGGCGCACTCTCAGGCGGCCTCGCTCTCCTTCGACTGAAACGGAAGTCAATGACAAAGGAAGACGTACACAGCAACGCCGCGCTGGCGGGTGTCGGGTCGATGGCGACGCGCCTGCTGCTTGCGAATCTCGCCGAGCAATACGTGCGCGAAACGGGGCAGCAGTTGACGGTTGCCGCGATAGGCGGCGTGGACGCCGCACGGCGCGTGCAGGCGGGCGAGGCGTTCGATTTCGCCGTGCTGGCCTCGGCGGCGATCGATCGCCTGGCGGCTGGCGGTCATCTCATTGGCGCGCGCACGGACGTCGTGCGCTCCGGTATGGCAGCGGCCGTCGCCACAGGCGTGGCGCACCCCGACATCGGCACGCAAGCCGCACTGCGCGAGACGATGCTGCGCGCGGCGCGCATCGGCTATTCAACGGGGCCTAGCGGCAAACATTTGCTGGGTCTGCTCGAACGCTGGGGCGTGGCCGAAGTGCTCGCGCCGCGCCTCGTGCTGACGCAGCCGGGTGTGCCGGTGGCGAGCCTGATCGCGAGCGGCGAGGTCGAGATCGGGTTTCAGCAATTGAGCGAGCTAAAGGACGTGCAGGGCGTGGACGTGGTCGGACCGCTTCCCGCCGGGGCTCAGCTCGTCACGGTCTTTTCCGCGGCGATCTGCGCGGTGTCCCGGCAGCAGCGGGCGGCGGCGGATTTCCTTGCGTTCCTGGGTTCGGAACGTGCCGAAGTGGCCAAGCGGGCGTTCGGCATGGAGCCGGCGGGCCGCACTGAATACGGACAGTAAGCAGAGCGGCAGGGCGCGAGCAGGACGGCAATAAGAGAAACCGAAAGCGCAATAAGGCGATTAGATCGGGCATTTCATGTCGAGCGGTCTACGCGTTTACGTTAATTAGACATCCTGATCATAAAAATCAGAACTGGAGGCGTGAAGTGAATCGGAAGAACACCTATACGTACAACACCAGGAGGCAAGCATGAGAATCCCGCATACCCGGCGGCTTTTCACGAGCGCGCGCGCTCGTGCAGCCTCGCTACTTTCGCTGTTCGCCGTCTTCGCGGCGGCCACGCTCGTCGCCGCGTGCGGCAGCGGGGGCAGTGGCAGCAACAGCAGCGACGCCTCGAAAGCGCCGCTCGCAGTCGTGGCGCCCGTAGTGGATTGCTCGAAGCTGGCTACGGTCGATATCAGCGATATTGGCGGTACGGGCAGCTCGATTACATCGGCTGCCGTGACCACGGCGACAATCAATGGAGCTTCGGTCAGCTTCTGTACCGTGAAGGGCACGCTCGCGCCTTCGAATACGTTCGAAGTGGCGCTGCCGGTGAGCACGTGGACGCAGCGCTTCGCGGCGCTGGGTTGCGGGGGCTTGTGCGGCAACGTGAGCGACCCGACCCAGCAGTCGTCGTTCAGCTTCAGCTACACGTGTCCGCTCGTGCAGGAAGGCGGCTTCGTGACGGCGGCGACGGACATGGGCCACGCGGGCAACGACGCCTCGTGGACCACCGACCCGCAAAAACAGGCCGATTTCGCGTATCGCGGGCAGCACATCACGACGCTCACGGCGGAAAAGCTCATCAAGGCCTACTACGGGCAGGCGCAAAAGTACGCGTACTTCATCGGCTGTTCGGACGGCGGCCGCGAAGCGCTCATGGCGGCGCAACGCTACCCGAGCGACTATAACGGCATCGTTGCGGGCGCTCCGGCGGCGCACTTCCAGATCCAGAACTCGCTGTATCACGGCTGGAGCGTGGAGTCGCAAAGCACGACCGGCGACAGCACCGGCAACGCCACGCTCTACGCCGACAAGGCGCTCGTGCTGCACAAGGCGGTCGTGGCGGCATGCGGCGGCCAGGCGGGCGTGCCCGACGGCCTGATCGCCGATCCGCGCACCTGCAATTTCGATCCCGCATCGATCCAGTGCGCGCAGGGCGCGACGAACACGAGCAACTGCCTGAGCGCGGCCGAAGTCGCCACCGCGAGCAAGATCTATGGCGGACCGGTGGACGCGACGACCGGCGAGCGCATGCTGGCGGGCTCCCCGCAAATGGGCTCGGAAGAGAACTGGGTAGGCGTGGAAGTGCCGACGACGAACTCGACGGCCGCGCCGGTTTCGGTGAAGAACCTGTTCAGCTACATGATCGTGACGGGTGCCTATAACCTGATCTTCACGGGCTCGCCCGCCATGCCGGCCATCGACACGTTCGGCTACACGGATGCAAGCTTCTACCCGACCTACCTGCAGGCCAACCATCCGTTGATGGACGCGACGAACCCCGACCTCACGGCGTTCAATAAGGCAGGCGGCAAGCTGATCCTGTGGCACGGCTGGGCGGATCAACATATTTCGCCGCTCTTCACGATCCAGTACTACGAGGCCATGCAGAACACGATGGGCGCTTCGAGCGTGAGCAATTTCGCGCGCCTGTACCTCGTGCCTGGCGTGGCGCACTGCGGCGGCGGCGAAGGCTTCCCGAACATCGACCTCGTCTCGCAGATCACGGCGTGGGCCGAGCAGGGCACGGCGCCCAACGCGGTCATGACGTATCAGACCGATACGTCGAACAACGTGACGGCGAGCCGCCCGGTTTATCCGTATCCGGCCGTCGCGCAGTTCACGGGCACCGGCGACTGGCACCTCGGCGCCAACTGGACGCAGGGCGCACCGTTGTACAACCAGCCCACGCATACCTGGGCGGGCTCGAGCTTCTATACGTCGTACACGCCGACCACGCAGGGGGTGGCAGCGCCTTGACAGGAAAAGCCGCATGATTCGCAGTTGAACCGGCCAGCCCTTCGGGGCTGGTTTCGTTTGAGCTGCGATAACTGAATCGCATGGCAAATGCGAGGCAGTGAAAGTAAGCCGTATCGCGCCGCCCCGCGATGTAGCGGCGACTGAATTCCGCACGATCGTCCGTCACGTTTGCGAATCCTTTCGGAGAGCATCGATTTTGTTTATTGCGCTGGATTCGAATCCAGCCTCGGGCCGCGACAGGCAAAGCGCGGGCTGATTGGGTCCAACCTTTATGCGGCGCGGCTTTCAGGCCGATAACGCAGGAGCGGGCGTGCCGGAATGGCCCATGCGAACGGGCACACATGTACCCAATATGTGGTTAACCCGGACTTTCAGGCGAGGGGTTGGCCACCTATCGTGCCCCCGACGGATAGCAGTTCGTAGAAATTCGACTCGGGCACGAGCGAGCGGCAGACCACAGAACGGACAGGAGACGACAGATGTCTGGCAGCAAAACAATTGATATCAAGGCGTTCATCGACGAACGCCACATTTCGGCGTACCAGTGGCTACTGGTGGCGCTGTGCTTTCTCGCGGTGACCGCCGACGGCATGGACGTGGCCATCATGGGGTTCGTGGCGCCCTCCATCATTCACGAGTGGGGCATTTCACGCCCCGAGTTCGGGCTTGTCATGAGCGCGGCGCCCATCGGCCTCGTGATCGGCGCGCTGGCCGCCGGTCCCGCCTCCGACCGCGTGGGCCGCAAGTGGGTGCTCATTACCTCCGTGTTCCTCTTCGGCGTGTTCACGATCCTCACGGCGTTCACGCAGTCGCCGGTTTCCATGGCCGTGCTGCGCGTGCTGACCGGCATCGGTCTTGGCGCGGCCATGCCGAACTCCACGACGCTGCTCTCGGAGTACTCGCCGCAACGCCGCCGCGCGCTGCTCATCACGATCATGTTCACGGGCTTCAACCTCGGCTCGGCATTGATCGGCTTTGCGGCGGGCTGGCTCGTGCCGACGCACGGCTGGCGCGCGGTGCTGATCTTCGGCGGCGCCATTCCGCTCGTACTCGTGCCGCTGCAGGCCTGGCTGCTGCCGGAATCGGCGCGTCTGCTCGCCGTGCGTGGCGCCACGAGCAAGCGCATTGCCGCGACGCTCAACCGCGTGACCGGCGCCAACTTCGCGGGCGACGAGAATTTCGTCTCGACGGAACCGCCGCTGCCCACGCGCAAGCCGATTGGCGTGCTGTTCTCGCAAGGCTATGGCGTGATGACCCTCGCGCTGTGGGTGACGTATTTCATGGGCCTGCTCGTGATCTATCTGCTCACAGGCTGGCTGCCCACGCTGATCAAGGACGCGGGCCTCTCCATCACGGTGGCGGCGAACGTCACGGCCATGTTCCAGATCGGCGGCACAATCGGCGCGGTGCTGGTGGGCTGGGTCATGGACAAGGTGCGTCCGGCGCGCGTGATCAGCGCGGCGTATGTCGGCGGCGGCATCTGCGTGCTGGCGCTGGCCGGCGTGGGCGCGCTTTCCTCGTCGCTCGCGCTGCTGGTGTTCGCCGCGGGCTTTTGCATGAGCGGCGCGCAAACGGGCCTCAACGCCTACGCGCCGGGCCGCTACCCGACGGTTGCGCGTGCAACGGGTGTGAGCTGGATGCTGGGCATGGGCCGCTTCGGCAGCATTTTCGGCTCGGCCATTGGCGGCGCGCTGCTGGGTCTTGGCTGGGAATTCGCCGCGATTCTCGCGATGCTCGCCGTACCGGCCGTGCTTGCGGCGATTGCGATCCTGGTTTCACAGCGTGCGCGTCATTCGGAACCGGCTACGCAGGTTAGCGCGGCACACTGAGCTTTTGGGTAGGCAATAGCGCTGGATTGAACGGCGCGGTGGTGCGATTTGCACTGCCGCGCCGTTTTTTTGTTTGCCGCAAGAACGCGGCCGGGTTAAATCCTGAATGCCCCCACCGTTTCGATCACGGTTTCCGCATTCCGGCCGAGCGTATTGGCCGAAATCGAAAAGTGATTCACGAGCGCGCTGTCCTGTTGCGTGAGCGCTTCGATATGATCCAAAGCCTGCTTGATCTCGGCAATGCCAGTGCTTTGCTCGCCGGTCGCGGTATTGATTTCGTCGATGAGCACATTCACGTCGCGCACGGCCTGAACCGCCTGCTGCATCTTTTCGCGGGCCGTTTCCGTGAGTTGGCAACCTTCCTGAACCTTCTGCGTCGAGTCGACGATGAGACCGGCGATCTCTTTGGCCGCCGTGGCCGCGCGGCCCGCGAGATTGCGCACCTCGCTCGCCACCACGGCGAAGCCGCGTCCGTGCTCGCCCGCGCGCGCTGCTTCCACAGCCGCGTTGAGCGCGAGAATATTGGTCTGGAAAGATATTCCTTCGATTACCTGAATGATCTCGCCGATCTTGCGCGAGGCCTCGGTAATGCCCTGCATCGTCACCGTCATGGCTTCCACGGCGCGGCCGCTCTCTTCGGTGATGGCGCGCGCCTGGCCCGCGCTGGTGGCGGCCTGCCGCGCCGCATCGGCGGTTTGCCGCACATTGGCCGCAATATGCTGCATCGACGCTGCGGATTGTTCGAGGCGCGCCGCCTGCGATTCGGCGCGCGCCGAGAGCTTCTGGCTGCCTTCGGACACGGTCACCGTGGCGGCGCTCATGCGCGCCATCTGGTCGCGCGCGTCGCCGACGATGGCGCGCATGTTCAGGCTGACCTGGTTGACCGATTGCTCGAGCTTGCCGACCACGCCGGTGGGTTTCCAGGTGTTCTCGACCTTCTGCGTGAGGTCGCCCATGGCGAGCCGCGTGGCCGCGCCGAGCAGGCGGCGCAACGGGTAGATGAACATGAAGCGCATGCGGTATTCGGCCAGCACGCCGAACGCCACGCAGGCGGCAAGGCCGATTGCCGTGCGCACCGGCGTGATCGACGATGCGCCGCCGTCGATGATGACCCCCGTGACCATGCCGGCCGCCGCAAGACCGCTCGTGAGCAGATAGGTCTGCGTCTTCATGGTGGGATGCACGAAGCGCGAAAGCCGTCCCGCCATGTCTTTGCGAACGATTGCGCCTGCCTGCAGATGGTGGACAGGCCGGCTGGCTCTTTGCTCCGCGAGCAAGGTCGCATACAGCGCTTCGGCGGCGCGCACCTGATCGCGTGAAGCGGCGGTGTGGACGGCCCGGTAAGCAACGACATGCTGCCCTTCGACGATGGGTGTCACGCCGATCTGCACCCAGCAATGCCGGGCGTGACTGAAGCGGTTCTTCAGCACGCCGATCCAAGGCTCGCGCTTTTTCAGCGTGGCCCACATGTCGCGATAGACCTCGGCCGGCATGTCGGGATGGCGCACGACGCTATGAGGCTGCCCGACCAGCGCCTCGCGAGAAAAGCCGCTGGCTTCGATAAATGCGTCGTTGCAGTAGGTGATGACGCCGCGTGTGTCGGTCGTGGAAACGAGCAATTTTCCGGGTGGGAGAGCGGCTTCTCCATGATGGTCCGGCTGGGTCGATGGTTCCGTGTGCACTCGTGGTCTCCTTTGTTTTTTGATTGGCCGGTTCGGACGTTCGCTGCTTATCGGCCGGAGATATCGATCATGAATGGGGCGGTTCGAGGCCAAAAACCGCCGTTGCCGCGCGGCAGGGCGATAAACGAAGCGAAGCGCAGTGGCGTGCGCCGCGGGGCAGAAGCGCAAACGCCCAAGGCATAAGGCTCGCAGCCGGAAAAGTGGAGTACGCAACGAGTTTGCGCACGTATTCGGATGCATGACAGCCGATAACTTCTTCGCAAGTTCCGCAAAGCAGATTCGATACGACCGTTCGAAAAGCGTTCAGCAAAAATCTATGACGGCGGCGCATTTCGAATGACAACGCGTAGCCTGGCCGCCCTACACTGCCTCCGGTCAGTTGAGAACAGACGAGACACGAGTCCGGATGAATCGACATATGGCCGGTGCGAAACCCTGCCGAACATGGCAGGCGGCGTCCCGGCACGATAACGATGGAGGCTTTATGCGCAAGTTGATGTTGGTCGGGACGGCGACGACGCGGCCCGAGGCGATCGGATCGCTCTTCAAGCTCGAGCCCGGCGGCGAGTGGCAACAGGTGAGCGATATTCCTGCGGATGCGTCGGTGCAGGCCATCACGCCGCATCCCAGCCGCGAGAACGTGATCTACGTGGCCGCGCGCAAGGGCGTCTACCGCTCCACCGACGGCGGCGCCTCGTGGCACAAGCTGCATGTCACGGACGAAAACGTGCAGTTCTGGAGCGTGGCCGTGAGCCCGCATGATCCGGACGTGCTGATCGCCGGCACCGCCCCGGTCGGCTTCTATCGCAGCGATGATGGCGGCGAGACCTGGCGCAAATGCAAGGGCGAGCATCCTGAGCGCTACAAGATCTCGTTCGGCGGGTCGCGCGCCATGCGCGTGGCCTTCCATCCGACCAACCCGAAGCGGCTTTACGCGGTGGCCGAAATCAGCGGCCTGTACGTCAGCGAGGACGGCGGCGACAGCTGGCGCGGCGAATCGCAGGGCCTGTCCGTGCTCGCAGCGATGCCGCATTTGAAGAACACCGAACTGACCGACGATGATACGGAGGGCATGTTCGACGCGCATGCGGTGTCGATCTCGCCGGCCCGGCCGGACTCGATCTTCTACATCTGCCGCCTGGGCATCTTCGAGAGTGGCGATGGCGGCAAGAGCTTCCGCGACCTGGAAGTCCGCAAATACGCCCCGTTCAACTATTCGCGCGAATGCCGCGTCGTCCATGGCCAGCCGAAGAAGATGTATGCGTGTTTCAGCATCTCGTCGCGCAGCGCCGCGGGCGCGCTCTATGTGAGCGAAGACCTGGGCGCCACGTGGGCGCGCGCCGATGCCCAGGTCGAACCGCGCAGCACGATGATGGGCTTCGGCGCGCACGTGAGCGACCCCAACGGCGTGATTACCGTGACGCGCGGCGGCCAGGTGTTCTTCACGACCGACGGCAGCAAGACGTGGACTGAAAAACAGTTGCCGGCGAATGCGGGTGACGCATTTTGCGGCGCGATTCTTTAAGCGCGGAGACCAATCGACATGGCTGAACGACTCAATGGTGTGATCCGCGCACTCGAAAGCGGACACGGCATCGCTTTTACTTCCTTTATTCAGGCCGAAATCGAAAACGCGGTCAGCTTTGCGCAGTCGTCGAACGACGGCGTGGTGTTCGAAATGGAGCACACGCCCTGGGACATTTCCGCCTTACGCAACGCCATGCAGTTCTTGCTGTTGCGCGAGCGTATTGCGCGAGCCGGTACGGTTGCCTGCCAGATGACACCCATCGTGCGCATTCCGCCCAGCGGCAGCGAGATGAACCAGTGGTTCGCGAAGCAGGCACTCGACCTCGGCGCCTATGGCGTCGTGTGGCCGCGCATCAGCACACCCGAGCAGGCATACAACGCGGTGGCCGCTTGCCGCTATCCGCGCCTGCCGGACAAGCCGCTGTACGAGCCGGCCGGCTTGCGCGGCGACGCGCCCATGCCCGCTGCGCGCTACTGGGGACTTTCGCAGCAGGAGTATTACCGCAAGGCCGACGTATGGCCGCTCGTGCCCGAAGGCGAGATTCTCGTCACGCTGATGATCGAAGACGTGGCCGCCATTGAAAACCTCGAGGAGATGGTCAAGCGCGTGCCGGGCATCGGTGTGCTGCTGATCGGCGAAGGCGATCTCACGCAGGAACTCGGCTGCCCGCGCGAATACGACAATTCCGAGTTGCTGCGCCTGATGGCTCACGTGCGCGAGATTGGCCGCGCCTACAACATTCCGGTTGGTCATCCGCACGTGAACGAAGGCAACGTGTCGCGCGTGATCGAGGAGGGCTACCGCTTTCTGATGACGTTCCCGAAGCGCGATTTCGGCGCGCTGGACAAGGGCCGTCAACTCGCGGGCCGCGTGTGAGCCCTGCGCAACAAGACGAAGCAATACGGGAGCGTCAACATGACTGAAAAACTGTCGATCGTGCTGGGCCGTCACGGTCAGGTCGAGGATTTGCGCAGCGGCGCGGTGCACGTGGAAGGCGTCGAACTCGATTTCATCGAAATCAAGCGCATGCCTGACGCTTATCGCAACATGGCGCGCAGCCAGCCCTACGATATTTGCGAAATGGCGCCGACGTCGTACCTGATGGCGGTGGCGGCCGGCGCGCCGATCACGGCACTCGCGCTGCCCATGACCCGGCGTTTTCGCCACGCGGGCCTGCAGCGGCTGCGCGAATCGTCGATTCGCCATCCAAAGGATCTGGAGGGGCGTGCCGTAGGCGTGCGCGCCTATTCGGTCACGGCGGCCGTGTGGACGCGCGGCATCCTGGTCGAGGAATACGGTGTCGATTTCGGCAAGGTGACGTGGCTCACCGAAGAAGACGAAAACGTCGAGACCTTCGTGCCGCCCGCCAATGTGCGGCGCGTGGCAAACAGCACGTCGCTCGCCGCCATGATGGAGGCGGGCGAGATCGAAGCGGCATTCGGCGGTCTCGCCGGTGTGGGCGCGGATCTCGACGACCGCCTCGTGGATCTGGTCGAAGACGCCGCGGCGCGAGAGGCCGACTGGTATCGCCGCACGGAGATTTACCCGCTGCATGGCGTGATCGTGGTGCGCAACGACGTGCTCGCGCGCCATGCGGATTTGCCGCGTCGTCTGTTTGCGGCTTTCGTCGCGGCGAAAGAGAACTATCTCGCCCGCGTGCGAAGCGGTGCTGCGGACGGTGCGGAAGACAAACGCTATCGGCGTCTCGCGGAACTGGTTGGCGATCCGCTGCCTTATGGCCTCGCACAGAACGCAAAATCGTTCGATGCGCTGGTGCGCTACGCCCACACGCAGCGGCTGATTCCGGAGCGAGCGCCCATCGCCTCAGTGTTCCTCGATCCGGCAGTCAATGCATAGGATGACATATCAATCAGGAGGAAGACGATGACAACTGTTCAAACCCTCGCCATTCCGACGATGCTTGGGACCTACCCCAAGACCCAGCCTCTCAAGGACGGCACGCTCGCTTCGCCGCTCGTGCATCTGGATTTCGCCGCGGTGGACACGGCACAAAAAGCCTTCAAGGACGTCGTGCGCCGCGAGAAGTACGACGTGGCGGAGCTGGCGATCATCACGTTCCTGCAGGCGTTCGAGGCGGGCAAGCCTTATGTGATGCTGCCGTTCGTGATGAATGGAGGCTTTCATCACAAGAGCATCGTGGTTCGCGACGACGCGACGTTCACCGCGAGCGAGCTGGCCGGGCGCAAGGTGGCGATGCGCGCTTATACGCAGACCACGCCGACGTGGGTGCGCGGCATCCTTACCGACGACTTCGGCGTGCGGCTCGCCGACGTGCGGTGGTTGAGCCAGGAAGGCGCGCACGTGGCCGATTACGAGGAACCCGCATGGGTTTCGCGACTCGAATCGACATCGAGCCTTGAAGCCATGCTGCGCGCGGGTGAAGTGGACGCCATCATCGCGGGCGGCGGGCTTTCGGGCGAGCCGGGCATTCGTCCGTTGATTCCCGTGCCGGCCGAGGCCGCCGCCGCATGGCAGGTGCGCCACCGTGCGGTGCCGATCAATCACGTGGTGACGGTCAAGCGCTCGCTCGCACAGAACCACCCGGAAGCCGTGCGCGAGGTCTATCGTCTGCTTGGCGAGGCGAAAGATCTTGCACAGCAGGGGAAGCCACAGGCCGCGATCGATTTGCAGCCCACAGGATTCGACAGCCTGGCCCCTGCCGTAGAGCTGGCCGTTCGCTACGCGTTCGAGCAACGGCTCATTTCGCGCCGATATGCGCTTGAAGAGTTGTATGGCCCCGTGCTCGATATTCTCGGCTAGGGGCGCACACGAGTCACACAGCAAGACAGAACACGATACGGAGACAAACTTGGCTTCGACTATTTCAGGCATGGCCCACGTCCGGCTGAGCGCCCCCGATCTCGGGCGCATGGAAGCCTTTCTCGATGACTTCGGCATGGTGAAAGTCCATCGCGACGACAAGCGCCTTTACATGCGCGGCATCGGCGAAGCGCCTTTTCTGCACGTGACCGAACTGGGCGACCCCGGCGTCGTCAGTTGTGCCTATGAATTGCGCGACGCCGCGCTGCTCGCGGAGCTCGCGAAACTGCCCGGCGCGCGCGGTATCGAGCATATCGACGAACCTGGCGGCGGGCGCCGCGTGCGCGTGCAGGACCCTAACGGCTTGTGGCTGGAGTTCGTCACGGAGCGCGAGCCGGTGGCACGCCTCGCACCGCGTGCACTGGTGAGAGGCGCACAGGGCGAGAGCCGCGTGCTCGGCCCGGCGCGCGTGGAGCGCATTGCTCATACGGCGTTCGCCACGCCGAACCTGCCTGCCTCGATCGAGTGGTATCAGCGCACGCTCGGCGTAATTCCCACCGACGAATTGTTCGTGGGCGAACCCGACAACGTGATTGGCCAGTTCAATCGCATCGATCTCGGCGAAACACCCGTCGATCATCACATCGTTTTCCTGCTGCGCGGGCCGCGCGCCGGTTTGCACCATGTGTCGTACCAGGTGGAGGGGGTCGACGACATCTTCTTCGGCTACGACCACCTCCATCAGCGTGAATACGATCACGTGCGCGGCATTGGGCGGCATGCGTTGGGCAGCCAGATTTTCGACTACTGGATGAGCCCCTTCGGCCAGATGCACGAGCACTGGATCTCGCAGGAGCGCATGACAGCGAAGAGCCGCTTCAACCCTATCCGCATCGGCGACGGCATGAGCTACGACACCGGCGAAAAGCCGCCCGAGCGTTTCGTCAAGCAGGCCACGCCGCTCGTGGCGTGGCAGGACTAGCCGCTCGCCCCTTTTTCAACGAACCAGGTAGCGTTTCATGATCATCGATTGTCACGGTCACTTCACGACCGTTCCCAAGACGCTGCACGAATGGCGGCGCAGGCAGCTCGAACATGCAGGCCCCGTGTATGGCGCGCCGCTGGCTATCAGCGACGACGAATTGCGCGAGGCGCTGGAGGGCGGTCAGCTCAAGGCCCAGCGCGAACGCGGCCTCGATCTCACGCTGTTTTCGCCGATCGCGGGCCAGATGGGCCACCACCTCGGCACGCTCGAGCAGGGTATCGAATGGGCGCGGGTGTGCAACGACCTCATTCATCGCGTGGTGCAGTTGTATCCGGAGAACTTCGCAGGCGTGTGCCAGCTGCCGCAGTCGCCGGGCAAGGACGTGAGCGCGTGCGTGGCCGAACTGGAGCGCTGCGTGAAGGAGCTGGGCTTCGTCGGCTGCAATCTGAATCCCGATCCTTCGGGCGGTTACTGGACCGATCCGCCGCTCACGGACCGCCACTACTATCCGCTCTACGAGAAGATGGTCGAACTCGACGTACCGGCCATGATCCACGTGAGCAGTTCGTGTAACCCGTGTTTTCACCACGTGGGCGCACATTATCTGAACGGCGACACCACGGCGTTCATGCAATTCCTGCTCGCGCCGCAGCTGTTCAAGGACTTCCCCACGCTGCGCTTCGTGATTCCGCATGGCGGCGGCGCGGTGCCGTATCACTGGGGCCGCTATCGCGGGCTTGCGCAGGACCTGGGCTTCCAGGCGCTCGAAGAAGGCCTCATGAACAATCTCTTCTTCGACACCTGCGTATATCACCAGTCGGGCGTGAACCTCCTCACTGAAGTCGTGCCGCACAAGAACATTCTGTTCGGCTCGGAGATGATCGGCGCGGTGAAGGGCATCGATCCGCGCACCGGCCACCACTACGACGACACGAAACGCTACGTCAGCGCCACGCCGCACCTGTGCAGCGAGCATCGGCACGACGTGTTCTGCAACAACGCACTCAATGTCTATCCGGGCCTGAAGTACCGCTGCCAGGACTGAAGCCATCACGAAGCGAGAGATAACTCATGGATCTTGGAATCGCAGGAAAGACGGCGCTCGTCTGCGCGTCGTCGCGCGGTCTCGGCCTCGCATGCGCGACGGCGCTGGCGCGCGAAGGCTGCCGCGTGTATCTCAACGGCCGTCACGCCGACGCGCTCGAAACCGCCGCGCAGCAAATCGAGGCGGCAACGGGCAACCGTCCGCACATCATCGTCGCGGACCTGAACACGGAAGCGGGGCGCGAAGCGATCGTCGCCGCGTGCCCGGCGCCGGACATTCTCGTGAACAACAACGCGGGTCCGGAGCCGGGCAAGATCGCCGACTGGACGCGCGAGGACTGGCTGGCCGCAGTGGAAGGCAACATGCTCGCGCCGATCTTTCTCATCAAGCACTACGTGAGCGGCATGCGCAGCCGCAAGTTCGGCCGCATCGTCAATATCACCTCGGCGATGGTGAAGTCGCCGAGCGCGACGATGGGCCTTTCCGCCGCCGTGCGCGCCGGTCTGACCGCCCTCAGCAAATCGGTGCAGCGCGATTGCGTCGTGGACAACGTCACGATCAACAACATGCTGCCCGAGCGCTTCGACACCGACCGTCAGCGCTATATGGCCGACCGCATGTCGAAAAAGGACGGCATCACGGTCGCGCAAGCCAAGGAGCGCATTGCCGCGACGATCGCCGCGAAGCGCCTGGGCGACCCCATGGAGTTCGGCGATGCCTGCGCCTTCCTGTGCAGCGCACAGGCGGGCTTTATCTCGGGACAGAACCTGCAGCTCGACGGCGGCTCCTATGCCGGCCTCGTCTAACGCGCAGCACACGTAACGCATTCAGAGGAGATTTTCGATGAAATACGCGAGCTTTTCGGTAGAGGGACGCGATACCTACGGCATCGTCGATGGCGACAACGTGATCGATCTCGGCAAACGCATCGGCAACGAATACCCCACGCTCAAGGCGCTATGCGCGGCTGACCTGCCGCACGAAGTCGCACGGACGGTGCAAGGGCAGGCCGATTACGCACTGAAGGACATTACGTTTTTGCCGCCCATTGCCGACCCGACGCATATCTGGTGTCTCGCGCTGAACTACGTCGAGCACCACAGCGAAGTGCAGAGCGCGGGCCGCGTGCAGGAGCTGCCGAAGCAGCCGGCGCTGTTTGCGCGCGCAAGCGATTCGCTGGCGGCGCACGGTCAGCCGCTGCGCCATCCCGGCGTTTCCGAACAGTTCGACTATGAAGGCGAACTTGTCGTGGTGATCGGCAAGCCCGGCTATCGCGTGAAAGCGGAAAACGCCTTCGAGCATGTGGCCGGCTACACGATCATGAACGAGGGCAGTGTGCGCGACTGGCAGTTTCACACGCGCCAGATCACGCCGGGCAAGAACTTCTATCAAAGCGGTGCGATCGGTCCCTGGATCGTGCCGCGCGGCGAAGTGGGCGACGTGGACACGCTGCGCATTCAGACGAAGCTCAACGGTCAGGTCATGCAGGACGACACCGTGGCCAGTATGGTGCACAAGATCCCGCGCTTCATCGAATACGTTTCGTCGATTGCACCGCTGTGCCCCGGCGACATTCTCGCCACGGGCACGCCGAGCGGCGTGGGTTTCTCGCGCACGCCGCCTGTCTTCATGAAACCCGGCGACGAGTGCGAGATCACGATCGATCGCATCGGCACGCTGCGTAACAAGGTGACCGGGTAGCAAACCTGGTCGCGCGCCGCCCGTGCGCTGTGGTATATCGATCGTACGTCTCGCTTGTCACGTTCACTCCGCTAGTCACGCAGGGATCGCAGCACTATGGCCTCGGTCGTCGCGTCACCCGTCGAACAAACGGAAGCTCCCGCCGAGCTGCCCAGTCTCTGGCAGTTGCGCGTGTTCGAGACGGTGGCGCGTCACGAGAACGTCACGCAGGCCTCGCAGGAGCTGTTGCGCTCGCAACCAGCCACCACGTCGTGTCTCGCGGCGTTCGAAACGCTCATGGGCGTGAGCCTTTTCGAGCGTTCGACCACGGGTACCTGGCTGGCGCCGGCGGGTGTCGCGGCGCTGGTGCGCACGCGCAAGATCCTGCAGGCCGTGCAGGAGGCGGTGGCGCAGGTGGGCAGCACGCGTAACGTGTCGCCGGGCGTGCTCGCGGGCGGCATCACGCGCACGCAAATGCGCTGCCTCATCGCCATTGCGGAGTGCGGTTCGTTTCGCGCGGCCGCACGGCAACTGGGCATTACCGAGGCTTCGCTGCAGCGCGCGGCGCGCACGCTCGAACAGAATCTGGGCGCGCCGCTCTATCGGCACTCGGCCTCGGGCGTCACGACCACCGAGGTCGGGCAAGCCTTCGCGCGCCAGTTGCAGACGATCTCGAACCAGATTGCCGCGATGGCCGATGCACTGCGCGCGTATCAGTTTCCCGTGGAGCGCAGCGTGACGGTGGGCGTGCTGCTGCTCGACCCGTCGATCCTGATCGTGAGTGCGATTCGCGAGCTCAATGCGCATTTTCCCGATGCGCGTGTGGTGATCATCAACGGCACCTACGACCAGTTGCTCAACAAGCTGCTGCGCGGCGAGATCGATTTCATGCTGGGCGTGCTGAAAAACCCCGACCAGTCGTTCGATTTCGTCGAGGAGCCGCTGTATCACGAGCGCTATTGCGTGGTCGCGCGGCGCGATCACCCGCTTACGCGCGAGCCCGCCGTGACGGTGGACGCCTTGCGCAACTACCGCTGGATCTTGCCGCCGCGCAGTTCGCCGCGCCGCGAGGCCTACGAATACGTGTTTTCCGAAGGCGCGCCGCCGCTCGCGAGCATCGAGACCTATTCGCTTTCCACCATTCGCATCACGCTCTTCGACAGCGACATGCTCACGGTGCTGAGCTGGACCGAAGTGCTGAGCGAACGGCGTTTCGGTCTGCTTGCACCGCTGACGATCGACGTGCCGTGGGACGGCCCGATCGTCGGCATCACGGCGCGGCGCGACTGGAAGCCCAACGACGTACAGGAAACGTTTCTGCGCAGCGTGCGCCGCAACGCGCAGGCGATGACGGGCGGACAGGGCACGTAGGGCGTCGGCGCTTTTCCTTCTTTCCTGCAGGCCAGAAAGGCTTGCACTTCCTCGGGTTTCCACTCAGATGTCGAACGAACCTACCGTTGCGTTCGCGCTTGCGCGCGCGCATGCCCCCCTGTTGCCCTTTTCCTCGTTTCGCAGCCTGCTGGCCGTGCGCATTGCGTGGACGGTGGGCATTCAAATGCTGTTCGTCGCGATCGGCTGGCAGATGTACGCGCTCACGCACGACGCGTGGGCGCTCGCGCTGGTCGGGCTCTATCAGTTCTTCCCGGTGCTGTTGCTCACATTGCCCGCGGGACACGCGGCCGACTCGTGGCGGCGCGCGCGCATCGTGCTCGGCTGCCTCGCGGTGCAGGGTGTCGTTGCCGCGGCGATGGCGTTCGCCACGCACCGCAACGGCCTCACGCGCGACGCACTGCTGCTGGCCTCCCTGCTGCTCGGCGCAGCGCGCGCGTTCCAGATGCCGGCGCTGCAGGCGCTCGTGCCTTCCACGGTGCCCCCGCCGCTCCTGAGCCGCGCGATGGCGGCCGTCTCCACCGGCTCGCAATCGAGCGTGATACTCGGGCCCGCGCTAGGCGGGGCGCTCGTGAGCTTCGGCATCGGCGTGGTCTATGCGGTCGCGGCGCTGCTCTTTCTCGCAGCGGCGCTGCTCGCACTCGGCCTCAAGGTGCGTGAAGTTCAACGCGAGCGCCGCGCCGCCACGCTCGACGCGCTGGTGGGCGGCCTGCGCTTCGTGTGGCGCAAGCCGATCATTCTCGCGGCGATCAGCCTCGATCTCTTCGCCGTGCTGTTCGGCGGTGCGGTGGCGCTGCTCCCCATCTACGCCGATACGATCCTGCACGGCGGCCCCGTCATGCTCGGCTGGCTGCGCGCGGCGCCCGCCGCAGGCGCGTTCGCGATGTCGCTCTGGCTCGTGCGCTATCCGCCTAAACGCCGCGTGGGTGTGACGCTGCTCGCCTCGATTGGCGTATTCGGCCTCGCGACGGTGGTGTTCGGCGTTTCGACGAACCTCTGGCTCTCGCTGCTCGCGCTGATCATGACAGGCGCGGCGGACATGGTGAGCGTGGTGATTCGCCAAACGCTCGTGCAGCTTGAAACACCGGACGAAATGCGCGGCCGCGTCAGCGCTGTGAACGCGATTTTCGTGGGCGCGAGCAACCAGCTCGGCGAATTCGAATCGGGCTCGCTCGCCAGCGTGATCGGGCCGGTGGGCGCGGTCGTGCTGGGCGGCGCGCTGACCTGCCTCGTGGCGCTGACGTGGGCGTGGCGCTTTCCGCAACTCGCGGCGCGCAAGACGCTCGATGGCTGAGCGCGGCGCTTGCCAGCCGTACAGCAATAACTGATGACGGCCCGCTCTTTTTCTATGCCGCTGAAAGTCGGCGGCTCACTAGAATCAGGTCTCCTGACAATGATATCGGCGCCGAACAAGACGGCGCGCCTCTAAGGAGACGGAGGGTTCATGCAACTCATGCAGAGCGGGCAAAGCCCATTTCAGGACCAACGTGTCCTGAGCAAAAACCAGCGCACGCTGCTCGCGCTGATTGGTATAGGCAGCATGCTGGAATTCTGGGACGCCTATCTGATCGGTTTCATCATGGCGTTTCTCGTCAAGCCGTGGGGCATGACATACGGGATGATGGGCACGGTGCTGCTCGCTTCGGGCGCGGGCGCGATCGTCGGCGGCGTGGTCTGGGGCATGATGGCCGACCGCTTCGGCCGCAAGCCCGTGTTCGTCATCTCGCTGCTGCTGCTCGCGGCCATGAGCCTCGGCCTCGCATTCACGCCCACGGGCGGCTGGATCTACATGGCGGTGCTGCGCACGGTGATCGGCTTTTGCACCGGCGGCTATTTCATTCAGATCGCACTCGTCAACGAATTCATTCCGCCGCGTCGGCGCGCCGCGCTCACGGGGGTCGTTTCCGCCATCACGACTTGCGGTCTGTTGCTCGGCGCGTTCAGCGGCGCCTTCGTGATTCCGTCGATCGGCTGGCGCTTCACGTTCGCGCTCGGCGCGGCGCCCGCACTCGTGGCGTTGATCGGCGCGTTTTATGTACCGGAGTCGCCGCGCTGGCTGAGCCTGCAGGGCCGCCGCGAAGAAGCTCGCCGCGCCGTGCAGTGGGCGCTCGGCACGGCCGCCGAATGGCGCGACGAAGAAAGCAGCGCGAATGCCGAGAGTGCGGTGCGCCGCCCGCCCGCCTCGCGCTGGTCGGAGATCTTCTCGTACCCACGCAGCGTGGTAACGGCCACGCTCATCAACATCGGGCTGATTTCGGGTTACTACGGCATCGTGCTGTGGGCGCCCACGCTGCTCGCCCAGGTGCAGTCGGTCACGCCCGCGGGTGCGTCGCGCTTCATGATCGGCTTCAGCGTGTGCGGCATCGTCTCGCGTCTTGCGGCTGCGAGTCTCGCCGACCGTATCGGCAGGCGGCGCACCGGCGGGTACTTTGCCATTGCCGCCGCGATTGCCGCGCTGCTGGCGGGCTACGTGGGCCACGGCGACTTGCTCGCGCCTTCGTGGTTCTGGCTGCCGCTGCTGCTCGCATTCGTGTTCGCCGACGGCAGCTTTTCCGTGTGCGCGGTCTATTCCACCGAAATCTGGCCCACGCGGCTGCGTGGCAGTGGCTCGGGCTACGCGGGCCTCGCGGGGTCGGTGGGCAAGATGATCGGCCCGGTCGGACTCGCGTGGGTCGCGGGGTCGAACAACATGGTGATGCCTTCGGCCACGCTCGGCGTGATCGTGCCGGCGTTCCAGTTCCTTGCGCTGTGCCTCCTGCTGTGCGGCGTGACCTATCTCTTCGTGGGGATCGAGGCGCGCGGCAAAACCCTCGAATCGCTCGACGAAGGCTTCGCTCAACAGCGCGAAGCGGCGCACGCCATGCCACCGGCCAACGACCGCAGCGGGACCTGACGTCCTGGGTTCAGCAAAAACCGATTGCGGCGGCCGCTTTCCGATTGGTGACGCGAAGCCGCAAAAAATACACTGGTTCAGACTCGCGGCGCCTTTCTGGCGCCGTGCAACAGAGGACTGAAATGAAGAGATTGCGCGTGGGCATGGTGGTGCCTTCACTGAACACGATTGCCGAAGATGATTTTCGTCTGTTCTGCCCCGAGGACGTTTCGTATCACGTCCATCGTATCCGCCTGAGGAAGGAGGGTGGCCGCGTGACGATGGAAAGCCTGCAGCGGGCCTGGCTCGAAGCGGCCGAGGAGACGGAATACCTGAAGGACCTTTCGCCCGACGCCGTGGTGTTCAACTGCACGGGCGCGAGCGTCGCAAACGGCGCGCAAGGCGACGCGCTGCTCGCCGCGCGCCTTGCCGGGCGTCTCGGCCTGCCTGCCACGAACACGATGGTCGCGATCAAGGAAGCGCTCACTGCGCTGCACGCCGAGCGTCTGCTGCACGTGTGCCCGTTCGCCGACGAGTTCTCGCGCATCGAGCGCGAGTCGCTCGAAGCCTCGGGGCATGCCGTGGCGCGCACGGTATCGCTCGGCTTCACCGACGCGAAAGAGGCGGCGCTCATGTCGCCGGAGCGCATTGCAGGGATCGTGCGCGAGCAGATCGACGCGGACATCGGCGCGGTGCTGCTCTCGTGCGCCAATGTGCGCGCCTTCGAGACCGCACACGCATTGGAGGCCTCGCTCGGCATGCCGGTCGCAACGAGCAATCAGGCTACGTTGTGGGCCGTGTTGCGGCTTGCAGGCTGGCAAGGCCGCATTGCGGGCGCCGGCAGCCTGTTCGGCGCGTAATGGATGCGCGCACAACGGTCGTCAATCCGGTAATCCACTACGAAATAAATGAGAAATAGCATGCATATTGTCGATGCCCAGGTGCACGCATGGGTGAACGGAGATTCGACGGGTCATCACCGCCGCACGCCGATCACGCGCGACGTGCTCGTGGACGAGATGGTGCGCGCAGGCGTGAACCGCGTCCTGCTCGTGCCGCCGCTGTGGGACCCCGAGGGTAATGCCTATTCGCTCGCGCTCGCGCAGGCGGAGCCGGAACGTTTCGCGGTCATGGGGCTCCTGGGTGCGGACGTGACGGACCCGGCCGCCGCCATCGAGCGCTGGCGCGACGAGCCGGGCATGCTCGGTGTGCGCTTCCTGTTCAACACGCCGGAGCGCCTTGCGCCGCTGCTTGAAGGCCGCTACGAACGTGTGTGGCCGGTGGCGCAGGAAAGCGGGCTCGTGGTCGCATTGCATGTGCCGGGCGCGCTCGGCGAGGCCCACGCCATTGCACAGCGTTTTCCGCGCTTGCGCCTGATCGTCGATCACCTGGGCGTGCCGCGCGGCGCAAGCGGCCCGGCGGCGTTCGACCATCTGCCCGAGTTGCTCGCGCTCGCGCAACACCCCAACGTGCATGTGAAAGCCGCGGGCGTGGGCGACTATGCGCTCGATCCCTGGCCGTTCCGCTCGATCGAGGCG
This sequence comes from Paraburkholderia sp. J11-2, assembly GCF_905220185.1. Classification (NCBI taxonomy): domain Bacteria; kingdom Pseudomonadati; phylum Pseudomonadota; class Betaproteobacteria; order Burkholderiales; family Burkholderiaceae; genus Paraburkholderia; species Paraburkholderia sp. J11-2. Next base: position 60,270 of record NZ_CAJMYY010000024.1, on the reverse strand, counting down.
CCGTTGCGGCAAGTGTTCGATGCGTTCGGCGCCGAGCGCGTCGTGTGGGGCAGCGACCTGTCACGCCTGCACCACCCGTATCGCCAGTGCGTGACGCACTTCAGCGAAACGCTCGCCTGGCTTTCCGCAGCCGATCGTGCGGCCGTGATGGGCGGCAACCTGTGCCGGTTGCTGGGCTGGAACCAGGCAATCAGGGCATGAGTGATGCGCGCGGCACGGCCCCATAATGTGCGGTTCGCGAAGCGCGCAGCAGCAACACAGAACACACATAACGATATCGGAGACACAACATGCTGACCCCTGGCGGCTGGCCTTGCATCATCCTGCTCTACCTTTACGGAACCGTGGCGACCTCGCTCGTCACACAGTCGGTGCCCGTGATCGGCGACATCGCGCACCAGTTCGGTCTTTCGCACGCGGCGGCTGGCTGGGTGATCTCCATTCCCTCGCTCATCACGGCCGTGCTCGCCCTGTTTGGCGGCTGGCTCGTCGATCGCATCGGCGACAAGCGCGTGATCGTGGGCGGTTCGCTGTTCGCGCTCGCGGGCAACCTTGGCGTGGTGGTGGCGCACGACCTGAACATGCTGTTCGCGAGCCGCCTCCTCGAGGGCGTGGGCTATCTCTCTCTCACGGTGGGCGCCGTCACGCTCATCATGCGCACCACGAGCGGCGCGCGGCGCGGCATCGCGCTCGGCCTCTGGACCTCGCATACCGCGGTCGGCATCGGGCTCACGCTGAGCGTCGTCGCACCGCTCGCGCAACGCGGCGAAATGTGGCGCTGGGCCTTCGGCGGCCATGCCATTCTGATGGCGGCCCTCGCGCTCGCAGGCTTCCTGCTGCCGGGCAAGACGCAGCACATGGCCGCGCGCCGGCTCGCCGACATCTGGACCGTGGTGAAGAGTCCGCGGCCATATCGCGTGGCGCTGGCTTCGGGCGCTTCGGCGTTCATCCAGACCGGCATCATGGCCGCGCTTACCGTGTATCTCGCGAAGACGTTCGGCGTGGCGATTCGCACGGCGGCCGGCGTGGGGACGGTGGCGGAAGTGTTCGTGTGCATCGGCTGCCTTTCGGTCGGGCATCTGCTCAAGGGGGGCACGAGTGCGCGCCTCATCGCGTCGGCAGGCGGCGTGGTCGCGCTCGCTGGCGGCGTGGCCCTCTATCTGCCGTTGACGGGCTTGAGCGGCGCGGTGGCCGCGGTGTGCGTGTTTTCGGTCGGCATTGGTCTGCTGAACGGCCTGATCTGGACGATGGTGCCGGCCGCCGCGCCGAGCCTCGCGACCATGGGCGCGACGAGCGGCCTCGTTGCGCAGGCAACCTATCTCGGCGTGCTGCTCGGGCCGCCCGCGATTTTTGCGAGCTTCTACGAGAGCGGCTGGACTGTGCGCATCGGACTCGTTGTGCTTGCCACCTTGCTGCAGCTCGCACCGTTGCCGATCTGGGGACGTAGCGCATCGCGCAGCGAAGAGTCCGGCGCCCAGGCGACCGGTTCGGCACAGGCCGCGGCGGGAGGCAACTGACGCAAAGAATTCGGCCTCCTCGGCAAGGAGGCCAGCGTGACCCAGGTACTCTACATAACAATCAGTATGACTAAGGAGACGAAATTGAAACAAGGAGACTTTGCAGTCAAACGCACCCGCGTAGCGAGCCTCATATCCGGCGTGGTTGCGGGGCTGTTGCTGGGCGCAGGGGGCATGGGCGTGGCGCACGCGCAGAGCAGCGTGACGTTGTACGGCGTGATTTCGGAATCACTGGAATATGTGAGCAACTCGAAGGGCAATCATCTTTTCGCGCTTTCCAACGCAGGCATGATGCCGCCGCGCTTCGGCCTGCGCGGGGTAGAAGATCTCGGTGGCGGCACCAAGGCCATCTTCACGCTGGAAAACGGCTTCAACGTGACGAATGGCGCGATGCTCAACGGCGGCATGTTCGGCCGGCAGGCCTATGTGGGCTTGAGCAACGACCGGGCGGGTACGGTCACCATGGGCCGCCAGTACGAGGAAATGACGAACACCATGTGGTTCGCCACCGCCTCGAACGTGTTCGCCGGCTACGGCGCGCACATTGGCGACAACGACAACATGTTCTTCACGAACCGCTTCAACAACGCGGTTCGCTATGCCTCGCCCACGTACTCGGGTTTCTCGTTCGCGGGCAGCTATGCGTTTTCGAACTCGACCCAGTTCTCGAACAACAACGGCTTTAGCGGCGCGATGACCTATACGAGCGGGCCGCTCAAGGTCGGCGCGGCTTTCACGCAGTTCAACCGGCGCAGCAACGCGGTGCCTTCGAACACCACGAGCGGCGCAGTCGACAGCACGGGCTGGGGCTTCAGTTCGCCGTTCGTGACGAGCACGAAGGGCGCGGGCACGGATCAGCAGCGCATCATGGGCGTGGGCGGCAGCTACGACTTCGGTTCGTTCCACGTGCTCGGCAACTACACGAACGTGCTGTTCAACTATTCCGATTCGACGGGATTGCGCCTGCAGAACTTCGAGGCGTCGGCGTACAAGTTCGTCACGCCGTTCGTCGAGGTCGGGCTCTCGTATGTCTACACGCTCGGCAACTATTCGATCGGGCGCTCCACGCACTATAACCAGCTCGATCTCGCGGGCCATTATCTGCTCTCGAAGCGCACCGAACTGTATCTCATCGGCATCTACCAGCGTGCAAGCGGTCCGGGCACGTATGCGCAGATCTATACGGCTTCGCCTTCGTCTGGAAAGAGTCAGACGCTCGTCGAGACGGGAATCATGCACAAGTTCTGATTGGCGCCCAGGCGGGGCAGCCTTTGGGCGCCCCGTTTCATCGGGACTTTTCAATACGCTTACCGTTCACGCAATAAGCGAGACTGTACGGGGCACGCACAGCGATAAGCGCAGCGAGCCTGGGAGCGCATACAATTGAGCCGGACACACTCAGAGTTGAACGGCGATGCGCATTCTTGTGATCGAAGACGAGCCGAAGACCGGCGCGTATCTGAAGAAGGGCTTCGAGGAATCCGGCTATGCCGTGGACGTTGCCGCGGACGGCGCCGAAGGCCTGATCCTCGCAAAGGAGGCCGCGTACGACGTGATTGTGCTCGACGTCATGCTGCCCGCCATGGACGGCTGGACGGTGCTCAAAACGCTGCGCACGACGCACACCACGCCGGTGCTCTTCCTCACCGCGCGCGACGATATCAGCGACCGCGTGAAGGGGCTCGAGCTGGGCGCGGACGACTACCTCGTGAAGCCGTTCGCGTTCGTCGAACTGCTTGCGCGCGTGCGCACGCTGGCCCGCCGTGGCCCCCCGCGCGAGAGCGACGTGCTCCTGCTAGGCGACCTCGAAGTGGACGTGACGCGCCGGCGCGTGAAACGCGGGGCCGCGCGTATCGACCTCACGCCGAAGGAGTTTTCGCTCCTGCAGCTGCTCGTGCGCCGCCAGGGCGAAGTGCTCACACGCACGCAAATCGCTTCCTACGTGTGGGACATGAACTTCGACAGCGACACCAACGTCGTGGAAGTGGCCATCCGCCGCCTGCGCGCGAAGGTGGACGACGCCTTCGACGTCAAGCTGATCCACACCGTGCGCGGCGTGGGCTACGTGGCCGAAATCAAAGGGAACGCCTGATGCCGCGCATCGCGGTGCGCTCGCTCGCGACAGGCCTCGCGCTGAGTTTCGCGGGCACGACGCTCGCGGTATTCGCACTCGTGGGCAGCACGCTCTATTTCACGCTGGACCGCGAAGTAAAGCAGCAGGACGACCTCGATATCGTGCTGATTTCGCGGCATACGCGCCGCCTTGCGCAGGAACTGCACAGCGAGCACGACGTGCGTGAACATGCGGAGCGGCTCACGAGCCAGGTGCTCGGCAACCCCGCGCTTTCCATGGAAATTCTCGGCACCGGCGGGGCGCAACTGGCCGAGCACAACACGGCGGGCATTGCCGACGCCGCGTTTCCCAATGCGGCGCTCGCGCGGCGCCTACCCCCGGCGCAGCGCATTACCGAAGGCGACGTGGTGGAGTGGCGCAATGCGCGCGGCGTGCCGGTGCGCGGGCTCGCCACGGACGCTACGCTCGCGGACGGCACGCCGGTCACCATCGTCATCGCGCGCGACATGACCGACCGCTGGCGCCTGCTCGACCATTATCGCGAGCGGCTCTATGGCTTTGGACTTGCGGGCATGCTGCTCGCGTTTCTCATGAGCTGGCTGCTCGTGCGCGAGTCGCTGCGCCCGCTGCGCGAGATGGCCGCGCGCGCGGCCACGGTCACGGTGGATCGGCTCGATACGTCCATCGAAGTCGAGGGCGCGCCGAGCGAGCTGCAAGCGCTCACGAAGTCGCTCAACGCCATGCTCGAACGCCTGCACGGCGGCTTCGAGCGCATGTCGCAATACACGGCGGACCTCGCGCATGACATGCGCACGCCGCTCGGCAATCTGCGCGGCGCAAACGAAGTGGCGCTCGCGCGCGAGCGCAGCACCGCCGAATACGAGGCGTTACTCGAATCGAATCTGGAGGAATGCGAACGGCTTTCGCGCATGATTGAAAGCGTGATCTTTCTCGCGCGCGCGGAGCACCCGCAATTCATGACGACGCTCGCGGAGTTCGACGTGCATGATGCGCTCACCCAGATTGCCGAGTACTTCGAAGGCCTCGCCGACGAGGCGGGCGTGCAGATCCGCGTGCAGGGCGCGGGCCGCCTGCGTGCGGACAAGGAGCTGTTCCGGCGCGCCGTGGGCAACCTGCTCGCCAATGCGCTGCGCTATACGCCGCGCGGCGCGGTAATCACCCTGAGCGTCGAAGAGACGCCAAAGGCCGTCGAAGTGACGGTGGCCAATCCCGGCACGCCCATCGACTCCGCGCTGCTGGAACGCATTTTCGACCGTTTCTATCGCGCCGATGCGTCGCGCCATAGCGAGCCGCGCGCGGGGGCATCGGCGGGGCTGGGGCTGGCGATCGTGCGCACGATCATGGCGCTGCACGGCGGCTCGGCACGCGCCGAAAGCGACACGGCCAGCACGCGGTTTATCCTGACGTTTGTGCGCCCTTAGCGCTCAAGTCGCTCAGTGCTGCACGGTCCCAGCCGCCACCGAGCGCCTCTAGCAGTTGCACGCTCGCATCGAGCCTTCTGCCCGCAATCTGCTCCTCGTTGCGCTCGTTCGAGAGCGCGATGGTCTGCGCCGTCACCACGTCGAGATAGGTCACCGCGCCCGCCTGGTAGCGGTTGGTGGTCAGCTTGAGCGAGAGTTGCGCGGCGGCGGTCGCGCGCTGCTGGCTTTGCGCTTCACTGGCCAGCGTGTCGAGCGCGCTCAGGTTGTCCTCGACTTGCTGGAATGCCGTAAGCACCGTTTGCCGGTAGCCGGCCACGGACGCGTCGTATTGCGCGTTTGCGCCTTTGAGCGTGGCGTCGCGCCGGCCGCCGTCGAAGAGCGTGCCCGCGAGCTGCGAGCCGAGCGACCAGAAGAGGCTCGGTGCGCTGAGCCACGGCGCGAAAAACGTGCTTTCGAGGCCCGCCGTGGCGGAAAGCGTGAGGTCGGGATAAAAGGCCGCATGCGCCTCGCCGATTCTTGCATTGGCCGCTGCCACGCGCCGTTCGGCTGCGGCAATATCCGGGCGCCGTTCGAGCAGCGCCGAGGGCACGCCTGCGGGAATCGACGGCACGATAACAGGATCGACGCGCGGCGGCAGGCTGAACGTCGAGGCGGGTACGCCGATCAACGTGGCAATGGCGTGCTCGCGTTGCGCGCGCTGTACGTCGATATCGCTGTCGGCCGTGCGCGCGCTTTCGAGCTGCGTTTGCGCCTGGGCGACGGCGGAGGCGTCGATCGCGCCATCGGCGAGCTGCTGCTGCACGATGCGCAGCGCGGCCGTGTAGGCGGTCACGGTGTCGTCGAGCAGCTTCTTCTGGCGATCGAGCGAGCGCAAATCGAAGTAGTCCGTAGCAAGCTGGCTCGTCATCGAAAGACGGACCGATTCGAGGTCGGCTTGCGTGGCCTGCGCGTTGGCATGCGCCTCGGTGGTCGCGTCCTTTACGCGCCCGAACAGGTCGGGTTCCCAGCTTGCCGTGAGCCCCGTCGAATAGTCGGGAATCGTCTTGCCCGCAAGCGAACGGTCCACGAGATTTTGCGAGGTCCGGTAGCGCTGCGCGGCCACGCCCGCCGTGACGACAGGCGCATAACCGGCGCGTTGATAATCGATCATCGCGCGCGCGGCTTCGAGATTGGCAACGGCCTGGCGCACGGTCTGGTTCGACACATCCACGCGGGCTTCGAGCTGGTCGAGGTCGTTGTCGCCGAAGAGGGTCCACCACGGGCCGCGCGGTTTGGCGTCGCCGGGTGCAGCGACGCTCCAGCCGGGTGCCGCTGCGGGTGGTGTGGTGGGTGTGGCGTAGTGCGCGGGGACATCGGCCGAGGGCACGCTGTAATGCGGCAACGTGGTGCACGCTGCGAGTGAGGCTGCCGTGCAGGCCACGGCGATCCGGCGCAACGCGGGCAGAGGGCGTTCGAACATGATGGGCCTCGCTTACGCTTTCGCGGCCGTCGAGGCCGCCGCCACGCGCACGCTCTGGCCGCTGGCAATGGCGTCGCCGGGGTTGTTGATGACGCGCTCGGTGGGCGCGAGGCCCGTCGCAATTTCCACATACGTGCCGAAATCGCGGCCTATGGTCACCTTGCGCAATTGCACGGTGTTTTTGGCATCGACCACCGCGACTGTCACGCCGTCCGGGCGGAACAGCAGCGCGCTCACGGGCAGTTCGAGAGCGGGCGCGGCAGCCGTGAGCGCAAGATGAACCTGTGCGTAGGCGCCGGGCATCAGCGCGCCATCGTGGTTGTCCACATCGACTTCCACGCGCAATGTGCGGCTCACGGGGTCGATCACGTTCGAACTGCGCGCGACACTCGCGTCGAAACGGCGGCCCGGATATTGTTGCGTCGTCAGCCAGACGGTCGTGCCGGGCGTGACGAGGCTCGCGTCGTCTTGCGGCACGTCTACGTACACGCGCAGCCGGTCGGTCTGTGCGATGTGGAACAGCTCGCCGGGCATGGTCGCGAGGCCAGGCGTGCCGCCCGCCGTAACGAGCGCGCCCACCTGCACGTTGCGCGCGGTGATCACGCCGTCGAAGGGCGCCGTCACGTTCTGGTACGAAACCAGTTCCTGGAGCCGCGCCACGTTCGCCTGCGCGGCCTGGAGCGTGGCGAGTTTCGCGGCGGCGTCGCTCGTCTTCGACTGGGCGTCCTGCTCGGAAACCGATTGCGTCTGCAACATTGTTTGCCAGCGCTGCGCGGTGCTGTTCGCAAAGCGATAGTTGGCCTGCGCCGTTGCTTCGTCGGCGCGTGCCTGCTGGAGTTGCGCGTCGAGTTCGGGTGTGTCGATCTGCGCGAGCGTCTGGCCGGCCTTGACGTGCGCGCCGATATCCGTGGACCAGTGCTGCACGTAGCCACTCGTGCGCGCATAGATCGAGGCGTCGGCCCACGACATGATCGAGCCGGGCAGCAGCAGGTCCTGCGTGGCGGGCGCGCGCGTGGGCGTGAGGGTGGAGACGATCAGCTCGCGCTGCGCCGCGACCTGTTCTGCCTGTGCCGTGTGCGCCTCGAGGCGCGGCACGATGCCCGCGGTGAGCAGCGTTGCGGCGATGGCGAGGCACGTAAGGCCGATGATGACGGCCGTGCGCTTGCGTGCGGCTCCTTCGGATGCGGCCGGTTGCGCCGCGCTGTCACGATGCTCGTGCGGAGTGAGCGGGTTCATTTTGGAATCCTTATTCAACGTGAGTGGTTGCACTGGCTTGCGCATCGTTGCTGGCATCGCGGGCGGCGCGGCGTTTCGCGAGCCAGCCGTGCACCATGCCGAACACGACCGGCACGAATACGAGCGTGGAAAGCGTGCCGATGGCGAGGCCGCCGATCACGGCGCGTCCGAGCGGCGCGTTCTGCTCGCCGCCGTCGCCGAGACCGAGCGCCATCGGCAGCATGCCGATCAGCATGGCGAGCGCGGTCATGAGCACCGGGCGAAAGCGGTTGAAGCCTGCGTCGAGCGCGGCGGCGAGCGGCTCCATGCCCGCTGCGAGCGACTCGCGCGCCGTGTTGATGACGAGAATGCTGTTCGCTGTGGCAATGCCCATACAGAGAATCGTGCCCGTGAGGGCCGGCACGCTGAGCGTGGTTTGCGTGACGAACAGCATCCACGCGATGCCGGCGAGCGAGGCCGGCAGGCCGCTCACGATGATGAGCGGGTCGAGCCACGACTGGAAGTTCACGACCATCAGCAGATAGACGAGCGCGATGGCGAACACGAGCCCGGCTGCGAGGCCGCTGAACGAGGCGTTCATCGACTGCACCTGGCCGCGCATCACGATCGACGAACCGGGCGGCAATTGCGCGCGCGCCGCGTTGACGAGGCGGTTCACGTCGGAGGCGACGCCGCCCAGGTCGCGCCCCTGTGTGGAGGCGAAGATATCGAGAACGGGCTGCACGTTGTAGTGCGAGACCACGGCCTCCTGCTCGCTGCGCGAGACAGTGCCGAGCGTGCCAAGCTGGTTCTGCGGCGTGAACGTGACGGATTGCGACGTCGTCACTGGAATATTGGCGAGCGTTTGCAGCGAATGAATGTCGTATTGCGGCACTTCGGTCACGAGCGGATAGCTCACGCCGTTCTTCGGATCGAGCCAGAAGTTAGGCGTGGTTTGTGAGCTGCCCGAGAGCGCGATGAGCAGATTCTGCGCGACGTCGTGCTGCGTGAGGCCCGCTTGCAGTGCCTTCGTGCGGTCCACGTTCACGTTGATGGTGGGTTCGTCGCCGGGCTGCTGGATGCGCGCATCGACGAGGCCGCGCACGCCGCGCATTTCGTCGAGCAGGTGGTTCGCGACGACGCGGTTCTGCGCGAGCTTGTTGCCGACGATCTGCACGTCGATGGGCGCAGGCAGGCCGAAGTTCAGGATCTGGCTCACGATGTCGGCAGGCAGGAACGCGAAGGTCACGCCTGGAAACGCAGTGTTGAGCACGTTGCGCAGCTTCGCGACATATTGCGCGGTGGGGTGGTGCTTCGGCGCGAGCGTGATGAGGATGTCGGCGTCTTCGGGGCCAATGGGGTCCGACGAGTCGTACGTGAGGTTGATGCCGCTCACCGGCACGCCGATGTTGTCGAGCACCGCGGCCTGTTCGGCGGGCGGAATCACGCTGCGGATCTTCGCTTCGACTTCGTCGGTAATGCGCGCCGTTTCTTCGATGCGCGTGCCGGTGGGCGCGCGCAGATGCAGGCGGATCTCGCCGGTATCGACGGCAGGAAAGAAGTCGCGGCCCGTGAACGGCACGAGCACGAGCGAGCCGAGGCAGAGCGCGACCCACAGCACGACGAAACGGCGGCGCTGCGCAATGGCGGCTTGAAGCCACGCGCGATAGCGGTTGCGCACCGCTTCGAAGCGGTGTTCGAAGCCCGCCTGGAAGCGCGTCAATGCGCCGGCAATGCCGCGCGAGGGCGCGGAGCCCAGCGTGCGCGCACGCAGCAGGTACATGGCGAGCGTGGGAATGAGCGTGCGCGAGAAGAAGTACGACGCGCACATGGCGAACACCACGGCCTCGGCGAGCGGCACGAAGAGGTAGCGCGCGACGCCCGAAAGCAGGAACATCGGCACGAACACGATACAGATGGAGAGCGTCGAAACGAAGGTCGGCACGGCAATTTCGCCGGAGCCGTTGAGTATGGCGTCGTGCAGCGGCGCACCGCGCTCCAGGTGGTGAGTGATGTTTTCGATGGCGACGGTTGCGTCATCAACGAGTATGCCGACAGCGAGCGCCAGGCCGCCGAGCGTCATGATGTTGATGGTTTCACCGAGCGCCGCGAGCGCGATGAGCGACGTGAGCACGGCTAGCGGAATCGTCACGGCAATGATGAGCGTGGCGCGCCAGCTGCCGAGAAAGAGCAGGATCATTGCGGCAGTGAGGCAGGCCGCAATGAGCGCTTCGCGCACCACGCCCGAGATCGCCGACTTCACGAACACGGACTGATCGGAGAGCGGCGTGATCTTGAGCGCTTTCGGCAGGCCTGCTGCGATCTTCGGCAGCATCGCCTTCACTTGCTGGATGATCGTAAGCGTCGAGGCGCTGCCGGTTTTTTCGACGGTGAGGAGCGCCGCGCGTTTGCCGTCCGCGCGCACGATATTCGTTTGCGGCGCGTAGCCGTCGATCACGTGCGCTACGTCGCGCACATACACCACGCTGCCGTTCACGGTCTTGATCGGCAGGTCGTTGAGTGCGGCAACCGTTTGCGTGCTGCCGTTCATCTCCACGTTGTATTCGCGCGAACCAATCTTGGCCGTGCCGCCGGGCAGGATGAGGTTCTGGGCGTTCACGGCGTTCACGACGTCGGCGGGGGCGAGTCCTTTTGCCTGCATCGCTTTCGGATCGAGCTGCACCATGATCTGGCGGATCTTGCCGCCATAGGGCAGCGGCACGGCCGCGCCCTGGACGGTGGCGAGCTGCGTGCGGATGAAGCTGTTGCCGAGGTCGTAGAGCGACTGCTCGGGCAGCGTCGCGCTGGAGAGTCCCAGTTGCAGCACCGGCACTGTGGAGGCGTTGTACGTGATGATGTTCGGCGGCAGCGTGCCAGGCGGCAGGATGCGCAGGATCGAAGCGGAGTTCGACGCGGCTTCGGCAATCGCGCGGTTGATGTCCGCGCCCGGATGGAAGAACACCTTCACGACCGAGACGCCGTTGAGCGACTGCGATTCGATGTGCTCGATGTCGTCCACGTCGGAGGTGAGGGCGCGCTCGTAGTTCGAGGTGATGCGGTGCGCCATGTCCTCGGCGGAGAAGCCGTTGTAGGTCCAGACAATGCTGACCACGGGGATATTGATGTTCGGAAAAATGTCCGTGGGCGTGCGCATGATGGCAAGCGGCCCGAGGATGAAAAGCAGTACGGCCAGCACGATGAACGTGTAAGGCCGCCTGAGAGCCAGTTTGACGATCCACATGACGGTGTCCGGGTTGGGGCAGGATTGGCGCAAGTATCGGGAGGGCGCGCTTACCCGGCGCTGACCTCGACATTACGGATTTGTCATGTTTGACGTGAAGGGGTGTTGGCCGCGCATCGGCCGCGCGAGGCGCGTCGCGCCCAGATAACGAACTCGTAATCGGCGGGTCAGCATTGGGTCAGCGCCGCGCGGCCAGAATGCAGTCAACCTTCGCGACATTGCCGAGGGCGGCCGAGGCGGCATCGCTTCCCGATGCAGCGGCCATTCATTGAGAGGTGAACATCATGAAAGCACTCGTTTCCACATTGCTCGTTGCCTGCGCTCTGGCCGCCCCGGCTGCCGCTTTCGCACAGACCGCCACCCCGGCCAACACGCCGGTCACGCGTGCGCAGGTCGTTGCCGATCTCGTGCGGCTGGAGCAGACGGGGTACCGTCCGACGGCCAACGATCTCAACTATCCGGATGACATTCAGCACGCGGAAGCGATCGTGGCTCAGGAGCAGGCGCAAACGGCACAGCAAGCCGCGCCGGGCAACACGGCGGTTGGCGGCGTGGCGATGACGGGCAGCTCGGACTCGGGCGCGCCGATCATGGCCAGCGTCGGCGGGCGGTCGATTTATGCGGGCCACTGAGTCGACAACCGCGCGCTCGAGCGCGTCGTGGCAGCCCCGGCGATAGAGCCGGGCGCCGCCGCGTATTCCGATTGAATCGATCAAACGTTTGCGCGGACGTCATGCGCGCACTATCCCCGTCTTGCCGGCGCAGTCACGTTAGAATCCCGACCCTCAATAAAAAAGAACGTTCAAACGGGTGCCATGCGTATGCGAAGTGGACTGGATATGCGTCGGGAGGTCCGAACGCCGCTGTTGTTCGCCCCGCTGCTTCTGAACAAGGACGGCAGGGCGCTCGCGCAGGTCGCTGACCTCAGCTCGCGCGGGGCGCTCCTTCACGCGCGCAACGGTCTGCTCTTCCGCGGAGAGACAGTCTCCGGCTGGCTGCAATCGGCGCCGATCGACGACGAAGACGAAATCGTCCTGGCCGTCGCGCTCGATGTGCGCTGGATTACCGAAGATCAGGAAAGAGGATGGAGCCGTGTGGGTTGCGAGATGCACCCGCTGGATCGGCGCTCGATGGCCCGTTTGCAGGACCTGATTGCGAAGGCCGCGCCCTAGCCGTTCGACATTTCATGCGTGGCCGCTAAAGTTTGTAAGCCGCCCGCCGAAAATCCATGCATGGCGCACGAACAACCCAAACCTCCTCCAAACGATCCGATCTGGGCAGAAGCACGGGCGCTGGAGGCCAGCATCCGCGCGATCAGGCATGCACAGGGAAAGTTGAACCCCGAAGACTGTGCGCCGGGCAGCCCGGAATGCCTCGCGATCATGGAAGCATTCGTGCGCGATGTCGGGCGTGTGCTTGCGCTCGATATGCTCGAGCGCGAAAAGGAAGATGACAGCGATGTGAACGGAGCGGGTTCCACCGGGTAGGTGAAGACGCATCGAGGTAAAGTTCAACCCAAGGGCGTAAAGCCATCAGGGCTCCAGTCCTCGCTGCCCACGCCGTGATGCACGAAAAAGAACCCTTGCGGATCGTAGCGATCCTTGATCGCCTTGAGCCGCGCGTAGTTGACGCCCCAAAACGCCTCGCGCCAATCGTCGCGAAAAAAATCGGTCTCCGAAACATAGGAGCCGCCTTGCGGCGATAGCGCCTTGAGTATGGCCGCAGCCTTGGCCACATTCGCAGCGTTGCGATGCGCCTGCGACATGTCGGGCGGGGCGATGGGGAGGCCCGGAAATGGCGGTGGGCCGCCGGTGGCGACGATCGCGAGGCCGAAGGCGTCGGCCACGTTCGGATTCGTGGCGCACTGACGCGCCGCTTCGTTCACCTCCGGCGGTGCACCGGCGAGTCCTTTGTTGAAATGCAACTCCACGGCTTGATACTGGGCGGCCGCGACGAAGGCATCGACAAGGCGGCCGCGTTGCGCCGGTTCGAGCAGGGCGGCGGGCAGCCATTGCGACTCGTAGGCGTGCAGGAATGCGGAGGCCTGCTCGCCATCGCCTTGCCACCAGCCGTGGTTGTGTGCGGCTTCGGCGCGGGGGTCCGCCACGAGTCCCGGGTTGGCATCGACGTCCCACCAGCGCCGCGACGGGCCAGCGCCGACGCGAGGTCCTTCGTTCAAGGTGAAGTCGGCCGGCGAAGCGCGGACCCAATCGATGATCGGTGCCCAGACCGACTTCGCCTCGTGGTCGTCGAGGCCCTGGCATACCATCGCCACCTCGATCTCATCGCTGTGAAAGACGAATCGCTCGCCCCATGCAGGGTTGAACAGCTTGTCTGCATAGTGATCGACGAGCCGCGCAGCCAGCCGCCGGTAAGCCTCACGCGATGAAGCCTTGACCTTGAACCTGGCCCAGCCGAAGTGTTCGGGCAGGTCGTGGGTCTGTAGCGTGATGCGGGTCACCACGCCGAAACTGCCGCCACCGCCGCCCTTGAGCGCCCAGAAAAGATCGGGCCCCTGGCATGCGTTCACCGTGCGGACAACGCCGTCGGCGGTCACGATCTCGGCCTGCAGCAGGCTCGCGGCCGCGAGGCCATACCGCTTGGACCAGGACCCGAAACCGCCGCCCAGAACGAGGCCGGCCACGCCCACCGTCGTGCATCCACCGCCCTGGACGTAGCGCCCCGCCTGAGTCGTGACGGCGGTGTAGACGTCGATCCACATGCAGCCTGCCTCGACCGTCACAGCGGGCTTGGGTGTCGTCGAGCAACCGGCTGGAACGAACGCGTCGTGGAGTTCGATACGCTTCATGCCGCGCGTCCAGATTAGAAGAGAATCGGGCGCGTTCGAGCCGCCCAGGTAGCTGTGGCCTCCGCCTTTCACCACCAGGCGTAAATTGTGCCGGCGCGCGAAATTGACGCCCGCAACGACGTCTGCGGTAGAACGCGCGGCCACTGCGTAGGCGCTTGCCTTCGCCGTCCAGGCATCGAGCCAGCCGGAGATCTGGGTGCCGCCGGCGTCGTCGCCGAGCGCGAACGGGTTGCGCGCTTCCTTGACTCTCGCGAGGCACGCTTGCTCGTGTGGCGCTTGTGCGCAGGTCTGCCAGATCGTTGTGGGTTGCAGCAAGTTTGCGCCGACTGCCTGGCGCAATGCGTCCCATTGCTGTGCATTCGGCCAGCCAGGGTCGCCTGGCCGCACACGCCCCGCGCGCGCCGAGGCGGGCAGCGCGTCGGCGAAGGTCGAGGCGGTGGCGAAGCACGGCAGCGCCATAACCCCCTTTAACAGGCTTCGTCGTTTCATGACGACGTTTCTCCTCACGATGGGTGAAACGCTTAGCTTTCCAAATGATGATGCAATGCTGCCAGCATGTGCTGCTCGAGGGGGCGCGCCGGGCGCCGGCGTCACTCGTGCCGCGTCTCCGCCCCGCGCAGCACGAACAGCGTCACGCTCTGCGCGGGCAGGCTCGCGCGCAGCGTGCCGTCCTGGTAGCGCGCGTCGGGCAGGCGCGCAAGCTGGTTGTTCGCGAGCCGCCAGGTTTGGGCCACGCCGCTCGCGGCGAAATGGTCGAGCGCGACCGCGGTGTCGGCGGACCGGTCCAACTGCTTGTTGATGACCACGAGCGTGAGCGCGTGGTCGCGCTCGCGCAAGGCGGCGAACGCGGATACCGTGTCCGGGTCGCTCGCGCTCGCGGCGATGCTGGTCGCGCCGAACGCCGAGCCGTTGCCGTCGTAGTTGCGGTAGAGCTTGAACGCCTTGTACACCGGCATCGATGGATCGAGCTTGCCCCAGCGCGTGGCGATATCCAGCCCTTCGCGGCCGAAAATGCCGAGCACGTCGGCCTGGGCCGTCGCGCCGTTCATCAGCGTGTCGCCGCCCCAGCTGTATTCCGTGATGGCGATGGGCGTGCCTGGGTAGTAGTACGTGTCGGCCCAATGACGCATCAGCGGGATCAGCGCCACGACGCTGTTGATCCACGTGGGGTCTTTGTAGTTCGGGTCCCACAGGTCGCGCGTGGAGCGGTTGCGCATGAGCGCCATAGCCTGCGCGTTCGTCACGCCCGCTTCGGCAAATTCGCCGCCTTGTGGATAGAAGTGGAGGCTGAACACGTCCACCGGATGGCCCGCCGCTTTCCATTGCGTGAGCAGCCAGGGCACGTAGGGCATGCCCTGAGTTTCGCCTGCGCGGTCGGGCGTGCGGTCGAAGCCGTGGTCCGCTGCGTATTGCTGGTCGAAGCCGCTGTAGAAATAGCCGGGCCAGCCCCATTCTTCCGGCGCGACGATCTGCGCGTGCGGGTCCGCCGACTTCACGGCGCGCGAATAGGCGATGACCTTGTTGGCGATCTCGCTCGCATGCGCGCCCGTGGGGTGCACGTCGCGGTGGTTGATCTGCCAAAGGCTCGGCTCGTTGTCGAGCGCGTAGTAGCGCACGCCGCCTCCGTTCGCGCCGCCGAACCGTTTGACGAGATCCGCCACGCGCGCCTGCTCATTTTGCGGGTCGTCCGGTGTCGAGGCATCGTTCGCGTCATTGCCGTCGATCGGCTTGCCGCCTGCCGTGACGCCATTGCCGGCATCGGCGTGGCCGTTCACATCGCGGTTTGGCTGCGGGCCGTATTTGGCGATCGAGAAGCTCGCGAGGGTCTCGCGCGCCGGCCCGAGTTTCGCCACACGGCCGAGCATCGGAATGGTCACGATGGGCGTGGCGCCCGCCGCCTGGGTGAACGCGACGAAGCGCTCGCCGAACTGCTCGTCGATCGCGGCGGGATTGGCCGCAACGCTTTCGAAATACCAGTCCTTGCCCGCATTGCGCGCGTCGATGCGCCAGTTATAGGCCGAGGCGCTGTTGCCGCCCGAGCGGTTGAGCGGCGCGCGCAGGTCTTGCAACACGGCGGTCGTGCCGAAGTTGATACCGTAAATCAGCGGGCTGATGGGGTGCCGGCCCGCCGCGGCATCGACCGAGATGGCCACCGGCAAGGGCGTGCCGGAGGTCGCGCCGGTGCAGACCGCAGCGCCCGACATGAGCACGCCGGCCAGCAGCGTGTGCAGGCGAGGGCGCCTGGTGCGCTCAGTGCGCTCAGTACGCTCAGCGAGCTTGGGGCGAGACGTGGTGAACCGGCAAATCGGCATGGTCGGCAAGATCGTCGTGTTCGCTGTGCAACTCGCCCGCGCGCCAGATCTACGCGAAGATCGCGCGAACCGCTGTGATTTTGCCCGGCGTGAGCGTAGGTGGAGAGACGAACGAAATGAGCAGGAGGTAGACGAGCTAGTCGAACAGTGCACCGATCAGGCCGTACTCGAACTCGGGGATGTTTTCGTACGCATTATATGCGTCGTCGAATCTTCGATGCTGGCCCGCAACCGTTTCTGTATGGTAGTGATATGAACAAGCCGTGCGGTCAATCGGGCCGCCGTTGCGCGGACAACGAGTGTGAAGCGTAGCCGCGCGGGCCGCTTTCATCGCCCCGGCTGCAAGTGGCCCCAGCTCACGAGAATGGCCTGAATGCTGCGCGCGTAGGCGTCGCGCTCGTGCGGCGATTCGGAGTGGTACGCGCCGATGGCGCGCCACGTGTTGCCGTATCGCACCATCTTTTGCTTGAGCAGCCACGCGGCCACGAAGATATTCACGCACGGGTCCGTGAGGGCGCCGTGCGGAATGCCCTCGCGCGAAAGCTCGGAAAAATGGATCGAGTTGATCTGCGCTTGCCCCACGTCGATTGAGCCGTTGGCATTGTGATTGATGGCCGCGGCGTCCCCTTTCGATTCACGCCACGCCACCGCGCGCAGCACGAGCGGATTCACGCCCTGGTAGGCGCCGGCCTTTTCAAAGCATTCGTCGGCGGGCTGCGCAGCGTGCGCGGCGGTTGCGCCGAGCGCCGCGAGGCTCACGAACGTGACCCACGCGCGGACGACTCGGCGTCGCAGGCTCAGGGCGTTGGTCTGCTGCTGCATGGGGCGAAGCTCCGGGTTAGGCGTCATGCGCGACGTCAACGCGCGACGTTACTGCGCAAGGGCGGAATCGAGCTGCTGCTCGATGTCCTTGAGGTAGGCGCGCGACGTGTCGGAGACGACAAGGCGCGGTGTGGGCATGGCGCAGTGGCAATCGCGCTGACGCGGCTTCTTCTTGTGCGAGGACGAATGCGTCGCGGGCAGCTCGTCGTCGTCGCCGGTGGAGGGCGGCAGCATGGCGAGCGTGGGCAGCGGCGGATAAACCTTGTCGGCGGCGGCGGCGGGGGTTGCGGCCGCGGCAGCGGCAGCGGTGGTGGCAACCCCGGCGGCAGGCGTGCTGGCGGCGGGCTGGCCCGCCCAGGCGGCGCTGCAACAGCAGAGTGCGGCGGCGGCGACGAAAACGATCGAACGCATCGTGTCAGCTCCCCGCATGCAACGGCTCGATCGAGACGCTGTACGTCTGGTTCGCGCCGGCCGTCAGGTTTTCGAGCGTGGGCTTGGGCCCCTGCGCGGGCACGCCGCGCCAGATGGCCTGATTGATGTACTTGAGGTCCTGGCCGAGGGCCGTCACGCGGATCACGGTGGGCTGCTTCTGCGCGGCGGCGAGCGCGCCCGCCTTGGCGAGCACCGCGCTCAGCTGCGGGTCGTGCGCGCCGAGCGCATCGGCGGGAATGTCGAACTTCATGATGACGTTCGACACGGCGGGTTTCCCGGTTTGCGCCGTCGCGGGCGGCTGCAGTTGCGCGCAGCCTGTCATAACCATTACGGCAAGTAAAAGCAAAACGCGCGTCACGGCCGGGTCTCCAAAAATTCGTGGCGATGTACGCGTTTTCGGCCTCGCGCGCGCGGACTTGATACCCGGGCTGCAAACGTTTGCCAAAAAGAAAGAGTTCGCTCGCGCAGTGCCGCTTCCCGGAAGGTCGCTCGCGTCGAGGCGGCGTTCGGGCAGAGAACTGCCTCCCGAAACCAGCAGGAAATGCGCCGCGCATGCGGCGAATAAGTATGAAGAATATGAAGCGGCCGCGCGGCACCGGCCCGGGTGCCGCGCGCAGGTTGTTGTTAATTGAGCTTGCCGAGCACCGCGGTGAACTCGTCCTTGCTCAAGGCGCGCAGCGATTGCGTGCGGATATTGCCAAGCGACCCGAGCGCGAGGCCGAACGCCATGAAGCTTTGCTCGTCGGGCGCTTCGATCACCGTGACGATGTCGTACTTCCCGAGCGTCCAGTAGATCTGCTTCATTTCACAGCCGAAAGTTTTGGCCATCTCCGCGGCCTGGCCGGCCCGCTGCGCGCTGTTCTTGACAGTGCGAATACCCTGGTCGGTGAATTGCGCAAGCACCACATAAGTCGACATGACGATTCCCCTTACGATGACATCGAAACTCGAATCACGGGCTCCCCTTAGGCCGACCCGTCGGGCCGGATGTTCTGGTTATGGCGGAAAAGATTGTGCGGGTCGTAACGCGTCTTCACTTCGACGAGACGGCTCATGTTCGGCCCATACGCCGCCTCGACGCGCGTGCGTTCGTCGTCGGTGAGGAAGTTCACGTAGACGCTGCCGAGCGCATACGGCGCGGAAGCTTCGAAGAAGTCGCGTGCCCACGCAACGCAGCGGGCGTCGTCGGCGGGATCGGTCCAGCGGCCGTGCACGTTCATCACGTAGAGCGCGTCGCGGCTCGGGTAGGCCATCGCATCGGGCGCGACGCGCAACGTCGCGCCGCCGATCTGCCCGAAGAATATTTCGCACTCGGGCGAGGGCAGTGTGGCGATGGCGTCGGTCAGCGTGTCGATGAGGCCGTCGGGCAGCGTGGCGAGATTGTGCGATTTCCAGTAGTTGCGCGCGCCCGGCGTCAGGAGCGGATCGAATGCCTGTTGCCACGCGGCGTACGGCATCGGCCCGAGATGTTCGCCATAAGGCTTGCCGAAGCGCCGCACCACCTCCACCGCGTTCGGCCCGTTTTCCACCGGCCCCGAATAGCAGATGGCGAACACCATGATCGGCTTGCCATGGACCTCGGGCGGCAGGAAAGGCAGCGGCGGTGCGAGGCGCGAAACGCTCCACACTGTCAGGTCTTCGGGCATCGTGGCAGCCGCCTCGCGATATTTCACGAGCGCTTCTTTCGCGGCGTCGAATGGCAGCACGACTAGCCCGCCGTAAATCTCGGGGCCGACGGGGTGAAGCGCGAACTCGAACATCGTGACCACGCCGAAGTTGCCGCCGCCGCCGCGAATGGCCCAGAACAGGTCGGCGTTTTCCTTGGCGCTCGCGCGCAGCAGTTCGCCGTCGGCGGTCACGATATCGGCGGCCACCAGGTTGTCGATCGACATGCCGAAACGCCGGCTCAGCCAGCCGAAGCCGCCGCCCAGCGTGAGACCGGCCACGCCCGTTGTCGAATTGATGCCAAGCGGGGTGGCCAGGCCAAACGCTTGCGCTTCGTGGTCGAAGTCGCCGAGCGTGGCGCCGGGCTCCACATACGCGCGGCGCGTGGCGGGTTCGACTCTGACCGACTTCATCAACGAGAGATCGATGACGATACCGCCGTCGCATAGCGCGCTGCCCGCGATATTGTGGCCGCCGCCACGCACGGCGAGCGGCAGTCCCGTTTCGCGCGCGAGCGCCACGGTTTGCCGCACGTCGGCGCAGCCCCGGCAGCGCACGATGAGTGCAGGGCGGCGCTCGATCATCGCGTTCCAGATTTGCCGGGCTTCTTCGTAGGCCGCGTCGCCGGGTTGCAACGCTTCGCCGCGCAGCGCGCTTTTCAATGTGGCGATGGATTCGCTCGACAGGCTGGACATGGCTCACCTCTCAATTCAACGGATCGGACACACGCGCACCCATAGCCGGGCGTGCGTTTTCATGGACTGAACGGAACTGCGGGCGACCGCTTCAATTGTCGAATCAATGCGGCTGACGCACGCGCGAAACGCGGCGTGCGTCCGGTCGGGAAAGCAGGAAGGAAGCGCTTTCGCAAAGGGCGGCGGGGGCAGCCTGTGGCCGGACCGCGAGGGACCGGGCGGCGAGCGCTTCGTGACCTTGCCGGGTTTCTACCCAGGCCGCCACCGAGCCTCGCCGGATCATTAGATAACCTAAATTACGCAGCTTGATAAATAAAATCGCGTGCAATTAATTCAGATTATTGTCGCGCGTGGAATCGCTTTAATAGTTTAGCAAGCACATTGCATGGATTCTATAATTTTCACGTATGTACGCACGGGCAGCGTGAATGTTCTCCTATGCCCAACGAGAGGTCTCACCATGACGCGCAAGTACATTGACTGCCGGGAGTTCCCTAGTGAAATGAACTGTTCGGTGGCGATCTCGGCGGACTCGGACTCCGAGCTTCTGGAAGCGGCCGTGCAGCACGCGGTGAGCGTGCATCGTCACGTGGATTCTCCGGAACTGCGTGCGCAGCTCAGCCAGCTCTTTCACGAGGGTTCGCCGCCCGTCGCATCGCCACGCGCATGACGCCAAAGAGGGCCGGCACGCAATGTGCCGGCCTGTGCGCCCGTCCCACACGGCGCACGTGAGCCCCCAGCACCCCACCCCAGCGTTTCTGGCGCCCGAATCCGGGCCGCGCCTGAGCACCGTCCAGCCGCCATTGCCACCCGTTCGCCCCGGCTGGGTCGTCCGTGGCAGAATCAAGCGCGTCCCGCAGTCCCAACATCAGCGTTAGGCCTTTCCAGCCGGGAGCCCCCGTGAAATACCCGCTAATCGTTGGCTTGAGTATCGTTTTCGTCGATGTCGTCGTGTGGCGTGCGCGGCTGCCTCCACAGGATCTGGTCAGGCTCTTCATTCGGCTGGCGCTCTTCGCGGCGTTGAGCTGGGTGCTGTTTTCGTCGGGTATGAATCCGTTCGGGCAGGCGCCGTACCGGGATGCGGCAGCGCTCCACTGGCTGGCCCAGGTTCTGGAAATCGTCTGGTGGCTGATGGCCGCGCGGCTGTTTACCCTGTCGCTCGACTCGCTGCTGTTGCCTCGCGCCTGGCGAAAGCAACGACTGTTCTCGGACGTCTTCGGCGCCGTCGTTTTTCTCGCGGCGGTCGTTGCCGCCCTGGCATTCGTGCTGGAGCTGCCGGTGCGCGGTCTGGTCGCCACGTCGGGTGCGCTGGCTATCGTGCTCGGCCTCGCCATTCAGAGCACGCTCAGCGACGTTTTCGCCGGAATTGTTCTCAACGCCACGGAGCCGTACACCGTTGGCGACTGGGTCGTGATCGACGATGTGGAAGGCAAGGTCGTCGAAATGAACTGGCGCGCCACTCACTTGCTGACCGGTCAGGGGAACACGCTCATTGTCCCGAACGCCATGACTTCCAAGGCGAAGATCTCGAACAACAGCAGGCCGGCCAATGTTCACGGTCTGTCAATCGTGCTCGAGATCGACCCGGAAGCCCGGCCGAAAACGGTGATCGACGCGCTGGAACGCGCGCTGACCGGAAGCCACGCCATCCTCAAGACGCCCGCGCCCTATGCCCGCATGCAGCGCGCAACGCTGAACTCGATCCATTACGAGGTGGTCGGGTTCGTTGACGATATGAGCAAAAAGAGGGTGACGTCCAACGAGCTGTTCGACTTGTGCTACCGGCACCTGGCGGCCTCCGGCGTGTCGTTGCGTGCACTGGGCGTGCCCGCGCCCGCCATCGAAGCGCATGACGCGAAGGAGGCGCTGCTCAAGCGCGTGTCGCTGTTCGAGAGCCTGAGTGCCGACGAGGTGACCCAGCTCGCGAAGCGTCTTTCCCGGCACGAGTATCAGGCCAATCAACAGATCCTTGCCCCGGATACCGTGCCGGACAGTCTCGCCATTATTTATGCGGGTGTGCTGTCGGTGACTTTCCGCGAGCCGTCGGGCGAGCACGAGCTTGCCCGGATCGGCCCGGGCGAAGCATTCGGCGAGGCGGGGCTGCTGGCGGGCCTGCCCATGCATGTATCCATTACCGCGCTCACGCCATCGGTCCTTTTCGAAATTGGCAAGGACGACATGACCGCATTCCTGAAAGAGCACCCGGAAGTCGCAAAGCAACTGTGCCAGCTACTGGCGTACCGGCAGGACAAAATCGCCAAGTTGACGACGGCGCTCCCCGCAGAACAGGAGCAAGGTCATTCCCTCTTCGAATGGCTGTTCGGCAAGGTGCGCAATATCCATTCGCTGTACGATTCCTGACCGCCTTTATTTCAGCGCTCGAGCGAGCGCTTACAGTTCGGACTCGATCGGCAGAAGGCCCATGAACCAGACGCTGGTGCGTCGCATGAAGGATACATCGGGCTCCGAATCATATTCGGTCACGGTTCCGTTCGCGGCAGTGTCGATCCAGACGATCCGGGTCTTGCCGTTCGCTTCCGTGCGTTGCTCGACTCGCCAGGCAATCTGGTCCAGTTGCGGCTCGACCTCGTCGATCACCTGGCCCGCAATTGCCGGGCTGTCGCACAGCACGCCAATCTCCGTATTGAGTTTGCTCGAACGAGGGTCGAGATTCATCGAGCCAATGAAGATGCTTTGCCGGTCGAACACGTAGGTTTTCGCATGCAGCGAGGCTCTCGAAGAACCAAAAAACCGTCGTTGCGCCTTCACGCTGGACGCACCAACCGGCTTCAGTTCGTAGAGCCGCACGCCAGCCGCGAGGAGAGCCTCGCGATAGTGGTCATATCCCGCATTCACGGCGACGACGTCAGTCGCAGCCAGGGAGTTGGTCAATACCGTGACGCGCACCCCGTGCCCGGTCAGATCGCTTAGCCACGCCACGCCCGCTTTTCCCGGCACGAAGTAAGGCGAGATGATGAGCATCTCATGCGTGGGTTTGAGGTTAAGCGCGGCGAACCGTGTCATGAGATGGCCTTCCGGGTTGGCCGGGTCGCGAGCGATCTTGGAGGGATCGTCGTAGAGGAGTGTGGCTTTTCCCCAGGAGAAGGTGGTGTTGCCGGCCTCGAGGGCCTTGGCCAGTCGTTGCCTCGCTTGCACGACATAGGGCGAGTCACGCTCCGACTGGATGTATTCGTCGAGCTTCGCGCGGTAGGCGGCCAATGCGGACGGATCCGCCGGATGCCCCATCAATTGCTCGATCGAATAACTCGATTCAGCATTCCAGAACGCGTCGAAGACGTTGGAGACCTTCCCGACAATGGGGCCGTGCACCAGCACATCCAGATCGCCGAAGGCAACGACTCTCGACGCACCGAAGTATTCGTCGCCGATATTGCGGCCACCGAGGATAGCGGCCTCGTTGTCGGCAACGAGCGCCTTGTTGTGCATGCGCCGGTCGACCCGGGAAAATTCGAGCGCGGACGAAAGTGCCTTGAAGCGGCGCCCCGCGACCGGATTGAATAGCCGTATCTGCACGTTCGGGTGCGAGCTGAGCGTGAGCAGCACCTGGTCGTCCGCATTCGTGCCGAGGTCGTCGAGCAGGACACGAACGCGCACGCCGCGGTCTGCCGCCTTGAGCACCGCTGCCGCCAGTTCGCGGCCGGTCAGGTCGTCGTGCCAGATGTAGTACTGCAGGTCGAGCGAGCGCTCCGCCTTTTCGGTGAGCACAACGCGGGCCACGAGCGCGTCGGTGGGGTCCGGCAGCAGGTGAAACGCACTTTCGTCTGGATGGCTTTGTGCTTCGGATGCGAAGAGCGTGCCGAGTGGTGTGGACGCCGTATCTTGCAGCGCGAATGTCTGCGGCCGGTTGGTCTGCGGCGGCAGACTCGCGCACGCGCTCAACACACAGGCAACAACGATGACGATAAGACGCTGAAGCTTTGTCATGTTCACACCTCGCTGGAGCATCCGGTTGGGCGAGTGGCGCCCCTCTTGCCACTAGCATTGGCGGTAGGAATCATACGCTTTACGTTGTATTATCGACGCACACCAGCCCAGCATTGCCCCATGACCGACGTCGCCCCCGACGAAGTGCGCCTCGCCGCCGAGATCGAGCGGCTCAAAGCCGAGTTTCCCAAAACGCGCGAACTGTATCGTGAAGTGTGCGCGTTGATGTTCTTCCGTTACGGCATCACGCCCACGGCCAACCGGCTCTATCAGCTCGTGCGCCGCGGCAGCATGAGCACGCCTACGGCAGTGCTTTCGGAGTTCTGGGCCACCCTGCGTGAAAAGAGCCGCGTGCGCATCGAGCACGCCGATCTGCCTGAGGAACTGCAAGGGGCCGCAGGCGAACTCATGGGTGCGCTCTGGACGCGCGCCACGGCGGCCGCGCAGGCTTCGCTCGATGCGCTGCGTCTCGAAGTGGAAGAGGCGCGTCGCGCCGCAGAAGGCGCAACCGCAGCCGTGCGCGCAGACCTCGGGCACACGGAGGTGGCGCTCGAACAGCGCACCGCCGCGCTGCTCACGGCGCAGGTGCGCATTCAGGAACTGGAACAGGCGCAGGCCGGCGCCGTTGCCACGCGCGGCGCACTCGAAGCGGAACTGGCGCGCGAGCGCGAGGCGAGCCGCGAACGTGATACCGCGCAGACCCAGGCGCGCGCCGAATTTGCCGCGGAACGCGACAAGTTGCGCGCAAGCGCCGAACTCGCGCAAGCCGGAGCGCAACGCGCGCTGCGCGCGGAGGAAAGCGCGCGCGCCGAGATTCAGGCATTACAGGCGCAGGTGGGCGATTTGCGCCATCAGGTGGGCATGCTCGAAGGCCGGCTCGACGCACTGCGTTCGACCCGCGAAGTTTCGGTGCGCGAACGTCAGAATGCCCCCGCGAAACCGCTGCGGGCGGCGCGCAAGACAGGACCCAAGACGTGAAAGTCTGAATGACACGATTATTCGTTCGTCATCCTGATTGAATGACCGCGTTTGCAGCGTTTCACTCGTCGCGCACGCGTACCGGCAGCTCGGTTTTGTACTCCACGCGGCGCAGCGCCACGGAAGTGTGAATGTCACGCACGCCCTCGATCTTGGTGAGGCGCGTCATGACGAAACGCTCGATGCCCGCAATATCGCTCGCCACCACGCGCAGCATGTAGTCGAACGCGCCCGTCATCAAATAACACTCCATCACTTCGTCGCAGTTCGAGATTGCGCGCTCGAACGCGGCTAGCCGTGTCTCATTCTTCTTCTCGATCGCGACCGACACATACGCGTTCACAGGAAAGCCCGCCTTCTCCTGATCGAGCAGCGTGACGTACTGCGTGATGACGCCGCGCTCTTCGAGCATGCGGATGCGCCGGTAGAACGGCGAGAGCGAAAGCCCGAGCGATTCTGCGAGGTCGGCGGACTTCACGTGCGCGTCGCGCTGCAGGGCGTGCAGGATGGCCACATCCACGCGATCGAATTTCATTGGCTAAGTTTCCCTGGAAAGGCCGAATTTTAGGCGAGTGTTGCTAATTCGAGAGTGATGTGTGGCTCAGTTTGGCACGAATCGCCGCTATTGGCTACCTAGAATCGGCTAATACCCACAAGCCGAACAGCGGAGACAACCATGAACATGCGAGCCGTCGAGACCGGGCGCCAGATCGATACGGACTATCGCCTCGAAGACCGCTACCTGCGCGAGGACGGCGCGGTCTTTCTCACCGGCACGCAGGCGCTCGTGCGCATCCTGATCGAACAGGCGCGCGCGGACCGGCAGGCCGGGCTGAAAACGGCGGGTCTTGTTTCCGGCTATCGCGGCTCGCCGCTCGGCGGATTCGATCAGGAACTGTGGCGCCAGAAGGCGCTGCTGGCGGACTTCGACGTGCGTTTCGAACCGGGCCTGAACGAAGACCTCGGCGCGACGATGCTGTGGGGCGCGCAGCAACTCGACGCGTTTCCCGGCAAGCGTGTGCAAGGCGTGTATTCGATGTGGTACGGCAAAGGGCCGGGCGTGGACCGCACGGGCGACGTATTCCGCAATGCGAACATGCTCGGCACCGCACGGAACGGCGGCGTGCTGGCTGTGGCCGGCGACGACCATGCGGCGCAGTCTTCGATGTTCCCGCACCAGACGGACCACGTATTCGAAGGCGCGATGATGCCCATCCTCTTTCCGGCCTCGGTCGAGGAGTACATCGAGTTCGGGCTCACGGGCTATGCGCTTTCGCGTTTCAGCGGGCTGTGGGTCGGTTACAAGGCGATTACGGAGACGGTGGAAAGCGGCCGCTCGATGCGCGTGAGCCGCGGCGTGCCGTTGCGTTTGCCGGAGGACATTGCGGTTCCCGCGCAGCGCGGCTTCAACTACGACCCGCAATTGCGCTGGCCCGCGGAACGCGCCGAACTGGAGCGCCGCGTACTCGAAGAGCGCCTGCCCGCCGCACTCGCGTTCATGCGGGCGAATCCGCTCGACCGTGCGTTGCTGCGCCCCGCGCATGCGCGCGTGGGCATCGTGACGGTGGGCAAGGCGCATGCGGACGTCCTGGCCGCGTTCGAGGCGCTGGGCCTCACGCCCGAGCGCCTCGAGCAGCTCGGCATCGGGCTCTATAAGGTTGGCATGATCTGGCCGCTCGAAACGGAAGGGCTCAAGGCGTTTGCACGCGGCATGCAGGCGCTGTTCGTCGTGGAGGAAAAGCGCTCGTTCGTGGAGCGGCAGATCAAGGAAGCGCTGTTCAACGTGCGTGCGGATGAACGGCCATCCGTGCACGGCAAGACGCTTGGCGAGCGCGAGCCGCTGCTGCCGGCGGCGATGGAGTTCGCGCCGGAGCAGCTTGCGCGCGCGCTGCAGCGGTTCTTTCAGCACGTTGCAATCGATATTCCGAATGTCGTTGCGGGTGCAACGAATGAGCGTTCGGCCGCGCAGCGCGTGATCGCGCTAGCTTCGGTGCCGGCGGGGGAACCGCTCACCCGCAAGCCGTTTTTCTGCGCGGGCTGCCCGCACAATACCTCGACGCGTTTGCCCGACGGCTCGCATGCCGCGGCCGGCATCGGCTGTCACATCATGGCGCTCGGCGACGCGGGCAATACAGCCACGTTTTGCCAGATGGGCGGTGAAGGCGTGCAGTGGGTCGGCATGTCGACGTTCACGGACATGCCGCATCTGTTCGTCAATCTCGGCGATGGCACCTACCAGCATTCGGGCAGCCTCGCGATACGCCAGGCCGTGGCGGCGCGCGCGAACGTCACTTACAAGATTCTCTTCAACGACGCGGTCGCCATGACAGGCGGTCAGCCCGCCGAAGGCGGCCTCACCGTGCATCGCGTGGTGGCGCAGGTTCAGGCCGAAGGCGTGAGCGAAGTCGCCGTGGTGACCGACCGGCCCGAGCAATACGCGGGCGCGCAAATGCTGCCCACGGGCGTGACGCTCATGCACCGCGACGCGCTCGACGCGCTGCAACGCCGCTTGCGCGAGCAGAAGGGCGTTTCGGTGATCGTCTACGACCAGACCTGTGCCGCCGAAAAGCGCCGCCGCCGCAAGCGCGGCAAGCTGATCGATCCGCCCACGCGTGTGGTGATCAACCCGGCTGTGTGCGAAGGCTGCGGCGACTGCTCCGTGCAGTCGAACTGTATTGCGATCGAGCCGCTCGAAACGGAGCTGGGCCGCAAGCGGGCCATCAATCAATCGAGCTGCAACAAGGACACCTCGTGCGTGAAGGGCTTTTGCCCGAGCTTCGTGACGGTCGAGGGCATGGAGCCGAAGCGTCCGGACGCCGCGCGCATTCAACGCATCGAAGCCGAGCTGCGGGCTACGCTCGCACCGCCCGCACGCGTGCCGCAGGCGCTGGAGCAGCATCTGCGCATGGTCGTGACCGGTGTGGGCGGCACGGGTGTCGTGACGATCGGCGCGATCCTCGCCATGGCCGCGCATCTGGAAGGGCGCGGCGCCTCGACGCTCGACTTCACCGGCCTCGCGCAGAAGAACGGCGCGGTGTTGAGCCACGTGCAGATCGCGCAAAGCCGCGGGCTCATCACCACGTCGCGTATCGGCGCGCATGCGGCCAACGTGCTGCTCGGTTGCGACGCCGTGGTGGCCGCCTCGTCCGGCGCGCTCTCGCGCTTGCCGGCCAGCGGCGCGCGCGCCATCGTGAACGAGCGCATCACCGCAACGGCCGACTTCGTGCGCGACGGTGACCTGCCCGTGAGCAAGGCCGTGCATCAAGCGGCGATAGAGAGCGCGATGGGCGCAGGGGGCGCGGCGTTCTGGGACTGCACGGCGGCGGCAGAAGCCATTTTCGGCGACGCCATCGCCTCGAACATGATGATGGTGGGCTACGCGTACCAGAGGGGCCTCGTGCCGCTCATGGAGGCATCGATCCTGCGTGCAATCGAACTCAATGGCGCGGCCGTGAAGATGAACGAACGCGCGTTCCTGTGGGGACGGTTGATCGCGCAGGACGCTCGCGTGCTCGAACGCGTGGCGGGAGCGGACGTGGCAGCCGCGAGCACGCCGTTCGATCTTGCGCGCTTCGTGGCCGAGCGCGAGCGCGATCTCACGCAGTACCAGGACGCCGCTTATGCTGCGCGCTATCGCGCGCTGGTCGAAACCGTCGCGCAGGCGGAGCGCGGCATTGACGGTGCACACGGTGAGCTTGCGCAAGCGGCCGCACGCCACTATTTCAAAGTGCTCGCCTACAAGGACGAGTACGAGGTGGCGCGCCTGCACACGAACGGGGGCTTTAGCGCGTACCTCGCCGGTTTGTTCGACGGCACGGCGGGCAAGAAGACCTTCCACATGGCGCCGCCGCTCCTCACGCGCCGCGACGCGCAAACCGGACGCCGCAACAAGATCGCGCTGCGCGGCGTGTGGGCCGAGCCGTTGCTGCGCGCGCTCAAGCACGGCAAGGCGCTGCGTGGCACGCCGCTCGATCCGTTCGCACGCCAGCGCGACCGCGTGATCGAGCGCGCGATGATCGGCGAATTCGAGGACGACGTGCGCCTCGTGCTCGGCAAGCTCACGCAGCAGACGCTGGCAGCAGCCATCGGCCTGCTTGGCGTGCCGGGTGCGGTGCGTGGGTTCGGTATCGTCAAGGAACGCAATTACGAGCATTCGCGCGGCATGCGCGAGCGGTATCGTGCGGAACTGATGGCTGAGACGGTTTGAAAGATCGGATAACTAATCGATGGAGGAGATTCAGATGGTGGTGCAGGACAAGACGTTTTTGATCACGGGCGGTGGTTCAGGACTCGGCGCGGCGGTGGGGCGGCATCTGCTCGAACGCGGCGCGAACGTCGTGTTCGCCGATATCGACATCGCGCGTGCGCGCGACGAGGCGGCGAATGGCGGCGAGCGTGCATTTGCCGTAGAGGTCGATGTGACGCAGGCAGCAAGCGTCGAGGCGGCGATTGCGCTCATCACGCAGCGCTTCGGCGCGCTGCATGGTGTGGTCAACTGTGCGGGCATCGCACCGGCGCAACGCATCGTCGGAAAAGAGGGCGCCCATTCGCTCGATCTGTTCGCGAAGGTCGTGAGCGTCAACCTCATCGGCACCTTCAACGTGATGCGCCTCGCGGCCGTGGCCATGGCGAACAATACGCCCGACGCCGGCGGCGAGCGCGGCGTGATCGTCAACACGGCTTCGGTGGCGGCTTACGATGGCCAGATCGGGCAATCGGCCTATGCGGCTTCCAAGGGCGGCGTGGTGTCGCTCACGCTGCCGGCGGCGCGCGAGTTGGCGCGCAACGCAATTCGCGTGGTGACGATCGCGCCAGGCATCTTCGAAACGCCGATGCTTCTCGCCATGCCCACCGAAGTGCAGCAGGCGCTGGGCGCGGGCGTGCCGTTTCCGCAACGCCTCGGCCAGCCCGCGGAGTTCGCGGCGCTCGTCGAGCATATCGTCGGCAACCGCTACCTGAATGGCGAAGTCATACGCCTTGACGGTGCATTGCGCATGGCGCCGCGCTAGTCGACATTCCGCGTTGGACGGATCGCCGCAGGGACGTCGAAGACTGTGTATCGTAGAATCGGAACCATCGACTCACGGTATTCGAAAAACACATGGCCAAGGACGTGACTTTGCGGCAGTTCCGCTACTTCGTGGCGGCGGCGCAGAACGGGCAGTTTTCGATGGCGGCGGCGGCCGAGCATGTCTCGCAGTCCGCGATCACCAACGCGGTGCTCGCGCTCGAAGAGGCGCTCGGCACGCGGCTTTTCGTGCGCTTGCCCCAGGGCGTGGAGCTGACGCCCGACGGGCAGGACTTCCTCAATCACGCGCGCCACGTGCTGGAGTCGGTGCGCGACGCGCTGCACAAAGCGCCGTTTCGCGCGCACAGCCTGCGCGGCACGGTGCGCATGGCCGCCTCGTATACGCTGCTCGGCTATTTTTTGCCGGAACTGCTCGCACGCTTTCGCGCGACGTATCCGGAGATCGAGATCGATCTGCACGATCTCGACCGCCCGGCTATCGAGGAAGCGGTGCTCGCGGGCAAGGTGGATCTTGGCGTGGCGCTGCTTTCCAACGTGGAGCGGCGCGCGCGCTTTGGCCACCACGTGTTGATGCGCTCGCGACGCCAGTTGTGGGCGGCGCCCACGCATCCCCTGGCGCAGACGGGCACCGTCACGCTGCGCGACATCGCGCGCTACCCCTATATCCTGATCACGGTGGACGAGGGCGAGGCCTCGACGCTGCGCTACTGGAAGAAGCGGCGCATTGCGCCGAATATTGCGTTTCGCACGAGTTCGATGGAGGCGTTGCGCGGCCTCGTGGCGCATGGCTTTGGCGTGACGATTCTCTCGGACATGGTGTTCAGGCCGTGGTCGCTGGAAGGCAAGCGCATTGACGCGTGCGCCATCGAGGACGCCATTCCGCAGATGGAGGCGGGCATGTTGTGGCATCCGGGCGCGGTGTTGAGCGATCCGGCGCGCGCAATGCAGCAGTTTTTGATTCACGCTTGCGGGAATTGAGGGACGGTCGCCACCTCTCATTTCGAATTCCTCTGATATCCCCGCCACGCCCATATCCCTAATCTGAAGCCTTCACCGCAATCTTCCGCGCTGGAGGCAAGTCATGGGTCCGCAACTGTTGCTCGATACGTCGCATCTGATGAAACACGTCGATGCGCTGGGCGAGTCTATCCACACGCACGCGAACGCGCAGCCTGTTGCGCGGCACGAGCGTATTGTCGTCGATTTCGTTCGGCGCGAGTGCACCGAAATCATCAACCTCGGCGTGGCGCTCGGCTGCGCGGCATTTTGCATGGGTATCGTGATCGGCGTGTACCTTTTGCTCGAACGCCTCTAATCGATCCGACGAGGCGATTCCAATGTCCAAACTCCGCGAACGCTACCGGGCGGGCAAAAAGCCGGTCAACCCGGATAGTTACCTCGCCGCCATCATCGAGCGGCACCGTCATTTGTACGTCGATATCGGCATGTGCATGGGCGTTCTGGTGGGGGTCGTCTGCCTGGTCGTCGCGGCGCACGTGATCGCCGACTGGCTCAACCTCGCGATCTAGCCGCCAACGGCAGGGCTGCACGCCGGTTTCTCCTCCACGGCCTTCATGGCAAGATACGCTTTCCCTCGCGCCACCCCGGGCACCGTACCCGGGCAACAATAAGGAAGCGTCATGTCGGCCGTGTCGGCGTTCAAGCTTGTGCTCCTGGCGCTCATCGCCATCATCGCGCTCGAACTGCTCGCGAAACGACTGCGCCTGCCACCCGCTGCCGCATTGCTGGTCGGTGGCGCCGCCCTGGCG
Source organism: Paraburkholderia sp. J11-2 (assembly GCF_905220185.1). Lineage (NCBI taxonomy): Bacteria > Pseudomonadati > Pseudomonadota > Betaproteobacteria > Burkholderiales > Burkholderiaceae > Paraburkholderia > Paraburkholderia sp. J11-2. The sequence continues at coordinate 28,866 of NZ_CAJMYY010000024.1, read as the reverse complement.
TTCGTACCCGGCCTGCCGCCGGTCGTCATCGACCCCGACCTCGTCCTCATCGTGTTCCTGCCGCCCCTGCTGATGGACGGCGCTTACTCCTTCGTCTGGTCCGATTTCAAGCGCCACCTCGCGCCCATCCTGCTCTTCGCCATCGGCGCGGTGGCATTCACGACTTGGGCGGTCGGCGTGGTTGCGCATTGGGCCGTTCCTTCGCTGCCGTGGGCCGCCTGTTTCGCACTGGGCGCGGTGGTCTCGCCGCCCGATGCCGTCGCCGCGAAAGCCGTGCTCGAACGGCTCGCGCTGCCGCGCCGCCTGATGGTGCTGCTCGAAGGCGAGAGCCTGCTCAACGACGCCGCCGGTCTCGTGCTGTTTCGCTTCGCCGTGGCGGCGGCATTGACGGGAGCGTTCAGCGAACCGAATGCGGCGCTCAGTTTCGTCGGGCTTGCGCTCGGCGGGATCGTGGTGGGCTTTGTCGTGGGCTATGTCGTGGTGTGTCTGCTGCGTCAGCTCGAAGACGAATACCTGATCATCACCGCATCGGTGCTGGCGGGCTGGGTCGCCTATATCGCGGGGGACATGCTGGGCGTGTCGAGCGTGATCGCCACGGTCACGTGCGGCATGCAGCTAGGCTGGCATCAGCATGAAGTCTTTTCGGCTACCGTGCGCAGCCGCGGCACGGCGTTCTGGCAGGTCATGGTTTTCGTGCTCGAGGGGCTCGTATTCGTGCTGATCGGCCTTTCGCTGCGCGGGGTCATGCTTCGCCTCGGCGGTACGGGCAATGCCGTCGCGCTGCTCGGTCCCGCCGCGATGGCCGTGGTGCTCGCCGTCGTCGTTTCGCGCTGCGTGTGGACCTATGGCATCGAGGTCATCCGGGCAGCGTTGCATCGCATATTGCCGCGCCGCGTGAGCGCCGCGGACTTTCGCGGCGCGGCGGTGGTGAGCTGGGCCGGCATGCGCGGCGTGGTTACGCTGGCCATTGCGCTCGCCTTGCCGGAGGCGATGCCGGGGCGTGACCTCATTCTTTTCGCCGCGTTTGCCGTCATTCTGTTCACGGTGCTGCTGCAAGGCACGACCATAGGGCCGCTCATCAAGCTGATCAGGCCTGCGAACGATCTCGAAGGGGAGTCAGCCTATCTCAGCGAGCCGCAGGCGTGGGCGCGCCTCGAAGCCGCCCAGCTTGCGGCGATCACGCCGCTCGTACACGGGCCGGACGGCAGCGTCATCCACCCGCGTTTGCTGGAGCAATACACGTATCGCGCGAACCTCACGCGCAATTTTGAAAACGCCGAGCGCTATCCCCAGGAAATGCGCACCTCCCACTACGACGTCGTGCTGGCCGCGGTGGAGGCCGGGCGCGCGGAGCTGTTGAAGCTGCACCGCGCCGGCCAGATCCACGACGAACTGCTGCGTGTGCTCGAACGCGATCTCGATCTGGAGGAGCTTTCGGCGCGGCACGGAAGGGGCTGATACTCTCCTTCGCGTTCCTCAGGCGTGCACGACAAGCGGCGCGAACAGAGTCGAAAGGTCGCGCTGCTGGTCGAGACTCCAGAGAAAGCCCAGCGCATCCTCGGCACGCGCGCTCCCGATCACAGGCGCCGCGTTCTTGCGGAACTTCACCGCGAAGTCGCTGCGCTGCATCGGCCGCGTGGCGAAGCCTGGAATGTCGTCCACGCGCTTCGACACGGTTTGTCCGTCCGTGAGCGTGGCGCTCACGATGGTCGCGTAATACTTCGGATAGAGCCGGGTCAGTTCGGGGTCCTCCACCACCTTGATCTTTTGCATGAACGCGCGAATCTTCGGGTCATGCAGCGCCTCGGAGCGGTAGCTCGCCAGGCTGATGTCGCCGTCGAACATGGCGCGCGCGGTCACATAGGGCAGGCTGTGATCGGCGGTTTCGCTCGTTTCCGGCGCCCACTTCTGCGGGTCCATGCCCGCCGAGAAATAGCCTTCGTGCGAGGTGCGAATCTCCATGCTGGCAATGCGGTTGAGATCGCCCACCTGTTTCGCGACGTCGATGCCCGCGGCAATGGCCGTTTGCGTGAGTGCCTGCGCCGGGTAGAACTTCACCGCACAGTCGTTGATGCGAAACGGCCGGCCTTTGCCGCCGAAGCTCGCCGTGTCGATGGTGAATGGCCCGGATACCTGCTTGAACAGCCCCGCATTCCCCTCGAAGATCGGCGCGGGGCCTGTGAGTCCGTCGCGCGCGAGGGCGGCCGAAAAGACGGCGTTGCGCGCGGCGTCGGCATCGGCGAGACCCTTCCAGTTCGACATGGTTTGCACGCGCGTCTGGTTCAGCGCGAGATGGCCGTTGAGCGCGATGTTGACGGCTTCGGCCAGTTGCCGCTCGTCGAGCTTCATGAGCTTGCCTGCCGCAAGCGCGGCTGCGGGCAGGCTGAAGATGGGGTGGTCCCAGCCGCGCGAGCTGATCGAAGCGGCGTCCATGAGGCGGCAGTCGATTTCGTAGGCGAGGGCGATGGCGACAATCAGGTCGCGGCCATTCGCGCCTTCGGCCTCGGCCTGCGCGAGACACGCTGCGATATTGTCGCTCGGGTGGCCGATTTCCTTGCCCGCATACACGTCGTTGAGATCGTAGTAGCGGATGGCGGCCCCATTCGCAAACGTGGCGAGGTCAGGCGACGTGCGCCGCTGCGTGCCGAGCACCGTGGCGCCCCGGCCGTCGCCGCTCGCGTAGTTCAGCGCAACCTGGCGCGCGATGCCCACCGGTTTCTCGCCGAGCGCGGCGATGCCGCAGCCCAGCGCGTCGGCGGCGTGGGTCTTGACCGCTTCGATCGTGCCCGCGTCGAGGTCGTCGTAATTTAGCGCGGCGGCGTATGCCGCGAGACGCTGCGCGATGGTGGGCGAAGCCGGTGCGGACGCAACCTTCTGCGCGCGCGCCGCGCCCATGCCGCCCAATGTGCCCGCGCCCGCGGCGAGCGCCGTGAGCGACGCCATGAATGCACGCCGTTGCATGCGTGTCTCCTTGTTCTTTGAGGGTTTTAGGGAAGAATGCGGGTCAAACGAGCAGCAGCAGCGCTGCGCCGAATACCACGGTGCCGAGCAGGAAGGTCATGACCGTGAAGCCCAGCACGCGCTGCACGCCAATGCCGGCCATCGCGACCACGGGCGCGGCCCAGAACGGCTGCATCATGTTGGAGACCTGTTCGCCCATTGCGACGGCCATCGTCGTGGCGGGCATGGAGGCGTGCAGCGCGATCGCGGCAGGCACCACGAACGGACCCTGCACGGCCCAGTGGCCGCCGCCGCTCGGAATGAAGAACGTGACGATCAGCGAGCACACGTAGCTCCAGAACGGCAGCGTGTGCGTGTTCGAGATCGCGATGAAGAAGTGCGAGATCACGTTGGGCAGGCCCGTGGCGTCCATCATGCCCATTACGCCGCCATAGAGCGGGTATTGCAGCATCATCGAGCCGGTTTGCTTGGCGGCGTTCTTGACCGCGTCCGCGTAAGCGAGCGGGTAGCCGTGCAGGATCACGCCCGCGATGAACATGACGAAGATCACGGCGTTCACGCCGGAAAACGCTTCGATGTGCTCGAGGCGCGCGAGCACGAGGAACGTCACGCCCACGAGACCGATGAACGCGCTGCCGATCCACGAGTATTCGAGCCACTTCGCGAAGCTCAGCTTGCCTTCGGGGCGCTTGCGCGGTTCCGGGTCGGGGTTCTTTTCGATGTCGAGCACGACGGCGTCTTCGTCGCGCGGCTTGAGGAGCGCGAGCACGACGGGCGTGGCGACGAGCATGACGATCACCGGCACGAGGTTGAATGCCGTGAACACGGTGTCGTTGAACGGCAGCACCTGGCCCGTGAGCTTTTGCACGACATTCATCGCGCTGCCGGGCGTGGATTGCGCGAGCGCGATCGAGCTGGAAATGCCGCTTGCCCATACCACCCAGCCCGAAAAGCCCGCTGCGACGATCCATGCGAAGTCCACGCGCATGCGCTTGGCCACTTCGCGCGCGAGCAGCGCGCTGACCACGAGGCCGAGGCCCCAGTTGAAGAACGACGCCACAGCCACGAGCACGAAGGTGAGCGAGGCGGCCTGTACGGGCGTGCGGGCCATGCCCACGAGCGCCTTGAACACGCGCTGCACGGGCGCGGCGTGGGCGAACGCGTGGCCCGTTACAAGAACGAGTGTGATCTGGAAGGCGAACGTAAGGATATTGAAGAATCCCTTGTACCAACCAACCACGAGCGTGTTGAGCGTGGCATGCGGGGCGAACATCGCCGAAAGCGCGGCCACGACCGCGGTGATAAGGATCGCGAGCACGAACGGGTCGGGAATGGTGCGTTCGAACAGGCTGATCGTCGCGTCGGTAAAGCGCGCTTTGCGTACAGGTGCGGCGGTGGCGGTGGACTTCACGTAGTGTCTCCTGGTGCTGAAAGTGGCCGCGCGTACCTCGCGCGCGGCTGTTTGTATCGGTGGCGCAGTGGTGCTAGTTCATCGGGCGAAGCCGTAGAGTTCGGCAGGGTTGTCCACGAGAATCCGCTTGCGTGCCGCTTCGTCCTCGACCCACGTGCCGAGCAGATCGAAGATCGAGGCGGTGTCGGGCTTGTGCGTTTCCGTTACGTGCGGCCAGTCGCTGCCCCACACGGTGCGCTGCGGCAGCAGTGCGGCCCACGCGCGCGCGGTCCCGGCCATGTCGGCGTAACCGCCCGCGAGTCCCGCTTGCGAATCGAGGTAAGCGCCCGAGAGTTTGACCCACACGCGCCCGGAAGCCGCGAGGCGGCGCACCACGCCATACGCGGGGTGCGAGGTGCCCGCCGGCAAGGGCAGGCGCGCGAGATGGTCGAACACCATCTTGCAGGGCAGGCGCGTGAGCAACGCTTCGTGCTCGACGATCTGGTCGGCGGTCCAGTGCAACTGCACATGCCAGCCGAGTTCCGCGATGCGTCGCGCAAGCGGTTCGACCATGTCGAAGGTGACGACCGCCTGATGCGGCGTGTACAACGTGAAGCGGATGCCGCGTATGCCGCCGCGATCGAGCATGTCGAGTTCGGCGTCGCTCACCTCGGGGCGCAGGACGGCTACGCCGCGCGCGTTGTCGATACCCAGTTGGCGGATCGCGTCGACAGTCACGCAGTTATCGGTGCCATAAGGTCGCGGCGTGACGATTACCGTGCGCTGCGTGCCAGTGCGTTGCTGCACGCGTCGATAATCCTCGACCGTTGCGCCTTCAACGATATGCGCGCCGTTGCCGGGCGACGCCGCGAAGCGGCGATCGTAGATGTGGATATGCGAATCGCACGCGAAGGCGGGCGCCTGCATGCGTGCGTTGGATGTATCGATCGTATGGACATGATGCTCACGGTCCATCGCGTTGTCTCCTTGTTTGCCGCGCACGCTAACGGGAATCGGCGTGCGCGGTTGCGGCTTTTTCTGTTCAGAGCACGGCGTGCTCGCTTCTCAAGCGTTCGATCTCAGTATCGCTCCAGCCCGCCTCGCGCAGCACCGCGTCCGAATGCTCGCCGAAGGCGGGCGCAGCGATCGGGTCGGGTGCTGGCGAGGTGCCGAAACGAATCGGCTCGCGAAAGCCGCGATACGCGCCCACACCGGGATAGTCGTAGCGCGTGACCATTTCTTCCTCGAGCACTTGCGGGTCGTCGAACATATCTTCGACCGTGCGCGCGGCCGCGCAGGGCACCGCCTCGCCGAAGTGCGCTTCCCATTCGAGCGCGCTGCGCGCCTGCAACGCGGCGTGCAGTTGCGGCACGATCTCGTCGCGATGCTCCGCACGTTTGCGCACCGAATCGTAGCGCGGGTCCTGCGCGAGTGCAGCGAGCCCGGTTTTTTCGCAGAGCGCCTGCCAGAAATGCGGCGTGTTCGCCGAGATGTAGAGCCAGCCTTCGCGCGTGGGATGAATGCCGGTAATGCCGCCCGAGCGCATGTCGCGGCCTATGTCCTTCGGTTCGCCGTCGGCCCAGATCATGCGCGCCGACTGCATGGTGAGCGCGCTGCGCAACAGCGAAACGCCGACATATTGGCCCGCGCCGCTGCGTTCGCGCTCGAACAGCGCGGAGGAGACCCCTGCCGCAACGAGCGCGGCGGCGTAATAGTCCACCACCGAGCCATAGAGAATCTCGGGCGGACCGCCGGGCTTGCCCTGGAACGTGCACATGCCCGTCATGGTTTGCAGCACCTGGTCGTAGCCGGCCTTGTCCTTGTTCGGGCCCTGGTCGCCGTAGCCGGTGACCGCGCAGTAGATGAGCCGCGGATTCACTTCGCGCAGCTGTTCCCAGGCAATGCCCAGGCGTGCTGGCACGCCGGGCCGGAAGTTGTGCACGAGCACGTCGGCCTGTTTGACGAGGCACAGCAGCACCTCTTGCGCGCGTGCTTGCTTCAGATCGAGCACGAGGCCGCGCTTGCCGCGGTTCACGCCGAGAAAGGCACGGCTTTCGGCTTCGAGCGTGGAAGGGTACTTGCGCAGGTTGTCGCCCGTGGGCGGTTCGATCTTGATGACGTCCGCGCCTTGATCGGCGAGCAGTGTGCAGCCATACGGGCCCGCGATATAGGCGCTCAGGTCGAGCACGCGCACGCCAGCGAGCGGGCCGCGCGGCGCGGCGTTCATTTCGGGCAGCGAGTTCATTGGCGCACCTCGCTCGACGTTGCGGGCGCAACGAGTCCAAGCCGCTCGGCGCTTTGCACGAGCGCGCGGGCGCGCTCGACGAAAGGCGCGTCGATCATCTTGCCGTCCACGACGTAAGCGCCCACGCCGTCACGTTCGGCGTTGCGCGCGGCTTCCACCACGCGCAGCGCGTGGGCGATTTCGTCGTCGGAAGGCCGGAACACGTCGTTGGCGAGCGCGATCTGGCTCGGGTGGATACAGCTCTTGCCGAGGAAGCCGAGCGCACGGGCCAACTCGGCCTCGGCGCGAAATCCTTCGGCATCCTTGATATTGGCGAAAGCCGAATCGTACGCGAACACACCGGCTTCGCCCGCAGCGAGCCGCAGGCTGAACATGGCCTGCTGCACGGCTGCCGGATCGCGCCGCGCGATGCCGAGCGGCTCGAACAAGTCGCCAAGACCCAATTGCAGTCCCGCCACGCGTGCATGGGCGCACGCGAGTGTCGCGGCCTCGCGCAGCGCGCGCGGCGACTCGACGTTGAGCAGCAGCTTCACGGGGCGGCTCACGCCGTTGGCGCGCTCCGCGCGCTCGATCGCGGCGGCGGCGGCGCGCACGTCGTCGGCGGATTCGGGTTTCGGCAGATTCACGTAATCGAGGCCAGGCTGAACCACGGCGGCGATATCGTCGGCGAACCACGGTGTGTCGAGCGCGTTCACGCGCACGATCAGCACCTTGCCGCGCTCACGCACCGCGGGCGAAACCAGCAGGGCTTGCAGCGCCTCGCGAGCCTCGGGTTTACGCGCGGGTGCCACCGAGTCTTCCAGGTCGAACGACAACGCGTCCGCGGCGCTTGCGAGCGCCTTTTCGAACAGCTCCGGTCGCGATGCCGGCACGAACAGTTTGCTTCTCATTTCCACGCATTCCGTATAGATCACCACTGAAGCGCAGTCTACGATCGGCAACGATTTAGATAAACTATGCGAATCTATCTTTAAACCATAGAAAAGCTACATTTATGGACACTGGCTTCCTGAGCAACCTGCTGCTGGTCGTGGAGAGCGGCTCCATGGCCGAGGCTGCGCGCCGCGTGGGCGTAACGCCCGCCGCGATCGCGCAGCAAATCCAGACGCTCGAGCGCGAGCTGGGCGTAGCGCTCGTCATGCGCGCGGGACGTACCGTCATTCCCACGGAGGCGGGCCAGCGAGTCGTGGAGCGCGCCCGCTCGCTCGTGCGCGGGTTCGACGAGCTGAAAGCGCTGGCGCAGGAGCAGGAAATGGGCGGCGAGCTGCGTGTGGGGACCATCACGTCGGCGCTGCTGAGCGTGCTGCCCGACGTGCTGGCACGCTTCGCCGCGGCTTTTCCGCAAGTCAAGCTGCTGATTCGCGCTGGCACCTCGACGGAGCTATTCGAGGCCTTGCAGCGCGGCGAGCTGGACGTGGCCATCTGCCTGCACCCCGCGTTCGCGCTGCCGAAATCGTATGACTGGCATCTGTTGCGCGAAGAGCCCATCGTCGTGCTAGCGCCTGCAAAGCTCGCGCGGACCGATCCGCACGAACTGCTGCGGCGCGAGCCGTTCATACGCTACGACCGCGCGCTTGGCGGCGGCAAGCAGGCCGACCAGTATCTGCGCCGCGCGAAGATCGTGCCGCGCGAGCTGTTCGAATTGAATTCGCTGATGGCGATTGCGCTGATGGTGGATCGCGGCCTTGGCGTCTCGCTCGTGCCCGATATCGGCACGCCGCTTACGAAGGGCTTGCGGCTCGCGCGCCTCCCGCTGCCGGAGGCAACCGAGCCACGCCGCTTCGGCATTCTGTGGTCGCGCGCTTCCACGCGCAGCCGCGTGATACGCGGGCTCATCGAATGCTCGGCAGAAGTGGTGCGCCGTTGATGTGACGCGCTCGCGCGGGCTTCAGGCGGCCGCCGGCTTGCCGATGCGCTTGTACCAAAGCTCGATGAACGACTCGGCGGCGGGCGAAAGCGAGTGCTCGGCGCGACGGATCAGATTGACGTCGCGCGTGACAACGGGCGCCTCGAGCTTGCGCGCGACGAGATCGCGGTGCGGAAACGCGCCGAGCAGCATGCCGGGAAAGATCGCGATGCCGAGTCCGGCCTGCGTCATGGAAAGCCCGGTTGTCATATAGGCCACCTCATATTCAATGGCCTTGCGCTCGCCTAGCGCGAAGAGCGTTTCGTCGATCAGGCCGCGAATGCCGCTGCCCGGCTTCACGCCGATCCACGGGTAGCCGAGCGCGTCGGCCCACGTTACGCGGCGCTTTTTCGCGAGCGGCGAATCCTTGCGGCAGATCGCGCAAAGCCGGTCGCGCGCGAGACATTGCAGCGTAATGCCTTCGGGTTTGTCGCTGATGGTGCCGATGCTGAACTCCACGTCGCCGGTGAGCGTGGAGGCGGTGAGCCGGTCGGGCGCCGCGTCGTCGATCGAGACCTCGATGTTCGGATACAGGGCGCGGTACTCGGCCACGAGGCGCGGCACGATGGCTGCCGCGATGGAAGGCGTGGCGGCGAAGCGCAACTGTCCGCGCTCGCGCCCGGCCAGCTCTTTCACGCTCGACTGGATCGATTCGAGGTCGCGCAGCATGCGCTCGACAGTGGGCAGGATTTCCTGCGCCGCCACCGTGGGCCGCAGCGAGCGCGACGTACGGTCGAACAGGCGCATGCCGAGCGCTTCTTCCATCTGCCGGATCAGCACGCTGACGGCCGGCTGCGTGATGAACATTTCGTCGGCGGCGCGCGTGAGCACCCCGAAGCGGCAGACAAGCGCGAACGCGCGCAGTTGCTTGATGGTCGGTTGCATAAAGTAACTTTATGGAGCCATTGAATTTGTTCGATTGTCTTCATGACTATAGTGCCTTACATTGCATTGCGGCAGATTCGATGAAGTCGTTAAAGGTCCAATAGAGGCAGGCCAGCCATGAGCTGACCGCATGGAGACAGTCGTGAGAGCAATGGATACGCGCATACGCTGGCGCGGCGCCGTGGCGTCGACGCTCGGCAACGTACTGGAGTGGTACGACTTCGTCGTATTCGGGTTTCTCTCTATCATCATCGCCAAACAGTTCTTTCCCGGCGACAGCGAATACGCGGCGCTCATGCTGACCACGGCCACGTTCGGCGCGGGGTTCGTCGTGCGGCCGCTCGGCGGCGTGCTGCTCGGCATGTACGCAGACCGCAAGGGCCGCAAGGCGGGCCTTACGCTCGTCATCGCATTGATGACGCTGGCGGCCGCGATGATCGCCTTTACGCCCGGTTTTCAGCAGCTCGGACTCGTTGCGCCCGCAATCGTCTTGTGTGCGCGGCTGCTGCAGGGTATTTCGGCCGGCGGCGAGTTCGGCACGGCGACGGCCATGCTGATCGAGTACGCGCCGAAGGGGCGGCGCAACCTCTACGGCAGCTGGCAGATGTTCGCCCAGGCGCTTGGCGCGCTGCTGGCCGTGGCCATGGGCAGCGCGCTCACGCATCTCTTCACGCCGCATGCGCTCGAGTCATGGGCGTGGCGCATTCCGTTCCTCTTTGGTCTGCTCATTGGCCCGGTGGGTTTCTATATTCGCCGCAGTCTGCCGGAGACCGAGGCATTCGAGCAGATCGACAAGCGCGTGAAGGCGCCGTTTAGCCGCGTGGTGTCGCAATACCCGCGCGAGCTATTCGTGGCGACGGCGCTGAGCGCCGCGCTCAACGTCATGGCGTACGTGATCATCACCTATCTGCCGATTTACTCGGTCCAGAATCTGCACATGCCGGTGACGCTGCCCTTTAACGTACTGCTGGCGAGCGTACTGTTGCGCGTGGTCACCATTCCGCTATTCGGCCATATGGCGGACCGCGTGGGCGGCAACCGCATGATTTGCGGCTCGCTTATCGTATTTCTCATCGTGCTGTATCCGGCCTATTACTGGATCGTGAGCGCGCCTTCCATCGTTTCGATCATGACGGTCGAATTGCTGTTCGCATTGCTGATCGGTGCTTCGAACAGCCCGATTCCCACGGCGCTCGCGGCGCTCTTTCCCACTGAAGTACGCTCCACGGGCCTCGCGATTTCGTACAACATCGGCGCGGCGATTTTCGGCGGATTCTCGCCGTTCGTGCTGACCTGGCTGCTGCACACCACGGGCAACAACATGGCGCCTGCCCACTTCTGCGCGGTGTTCTTCGCGCTGGGTCTGGTTGGCGCGTTCATGCTCAAGCGCGAAGCACCGCACTTGAGCGACCTTTCGGCGCCTTCGTCCATTTGAGCGGAGCAGCGCATCCATACACGCTGATGCTTTGATCCATACGATAAGGATGACGAAGCGTTAGCCATTCCATCGGCGAATCTCGAACAGGAGAAACCAGCATGCCCGTCATTGACGTCCATACCCATATCTTCACGCACAAATGGCTCGAACTGCTCAAGGAGCGCGGCGGCGCCTACAACATTCAAACGCGGCCCGACGGGCAGCAGGAAGTGTTTCGCGGCAACACGCCGGTCGTGATTCCGCAGAAGGGCCATTTCGATTTCGACCTTCGCATCAGGCACATGAACGAAGCGGGCATCGACGTTTCGGTCGTTTCGCTGACATGCCCGAATGTATTCTGGGGCGATGAGGAAACGAGCTGCCAGGCCGCGCGCGAGACCAACGACACGATTGCCGAGGGGCAGGCCGCTCACCCCGAGCGCATCCGCTGGTTCGCTTCGCTGCCGTGGGAATATCCGCAACGCGCGGTGCGGGAGCTGGAGCGCGCCTGCGCCAATGGCGCGAGCGGCGTAATGGTGCTCGCCAACGTGGCGGGCCGCAGCCTCACCGACCCAATGTTCGCGCCGATCTGGGCCGAGATCGACCGGCGTGCACTGCCGGTGCTCGTGCACCCCACCGATCCGCCGGGCGTCGAGCAAATGGACATGACGAAGTTCGACCTGAGCTGGTCGGTGGGCTTCATGTTCGATACGACGCTCGCCATCACGCGCATGATCTTCGAAGGCTTCTTCGACCAGTATCCGAACCTCAAGATCATCGCCTCGCATGCGGGCGGCGCGCTACCGTATCTCGCGGGCCGCTTCGGCAAGGGCGACGACGTGGAAATTGCGCAGCGCCGCCAGATGAAGCGCAAGCCCATCGACTACCTGCGCCATATTTACTACGACTGCATCACGTATAGCCCGGCGTCGCTCGAGTTCCTGATTTCGGTAGTGGGCGCGGACCAGGTGATGTTCGGCACGGACTGGCCGCATCAGGTGCATGACACGCGCGGTGCGTTTGCCAATACCGCGCGCTTGCCTAAGGCGCAAAGCGATGCGGTGCGCGGCGGCAACGCATTGAAGGTGTTTGGATTCTGAGCGATGGAGACGGCAAGCGCGGCCTTTGGGCCGCGCTTGCCGGCACGAAAGCCTATTCCGCGAAAAGATCCGGCCCGAAGACTTCGTAGTGAATCCGGGCTTCGTGAACGCCGAGATGCTTTAGCGCATCGTGCTGCATACGCATGAAGGGAATGGGACCGCAAATATAGTAGTCGGCGTCGGGTTGCAGAATCGATTGCTTGATCTGGCCGATGTCGATGAACCCCGCATAGTCGTAATCGCGTCCTTGCACGTCGCCGGGCAACGGCTCGTTGTAGAAAATCTCTAGCTGAAAGTTGGCGTTCGTGGCGGCGGTCTCGCGCAAACGGTCGCGCATCGCGTGCACGCCGCTATTGCGCGCGCCATGCACGAATACCACCTTGCGCTGCGGATCCTGAAGCGCTCGCTTGAGCATGCTGATCATCGGCGTGAGGCCCACGCCGCCGCTGATGAGCACGATAGGCGTATGCGCGTTCACGTCGATATGGAAACTGCCATAGGGCGCGGCCAGTTTCACCTCGTCGCCCACGTTCACATGGTCGTGCAGCAGATTCGAAACATAGCCGGCCGGCTGTGGGCCGCCGGCCTCGCGTTTCACGGAAATGCGGTAGGTCCGGCCATTGGGCATATCGGAAAGACTGTATTGCCGGATCTGCTGCAAGCCGAGCGCCGGCACGTTCACGCCGATGCTGATGTATTGGCCAGGCTCAAAGTTCGCGACCGGGCCGCCGTCTGCCGGTTCGAACACGAACGAGGTGATCACGCTGCTTTCGGGCCGCTTCTCGCGCACGGCGAACGTGCGCCAACCGGTCCAGCCGCCGAGCTTGTCGGCGGAACCTTCATATAGCTGGCATTCCATGCCCATGAGCACGTCGGCGAGATTGCCGTAGGCCTGCGCCCATGCGGAGATGATGTCCTCGGTGGCCGCAGCGCCCAGCACATCTTTGATCGCACCTAGCAAATGTTCGCCAACGATCGGGTAGTGCTCGGGCAGCACGCCGAGGCTCGCGTGCTTGTTGGCGATGTTCTTGAGCACGGCGCCGAGGCTCGAAGGGTCTTCAATGTTTTCCGCATACGCATAGACGGCGCGCGCGAGCGCCTGCTGTTGCTGCCCCTGTTCCTGGTGCGCCATGTTGAAGACATTCTTCAGTTCAGGGTGGGCCTCGAAGAGCCGCGTGTAAAAGCGCTTGATGATGGCGTAACCGTGATCCGCGAGCACGGGCGCGGTTGCCTTCACGATGTCCTTCGTTCGCTGCGTGAGCATTTCCGTTCCTCCTTTCACGAGTGGGGAAGCACGCGTACTCATTCCAGTCTAGTCAATGACAGGCGCGATCGCAGGGACGGGCGCTTATGCCTCACTCCTCCTTTTCGTCCGCTGCGCTAGCCCCTGTGATCACACGCACGCGCTTGCGGATTTCCGAATCGAGAATCAGCCGCCCGCGCAGCTTGCCTTTCATGCGCTTGACATGCTTGGGCGCCTCCGTCATGTGCTCGACCATGAGCGCGCGCACACGTTCGACGTCGCGCTCGCGCGCGGCCTTCACGATCTCGCGGTGAATCTTGACGTTCGAAGTGCCAAAGCGGCGATGCTCGGCAATCGGCGTGTCGTTCCTGAACTCGATCAGCTGCCGGATCATTTCGTTGATCAGCTCGCAGATAAAGCGCAGAAACGGATTGGGATTCGCGGCCGCGAGGATGTCGTGAAAGGTCATGTCCTCCTGACGCTGACGCACGAGGTGGCCGCGGTCATGCGGCGCGCTCGCACCGTCGCAGCATTCGATGTTCGCCTCGAGCGCGGCAAAGTCCGCTTCGGTGAGATGCGGCACGGCGCCCGCGGCCAGTTCGGGTTCGAGCTGCTGGCGCACGGTATAGATGTCGTCGATCGAGACATCCTTGAAGAACAGATAGTTCTGCAGCAATTGCAGCGTGCGGTCGAGCGGCACTTCCACGACCATGCCCCCGCCGCTCGGCCCCGTCGACACCTTGATGAGACCTTGCACCTCGAGCGACTTCAGCGCCTCGCGAATCGTGCTCTTGCTGACCGAATAGAGCTGCTGCAACTCGGCTTCGCGCGGCAGCCGGTCGCCCGGTTTCAAGTCCTTTTCGGTAATCAGGCGCTTGATCTCCTCGGCGACGAGATCGGCGCGCTTGGGCTGCTTGATTTCGACGGCGGTCCCCGATCTGACCCGGTTCGTGACCATCTTCGCGACTCCCTGCGTAATGTTGGTTTCGTTGTTTCGCGCCGGCCGCGCCGCCGCTTGTGAGAAGGCGTGGCCAGGCCGACGAGGTTTTTGACGGATTGACACTGCAATTAATTATACCTAGCATCGGGTTCATTCTATTTATCATGATAAATAGAAATCACCGTCTCGCAGGCCGTCTCGCTGGCGCCGGTACGGTTTTGCAGTCTGCCGCGTCGTTCGTGTCTGTGTGTCCCCACAAGGAGCCTCAACTTGAATCGCCGAGAACTGTTGAAACTGGCCGCGCTGTCGGCCATGCCGGGCGCGCTGAGCGTCCTCTCGTCCTCCCGGGCGTTCGCACAGGGGGCGGCCGGCGTGCAGCTCGCGTGCCCCGTGCCGATGTCGGGGCCGTTCGCGGCCAACGGCAAGTACGCCGATCTCGGCATGCAGCTCGCGGTCAAGCAGTACGGCAAGGTGCTCGGCTTGCCGCTCGACTACACCACGCTCGACACCGAGGGCAAGCCCGCCACGGCCGTGCGCCGCGTGCAGGAGATCGAGCAGCAAAAGGGCGTGCGCTTCTTCGCGGGCGGCGTGCTGTCGTCCGAAGCGCTTGCCATGGGCAAGGAAGTCGACAAGAGCGGCGGCGTGTTCATCACCACGGCCGGCGCCGACGAAATCACGGGCAAGGACTGCAACGCCGCCACGTTCCGCTGGTCGGTGCCGACCTTCGGCGCGATCGAGCAGACCGTGCGCCCGCTGATCCAGATGCAGCCGAAGGCCAAACGCTGGTACACGATCACGCCGCAATACGTGTTCGGCGAAGGCCTGCTCACCGCCGCGAAGAACGTGTTCAAGGAGAAGGGCATCGAGCACGTGGGCAACAGCTATCACTCGCTCACCGAGAAGGAATTCAGCGGCTATCTGACGAACGCGGTGGCGGCCAAGCCCGACGTGCTGCTCATTCTCAACTTCGGTTCGCAGTCCTCCGATACGCTGCGCCAGGCCGTGAGCTTCGGCATGAAGAACAACTGCACGATCTTGATGGCCTGGGCCTCGGGTCTCGAACAGTTCGAGGCGCTCGGCCCGGACCTGTGCGACGGCGTGTACTTCGGCGCGCAATACTGGCACGGCATCGACACGCCGCTCAATCACGACCTCGTGCAGCGCACCCAGGCAGCCTTCAAGGCCAACCCCAACTACAGCCTCGCGGGCTCGTACATCTGCTCGAAGATCCTGCTCGACGGCATGGTGAAGGCGGGCAGTGCCGATCCGAAGAAAGTCGTTGCCGCGCTGGAAGGCATGAAGTATGCGGGTTTGACGGGCCCTGAAGAAATTCGCAAGGGCGACCACCAGGTGCTCAAGAACTACTATCTTTTGAAGGGCAAGAAGAAGTCCGCGATGAAGAATGCCGACGACTACGTGGACATCGTCAGCTCGGGCCAGTCGTTCCTGCCGCTCGACAAGACGGAGTGCAAGATCGCCTGAGGTTTCATGGCGGCCCCGCTTGCCGCTCGCTCGTCACTTCTACGCTACGCAAGCCATGAATGTCTATCTGCTGCAGATCATCAATGGGATCGGCGTCGGGATGCTGTATTTCCTGCTGGCGGTCGGTCTCTCGATCGTCTTTGGCCTGTTGCGCTTCGTGAACTTCGCGCACGGCGCGTTCTACCTGCTCGGCGCGTACTGCTGCTATCAGTTTCTGCAGTGGTCGGGCAACTTCTGGCTCTCGCTCGCGATCGTGCCGATCGTGGTGGGCGCACTGGCATGGATCGTGGAGAAACTCGTATTGCGGCATATCTATGCGCAGCAGCACGAGTTCCATATTCTCGCCACCGTCGGGCTCGCACTGGTGATCCAGGAGTGCGCGATTCTCGTGTGGGGACCGCTCGGCGACAACGTGGCCGTGCCCGACGCGCTCAATGGCGTGGTGATCTGGGGCAGCTTCGTTTATCCGAAGTACCGTCTGTTCGTGATCGGCTTCACCGCCGTGCTCGCCGTGCTGCTCTGGTGGGTGCTCGAAGGCACGCGGCTTGGCAGCGCGGTGCGGGCGGGCAGTGAGTCGTCCGAAATGGTGTCGCTGCTCGGCATCAATGTCACACGCGTGTTCAGCCTCGTGTTCGCACTCGGCGCGGCCACGGCGGCACTCGCGGGCGTGTTGGCGGCGCCCATACGCGGCGTCGATCCGTTCATGGGGCTCGAGGCGTTGAGCGTGGCCTTCGTCGTGGTGGTGGTGGGCGGCATGGGCAACTTTCTCGGCGCGCTGGTGGGCGGCCTGTTGGTCGGCATTGTGCAGAGCCTCATGAGCACGCTCTGGCCACAAGGCGCGCAGCTCATGATTTACGTGGCGATGGCGGCCGTGTTGCTGCTGCGTCCGAACGGACTGCTCGGGAGGGCCGCATGATCGAATCGACAAAGCTCGCCACTGGCGCGGGCACACCCGATGCGGCCGGGACTGGCGGCCTGCTGCGGCGCTATCGTTATGTTCTGCTTGCCATCGTCGTGGTGTGCGCTTTGCCGCTCACCATCCGCTCGGGGTCGCTCGCGACCGAAGTGCTCGTGTTCGCACTCGCCGCGCTGGGCTGCAATCTGCTGCTGGGCTTTACAGGGCTCCTCTCGTTCGGACAGGGCATTTTCTTCGGCCTTGGCAGCTATACCGCCGGCATCCTGCTCACGCACGGCGTGCCTTCGGTGCTCGTGGCGCTGGCGGCTGCGGCCGTACTGGGTGCACTCGCTGCGGCGATGGTCGGCTGGTTCTCCATACGCCAGCGCGGCACGTACTTCGTGATGCTCACGCTCGCGTTCGGCCAGCTCTTCTACTTTCTCGCCTATTCGTTGCCCGATATCACCGGCGGCGACAACGGCCTGCTCGACATCCCGCGTCCGGCGCTTTCAATCGGCTCGCACGCACTCGTCGCGCTCGATTCGCCGTGGCAGTACTACGGTTTTGTCGCGGTGGTGTTCGTGGTCGTGTTCGCGTTGATGGTGCGCGTGTCGCATTCCGTATTCGGCCGCACGCTGCTCGCGATTCGCGACAACGAGGCGCGCGCGGGTGCGGCGGGCTATCACGTGAGCCGCTTCAAGCTGATGGCGTTCGTGATCTCGGGTGCGGTCACCGGTCTCGCCGGCGCGCTGCACGCGATGATGACCGGCATCGCGCCGCTCTCCAACATCGACTATCACACGAGCGAAATGATCCTGCTGATGACGGTGATAGGCGGCAGCGGCAACCTGTTCGCCTCGGTAATCGGTGCGGCGTTTTATGTGCTCTTTGCCGACTGGCTCTCCACCCTTTGGCCGCGCTGGCTGTTGCTGCTCGGCCTCGTGCTGATCGCCGTGAGCCTCTTCATGCAGCGCGGTCTGTGGGGTTTGGGTGAGCGCGTGGCGGTCGCGCTGCGGCGCACAGAAGGCGCGGATGCGCACAGCAAGGAGCAGGCATGAGCGAAGCGATTCTGGAGGCGCGCGGCGTGGTGAAGCGCTACGGCAAATTCACGGCGCTTTCGGGCGTGGACCTGCGCATCGCGCCGCGCACGGTGCATTCGGTGATCGGGCCGAACGGCGCGGGCAAGACCACGCTCTTTCACGTGCTCACGGGTACGGTGCCGATTTCTTCGGGCACCATCGTATTCGATGGCCACGACATCTCGCGCGAGCCCGATCACAAACGCGTGCGGC
Source organism: Paraburkholderia sp. J11-2 (assembly GCF_905220185.1). Classification (NCBI taxonomy): domain Bacteria; kingdom Pseudomonadati; phylum Pseudomonadota; class Betaproteobacteria; order Burkholderiales; family Burkholderiaceae; genus Paraburkholderia; species Paraburkholderia sp. J11-2. Next base: position 11,110 of record NZ_CAJMYY010000024.1, on the reverse strand, counting down.
GCGGTATTGCGCGTTCGTTCCAGGTGACGAGCCTGTTTCAGAACCTGAGCGTGCGCGAGAACCTGCGCGTGGCGGCCCAAGGTGTTCAGGCGCGCCGTGCGCTCAACGCCTGGACCCCGCCGCACGGCGCGCTCGCCCATGCGGAAACGGTGGAGCGCGTGCTGGAGCGCCTCGCGCTGCAACGCCATGCGGATACGGCGGCGGGTGCGCTCTCGCATGGCCAGCAGCGGCGCCTCGAAGTGGGCATGGCGCTGGCCGCGCGGCCGCGCGCGATCTTTCTGGACGAGCCCACCTCGGGCATGGGCATCGACGATCTCGACGACATGAAGACGCTGATCCGCGGCCTGCGCGACGACTATACGGTCGTGCTCATCGAGCACAACATGGGCATCGTCATGGACATCTCCGACACCATCACAGTGATGCAGCAGGGCCGCGTGCTCGTGGAGGGCAAACCGGATGCAATACGCGGCGACGAACGCGTGCGCAGCGCCTACCTCGGCAACATGATTACGGGAGGCCGCGCATGATGCTCGACGTGCGGGATATTCACGCGTACTACGGCAAGAGCCATATTCTGCAGGGCGTGTCGCTGCAGGTGAACGAGGGCGAAACGGTCACGCTGCTAGGCCGCAACGGCGCCGGCAAGTCCACGACGCTCAAGACGATTGCGGGCGTGGTGGCGCCGCGTGGCGGGGTGATCGACTTCTCCGGCAAGACGGTTAGCGGACAGCCGGCGCACCGGATCGCGGCGGCTGGCCTGTGCTTCGTGCCGGAGCATCGCGGCATTTTCCGTTTGCTGAGCGTGGAGGAAAACTTGCGCCTTGGCGCGCGCAAGGATTCGCCGTGGCAGCTCGAAGACATCTACCGGATCTTCCCGCGCCTGAAGGAGCGGCGCAAGAACGGCGGCGCGCAGTTATCAGGCGGCGAGCAGCAGATGCTCGCGATCGGGCGCGCGCTCATGAATCATCCACGACTTCTGATGCTCGATGAACCCGTGGAAGGCCTCGCGCCCGTGATCGTCGAGGAGATCGTCGACCAGCTCAAGCAGATCAAGGCAGCGGGCGTGGCGATCGTGCTGGTCGAGCAGAACCTCGAAGTGTGCACGCAACTGGCCGACCGTCACTACATCATCGAGCAGGGCGTGATCGTCTACACGGGCGGCAACGCCGAGTTCGCCGCCGATCATACGGTCAAGGACCGCTATCTGGGCGTGGGCGTGGTTTGAACGTCGCCTCCCATTCAAGCAAGGAACCCAATCGATGCAAGTTCAGGAAATGACTCGCGAGCCGCTCGCCCGCCTGCGCACGAACGGCGCTCGCCTGTGGGGCAGCCTCATGCGGCTGGCCGAGATCGGCGCAACGGAAAAGGGCGGCGTGTGCCGCCTCGCACTCACGCCGCTCGACCGTGAAGGGCGAGATTTGTTCGTGGCGTGGGCGAAAGAGTTGGGCTGCACGATACGCGTGGATGCCATCGGCAACATCTTCGCGCGGCGTGCGGGCGAGCGCGACGACCTGCCGCCCGTGATGACCGGCAGCCATATCGACACGCAGCCCACAGGCGGCAAGTTCGACGGCAACTACGGCGTGCTGGCGGGCCTCGAAGTGCTGCGCACGCTGGTAGAAGCGGGCGTGCGCACGCTCGCGCCGCTCGAAGTGGCCGTATGGACCAATGAGGAAGGCTCGCGCTTCGTGCCGGTGATGATGGGCTCGGGCGTGTTCGCGGGTGCGTTTACACTCGAGCACGCGCTCGCGCAGCGCGATCGGGACGGCGTTTCGGTATCCGAAGCGCTTGCGAAGATCGGCTATGCGGGCGCGGGACCCTTCGCGCCGCATCGTGTGGGCGCGTATTTCGAAGCGCATATCGAGCAGGGGCCCGTGCTCGAAGCGCACGAGAAGACGATAGGCGTGGTGCAGGGCGCGCTCGGTCAACGCTGGTACGACGTGACGGTGCACGGTATGGAAGCGCATGCGGGCCCCACGCCGATGGATTCGCGCCGCGACGCGCTGCTCGTTGCAGCGGGCCTGATTCAAGAGGTGAACCGCATTGCGCTTGCGCACGCGCCGCATGGGCGAGGCACCGTGGGCTGGGTCGACGTGCATCCCAATTCGCGCAACGTGATTCCGGGCCGCGTGACGTTGACGGTCGACCTGCGCGCCGCCGATGACGCGGCACTGTCCGCAATGGACTCGCAATTGCGCGCGGCGTGCAGCGAGGCAGGGCGTCAGGCCGGCATGAGCATCGACGTGGAGCAGGTCGTGTACTTTCCCCCGCAGCCCTTCGATCCCGCGCTCGTGGACGCCGTGCGAGCGGGCGCGCAAACGCTCGGCCTTTCCGCCATGAACGTCGTGAGCGGTGCGGGACACGATGCCGTGTATCTCGCGCGCGTGGCGCCCACGGCCATGATCTTCGTGCCCTGCAAGGACGGCATCAGCCATAACGAAATCGAGGATGCGCGCCCCGAACATCTGGAGGCCGGCTGCAACGTGCTGCTGCACGCGATGCTGGCGGCGGCGGGCGTGGCTGCTGTGCGTGAGGAGGACGCTGCATGAAGATCCTGATCGCGCGAATGAATCACGAAACCAATACGTTCTCGCCGGTGGCCACGCCGCTTGCGGCGTTCGGCGGCGACGGCCCCGCGTGGGGCGAAGCGGCGTATCGCGAGAACAAGGGCATGCGCACGGCGATGGCAGCGTTCATCGACGCGGCAGAGCGCGAAGGCGCGCAACTCGTCACACCCGTTTCGGCTTCGGCGAATCCGAGCGGCCCCGTTGCCGCCGATGCCTACGATGCGATCTGCGACGCCATCGTCGCGGCTGCCCCCGGCTGCGACGCGGTGATGCTCGACCTGCACGGCGCGATGGTGGCGCAGCAATCGGCGGACGGCGAGGGCGATCTGCTCGCACGCGTGCGCGCCGCGCTGCCCGAGGCGCCGATTGCCGTCGCGCTCGATCTGCACGGCAACGTCACGCAGAAAATGATCGACAACGCGGATGTGATCGTGAGCTTCAAGACCTATCCGCACGTCGATATGTACGAGACCGGCGAACACGCGGCGCGCCTGCTGCTCGATCGCATTCATGGTCGCGCGCAGCCCGTGCTGGCGTGGCGGCAGCCGCCGCTGCTCACTTCGACGCTGCGCAGCGCGAGCGCCGAAGGCGCCATGCACCGCGCCGTCGAAGCGGCGCGCGAGGCCGAGGCGCAGGGCATGCTGGCCGTTTCGGTGCTCGCGGGCTTTTCGCTTGCGGACATTCCCGCGCCGTGCATCAGCGTGGTGGTGGTGGGCAACGGTGACGCGGCGGCCGCCGATGCGGTTGCCGAGCGCATCGCGCGGCAGATCTGGAACGAACGCGGCGAATTCGTTTATCGCAGCGCGCCGCTCGAAGCGTCGGTCGCTCAGGCGGCGCAGCTGGCGCAAGATGCCGGCAAACCCGTGCTGCTGCTCGACCACGGCGACAACTGCATGTCGGGCGGCACCTGCGACACGATGGACCTGCTCGAAGCCGCGCTCGCGCAAGGACTGACCGGCATGGTGAGCGGCCCGCTATGCGACCCGCAGGCCGTGGCGGCGCTCATCGACGCGGGCGTGGGCGCCAAGGTCACGCTGGGCGTTGGGAACAAGCTCGCACGCGATGGCGCCGCACCGCGCGCGCCCTTCATGGCGACGGGCGTGGTGCGTGCGATCACCGACGGCGAATATGTGATCACCGGCCCGACCTACACGGGGCAGCGCGCGTACATGGGGCGCGCGGCGGTGCTCGATATCGGCGCCGCGACGCTCGTCGTGACCGAGCGCACCCACGAGCCTTGGGACCTCGGCGTATTCGAAAGCGTGGGCATCGATCCGCGCCGTGCGCGCTTTCTGCTGCTGAAGTCGCGCATGTATTGCCGTCCGGTGTTCGTGCCGATCGCGGCTGCGCTCGTGGAATGCGACAGCCGCGGCGTGACCGGCTCCGATTACGGTCTCTTTCAGTACGAGCGGCTCGCGCGCCCGGTGTATCCGCTCGATGCCGACAGGCAATGGCACGCGGATTGAAAGTCGACCAGGCGTTGGCAATACATCGGGGTTTTTATAACTAGCCAGGCAGTGCGAAGAAACGTCCTCCACATCGAAAGGAAACCTTCATGCGTTTGCTGCTCGCGATGTTCAAACACGAAACCAATACGTTTTCGCCGGTCCCCACGCCGTTCGAGCGGTTCTTTCGCCGCACGGGCGGCGCGGTCGCGGGCGAGCAGGCGCTCGAAGCCTACCGCGGCACGGGCGGCGCGCTGGGCGCCTACATCGACGTGGCCGACGAACTCGGCGCGCAAATCGTGCTGCCGGTTGCCGCCGACGCCTTTCCGAGCGGCCCCGTGCATGACGACGCTTACCGCCGCATCACGCAACTGATTCTCGACGAGGTGGCGAAGGGCGGCTACGACGGCATCCTGCTCGATCTGCACGGCGCCATGGTCACGCAATCGCTCGACGACGGTGAAGGCACGCTGCTGCGCCGCCTGCGTGAGATCGACCCGCATACGCCGGTGGGCGTGACACTCGACATGCACGCGAATCTTTACGACGACATCGTGAAGCACGCGACGGTCGTCACCGGCTATCACACGTATCCGCACGTCGACATGTACGAGGCCGGATTGCGCGCGGCGCGCATACTCGCGCGTGCGATCGCGGGCGAGATCAAGCCGGTCATGGCGTGGGGCAACAAGCCGATGCTGCCTCACGTGATGCGTCAGGGCACGCACGCCGAGCCGAACCGATCGCTGCAGGCGCGCTGCATGAGGTACGAGCAGGGCGATGCGCTGGCGGCCTCGCTGTTCGTGGGCTTTCCGAACGCCGATATCGAAAACGCGGGGCTGAGTGTCGTGGTCTGCACCGATGGCGACAAAGCGAAAGCGAGCGAATTGCGCGACGCGCTGCTCGACGAAGCGTGGCGCGAGCGCGAGCAGTTTCTCTATGCAAGCGAGCCGTTGGCCGAATCGGTCGCGCGCGCAAAGGCTTCGACGACGGCTGGCCCGCTCGTGCTGCTCGACCATTGCGACAACACAGCGTCGGGCGGGACGATGGATACCACCGAGGTGCTGGCGGAGGTCCTGAAACAAGGCCTCGACAACGCAGTGTTCTATGCGATCTACGATCCCGAAGCGGTGCAGCTGGCGATCGCGGCGGGCATCGGCAATGACGTCACGCTCTCATTAGGCGGCAAGCTGCCGATGCCTGCATTGCAGGAGACGAGCCGCCCCATCGAAGTGACGGCGCGCGTGAAACTCGTGTTCGACGGCGTGTTCCGCAATCGCGGACCGATGTATCGCGGCGCGCTCAACAATACCGGTCCTACTGTGGTGCTCGATACCGGCAAGGTGGAGATCGTGGTGGTATCGGCGCATCAGGAGCCGTTCGACCTGAACTGCCTTTCTTCAGTGGGCGTCGACCCGACGCAAAAGCGCTATATCGTGCTGAAAAGCCGCGTGCACTGGCGTGCCGGCTTCGGCGACCTGGCGCGCGAGGTGATCGAATGCGCGGGCGTGGGCGTCACGACTTCGGATTACGGGAAGCTTGAATTCAGGAAGGTGCGGCGGCCGATTTATCCGCTGGATGCGATTTAACCGCTGAACGCTGGGTTTGTCTGCTTGAAACGTTCACGCCCTGATCAAACCCGTAGCCGCGTTTTTCGCACCTGCTTCACCAAATAGCGTCGATGCCGTGCGCTGCGGATCGAGCCCAAGGCTTTCCGCGGCAGCACCCGCGATCAATGCGTCGAGCGATGCGGTGGGCTTGAGGTCGCGCGACTCATAGAGATCCGCGGTGCGCAGCCCCGGCCAGTCGGCCTGGACGTGCCCCCCAGCCACGGCGCCGCCCACGAGCATCGCCACCGAAGCCTGCCCGTGGTCGGTGCCCCCCGTGCCGTTCGCCGCGGCCGTGCGGCCGAACTCCGTCGCGACGAGCACCGTGGTCTTGTCCCACGCGGCACCGAGGCCGTCGCGCAGCGAGGCCAGCATCGTGTCGAGCGCTTTGAGCTGATTCGCGAGCCGCGCATTCTGTGCGCTGTGCGTGTCCCATCCGCTGGTTTCGATCATGGCGATGCGCGGGCCATCGGGGCGCGCGAGGAAGCTCGCGGCCAGCTTGCCCACGCTCGCGGGGTCCTGGCGCGCGCTCGCGTCGCCGGCGAGTCCGCGTGCGTTCATCGCCGACATCCACAGCGAGCGCAGTTGCGGATCGGCTTCGTAAAGCGCCGAAACGCGCGTGAGCAGGTCGTCGGAAGCGGCGGGCAGCGCCGAGGGCGCATACGAACTCACCTGTACCGGGCCGCGCAGCGCGAGCGGCACGGTGGGCGCGAGCGCAATGGCGTTTTCGCGCGAGGCAGGCAGCATGGCGACGAGCCGGTTGAGCCAGCCGTCCTTGACCTGGTAAGGCGCGCGGCCGCCCGTTTCCAGCACGTTCTGACCGTCGAAGTGCGAGCGGTCGCGATACGGCGAGGCGATCGCATGCACGAAGAGCGCCTGCTTTTCGCCATACATCTGCGCCAGTTGTACGAGCGAGGGATGCAGCGCAAACGTGCCGTCGAGTTTCGTGGCGCGGTCGATGTCGATGGCGAGCGGGCCGCGCAGCGTGGCATAGGCGGGCTCCGCGTAGGGCACGACGATGTTGAGCCCATCGGCCGCGCCGCGCTGAATCACGAACACGAAGCGGCGCTCGGTTGCGACGCTGGCGAACACGATCTGCGGCGCGACGAGCATCGCGCCTGCGCCAGCGGCAGCGACGCGCAGGAAATGGCGGCGGGAAACCATGACGGTTATCTCCTCAAAAAATCGGGCGAGACGAGCAGTAACGCGATCGCCGTGGATGCGCTTTCGGCATGCGCGACTGCGCTTGCTGTAGACGTGCTGAGCGTGGCGCCCATGAGCGTGTTGCCGAGCGTGCGCGGGTCGAGCCGGTCGCCCACGCGCGCCGAGAAGCGCTGCGCGACTTCCACGCGGCGCACGAGCGCATCGGGCGCGGCCCAGCTCGCGGCGATGTCGTCGTAACCGGCGGGCGAGCCTGGCCGCCACACCGGCTGGCCGAGTTGCGTGAGCAGCGGCGCGGCATTCATGTCGCCGGGTTCGCGCCAACCGAGACCGCGCATCGACGATACGGTCCATTCCCACGGCGTCTTGAACTTCGCATCGAGCGGCGCCCACGCTTGCGGCGCTTCGACGAGCGCGCGGTACACGGTGGGAAGATCGCCGTTGCTTTGTTCGAAGGCCAGCGCAAGGCGTTCGGTGAGTGCGGGCGGCGGATTGTCGGCGACGAAGTGGCGCGCGAGCTGAAACGCGATATGGCGGCTCGTGGCGCTCGCATGCGCGAGGTCGTTGAGGATGGCGAGCGCCTGTTGTGCGCCCGGCTGATCGTAGCGCTTGCCCATCACGGTGCGCGCGCCCGGCTCGTGCAGCGCGGGGCGAAACACGAAGCTGCCGGGCGCGGCGGCATTGGCCACATTCCCCGGCTGAGGGCCGCGCACGCCCGCCACGCTCCAGCCCGTGAGCGCACGCGCGAATTCGGTCACATCGTCTTGCGTGTAGCCGGTGCGCACGCCGAGCGTGTGCAGTTCCATGATCTCGCGTGCGAGGTTCTCGTTCAGGCCGCGCTTGTGCGCGGGGTCGCGCTGATCGGCGCGCAGCGCGGCCCGGCTGTCGGGCCCAACGGAGCGCGTCTGGTCGAGAAAGAGCTGCATGGCGGGGTGTTGCTCGACAGCGACCAGCATGTCCGCGAAATTGCCGAGCACGTGCGGCCGTATCGCTTCCCTTTCGAATGCGCCCGCAATGCCTGCAATGAGCGCCTTATCCACCGAAACGGCGAAGTGGTTCGACCAGAAATGCACGAGGCGCTCGACGAAGGGCGTGTCGGTCTGCAAGGCGCTCGTGAGGCGCGCGTTGACCGCGCTGCGGTAGATGCCCACGCTCTCGCGGCGGATCGCCTGATTGACCGCGCGGCGCGCGGCTTGTTGTGCGTTGGGTTGGCCGTTCGTTTGCGTACTAGTCTCAGAAGCCGCGCTCGCTGCCGCGTCGTCCGCCATGCCTTGTTGGCGCTCGGCGCCGAAGCGGGCGGCGAGCGCCAGCACACCCGGCTCGTTGCGCCATGCTGCGGGCAACGGTTCATATGCAGCGAACTGGCCGAGCAGCCAGCTTTGCGGGTTGGCGGGCGGCGTTTCATCGGCGCGCGCGCCCAGGCCGAAGCGGTTCATGGCGATCGCGCCGGCGCGGGGATTCGAAAGGCTTTCCATGCGCGGTCCTTGGGTTCGCTGGAGCGTTGCGTATTTCCGTTAAACGGTCATCGCCCGTGTGATCCGTCGCCGGCCGGTCAACTTTTTTATTGCGCGTCGCTTGCCTCGCTTGCGGCGCGTTGCGGCTGCTTTTGCTGCTGCACAGGCAACCGCCACTGGCCGCGCTTTTCGAGTCCCTCGACGAACTTCACCCGTTCTTCGGGCGTGAGCGTGGCCGCGAAATCGACTACGCCGCTTTCGATTTGCGCACGCAACGCGCTATCCGCCGTGCGCGTGCGCGCGAGCGCGGCGTCGATGGCGTTGCGGTCGAGTTGCGGCGCGGCGAGCAGGTCGAGCACCTCGCGCCGTCCGTCGCGTCCGTCGCGCGCGTACTCCCGGCCTTCGCGGCGCGAGGACTTGAGCGCTTGCGCGAACTGCTGCTGGCGTTCCGGCGAAAGCGCCTCGGTGGCGAAGCGCAACGCCACGCGCTGCGCGGGTTGTGCCTGCGGCTCGTCGCGCACGGCGAGCCAGCGCCAGGCGCCGCCCGCAATGGCGCCGAGCAGAAAGACATTCAGAAGTACCGAGCCAACAAGCATCGTCTTCCATGAGCGGCCGTTCATTCGTCACTCCCTTCGGCGCCCGCGTTGAGGTTCGATTCGCTCCAGTCCGAACTCGTCCCGCCAAAGCTCGTGCTGAGATAAGGCTCGTGCGGCGCTGCGGGCGTCGTGCCGCCGAGCACGACAAACGATATCGTCAGCGCGCCCGCGAGCGCTCCGGCGAGGCCCACGCCCGCGAACGCCGCGCCGGACCACCAAAAGCTGCGGCGTTTCGCGGCGGAGATGGGCTTCACAGCGGGCTTCACAGCAGGCCTAACCGGTGCGCCCGCAACGATCTGCTCAAAGAGCGCGCGCGTGGGCGGCGCGATCATGTCGCGCGCGAGCCAGCTATCGAGCGCCATGGCTTCGTCGAGTGCCGCGTCGGCTTGCGCGCGATGTGAGCGCGCCCACTCGAGCGCGTCGTCGCGCTCATGCTGCGGCCAGCGCTGCGGGTCGGCGCCATACGCCGCGACGAGAGTGTGGAATCGTTCGGGTGTCATACGGAGTCCTTACCGGCAGCTTCACCGGCCAGTTGTGCGCGCAAGGTGCGCCGGGCGCGCGCCAGCAGGCTTTCGAGCGCGTCCACCGAAATGTCCATCAGGCCGGCTGCTTCGAGGTTCGACAGCTCCTGATAGTAAGTGAGCACGAGCGCTTCGCGCTGACGCACGGGCAGCGCCGCGAGTGCGGCGCGCACGCGTTCGTCGCGCGTGCGCGCTTCGATCTGCTGGTCGGGCGAGCCTGCGGGATCGGGTGCTGGCTCGCTCATGGCGTGCACGTCGTCTACGGTCTCTTCGCGGCGGCCGCGCAAGCGGTCGAAACACAGGTTGAGCGCCACGCGGTGCAGCCACGTGTCGAATTTCGCTTCGCCGGTGCGCCAGGCCGGTGCTTGTTTCCAGATCCGCACGAATGCTTCCTGCGCGACGTCTTCGGCTTCGCTGCGGTCGCCCAGCATGCGCGTGGCGAGTGCGATGAGGCGCGGCAGCTTGCTCGCGACGAGCGCGCGCACGGCAAGCGGATCGCGCGCGCCCACGCGCGCGACGAGGTCTGCGTCTGGATCGCGTTCGTTCAAGGCCTTCCCGGACCCGGCGGTCCGCAACGGTTGAACCGCATGCGAACCCTCTGCCGCGCTGTCATAGTCGTTTCCCAGTTTGAAGTCGGGCATTCACGCCTTATGCCGATCGATGCCACATCATGCCCGGTGGCCCGCAATCCCGTTGTAGCCGGAGCGGGGTCAACAGTCCCCATATGACTTGAACGGCGCCGCCGCAAAAATCCGTCGCTCGGGCCGTTTATCCCGCACGCAATTTCCGCGCTCAGCGTCGTGCTTTTCGATTCGGAACGTATGTTGCTTGACAACTGCAAGTTCCGAACCCGAAGGACTTGAGATCAGGGTTTTTACCTAATAAGAAGCGCCACAAAATTGTTAAATTTCTGTCTTAGAATGGACACTCTAGATTGACTGCGGCGATGCAGCATTAGTTTTCAAACATAGATATACAGCCGTCAGTCAGGCCATCGGGGGTTGGCGCTTTAATTAGTTTGACTAACCAAGGAGCATGAGCTGATGTCCGTTTCCGCACCCGAACAATTCCGCGCGAACTACCAAGCCGGCGTCGCAGCGTTCTTTGCGCTCACGAAACCCGTTTTCCAGGGCGTGCAGGCCGTGATCGATCTCAACGTGCAGGCCAGCAAGGCTGCCATTGCCGAAAGCGAAGCGACGCTCAAGGGTGCCCTGCAAAGCGGGAACCCCACTGAGTTCCTGACGCAGCAGATTGGTGCGTCGCAGCAGGCCGCCGCCAAGGCCATGTCGTACGGTCGCCACCTCGTCGACATCGCGACGACGACCCAAAACGAGCTCATCCAGGCCGCCCAGGTGCAATCGGGCGAGCAGGAGCAGCGCTTCAAGGCCTTTTCCGAAGGCCTGACGCAAAACGCGCCCGTTGGCGCGGAGTCGTTCATCGCGGCCGTGAACTCCACGTTCGCCGCCGTGAACAATGCCGCCGAAACGCTGCGCGGCGTGACCCGCCAGGCCATCGAAACGGCCCAGAGCAATTTCCAGAACGTTGCCGCCTCCGTCCAGGAAGCCGCGCCGGTTGCCGTCCAGGCGGCTTCCGCGAAGTCGACGAGCCAGGCCAAGGCCTGATTTCCGTTCCTGCCACACCGGCAATACGCCAATACCCGCCTTCGTCGTCGTGACTGAACGACGAGGGCGCGGCATTTGCCGGCTCAGCTTCAAGACATCGATATTTCAGCGTAATTGCAGAGCAGGAGCTCAAC